>CAYRFI010000113.1:0-13627 GCA_964423595.1 uncultured Thermoanaerobaculia bacterium | reverse complement strand
CCGCACGAAGAGGCGGTGGCTGAGCCTGACAGGCGGTCCCGCTCATTGACGGCAGAACGACAGGCGACCTGGAATCGCCTGTCGCCGGCGAGAAGGACGTCTGCTCCGAACGCAAGCGTTCGTCACAGCCGCCTTCTCACCGGCCGGCATGCCTACGGCACGTCGGTTCTGCCTTTCTTTGTGTCTTCGTGCCTTCGTGTTTGCGACGTTGGTACTTTTGGTGTCTTGGTGGTTAATCCAACCCCAGCTCGGCGCGGCAGGCGGCCAGGACCTGCTCGTGGATCGCACCGTTGGTGCAGACGATGCCGCGGTGGTCGCCGAGCAGCCGGCCCTGGGAGAAGTCGAGCGGCCGACCGTCGAGGTCGCTGACCCGACCGCCGGCCTCCTCCAGCACCAGGGAGCCGGCAGCATGGTCCCAAACCTTTTCCCGGTAGCTTGTGTCGCGTGGGAGTCGCAGGTAAATGGAGGCCTCGCCGCGCGCGACCACCGCGTACTTGCACTGACTGTCGATACGAAACGGGGGCGCCGTGATCCCGAGGCGAGAGGCGATGCAGGCCTGGACCGAGTGAGCTGCATGGGCCGCTTCCACCGATTCGCAGAACACCGCGTCTGCCGGATTGGTGACCTGGTCGACGCGGGCGGCATAGAACTCCCGGCTGTCGAGTGGTCGTGTCAACGTGCCGCGGCCCGCGGCCGCACTGAACAGATACCCTTTGGTATCGGTTGGTGAGTCGGCGGGCGCCGGCAGGTTTGGGCAGCCGAGGACGCCGACGACGACCCGGCCTCTGTCGACCAGCGCCAGTGCAACCGCGTACTGATCACCGCGCAGAAAACCCTTGGTGCCGTCGATCGGGTCAAGGACCCAGAATCGTTTACCGCCTCCGATGTGGTCACCGCGGTCGAGTGCCTCGACCATCGCCTCTCGCGTCATGTCCGAAATGTTGCTCCGTGCCTGCTCGAATACCCGCTCGGCCATCTTTGGTGAGGCCTCCAGTGCCCTGGAGTCCTCCTCAGCGAGCAGAGGGTCGCCGGGGAAAGACCCTTTGAGACGATGACTGACCACAATCTGGGCCGCGAGGTCGGCAAGCGTGACCGGGGAGCGGTCCTCCTTGGCGAGAGAATCACCGGCGGCGACGATTCGATCCTGGACACGATTGGTGAGGCCGCAGACCTCGGCCACGATTGCGGTGGCTACCTGCTGCTCGTGTTCGTCCATGGGCGGAGAGTGTAGCAGGGCACTCCGCCCGGCCATCCATTTCGAATTTCGAATTCCCCGCCGGCACTTTCGAGCATAGGGGAGGGTGTGTCAGACGCGATTCAATACCCAGACGGGCCTTTTGTCGGGCGGCGCCGTGTGCCGAGATTCGAAGTCCGCGTGGTACCGTCACCACGATCTATGGGGGTCGGGTGGCAAATCGGAAATCCGAAATCCGAAATCTGAAATTCGAGTGGGCTATCTTCGCTGACGCGACCTGCGCCGGGCTGTCGGTGTTGATTCCGTTGCCGTTGGTGGACCTCGTCTTCGAGACCATCTTCAGACGGCGGATCCCGGCGAAGATCTCGAAGACCCGCGGCTCAGAGATCTTGCCGGGGACGAAAATCCAGTTGGCTCGTCCGCTCAACAGCTCGCCGTCCTGGTCCGGATGTCTTGCCGTGCCGTTCCTGGTCATCCGCTACGTTCTCCAACGCCTGTGGCGGAAGATCATCTACATTTTCGCGGTCAAGGACGCGACAGCGGCACTCACCGAATACTGGCACCGTGCGTTCCTGATCGATCACATGATCCGCGCCGGCCACCTCGCAACGAACGCCGACACCGATCTCGCTGTCCGGGTTTTTCGACGTGTGCTGAGCGAAATCGATCCGAGCCCCTTGACAGGTCTCGCTCGGCAGACCGTGTCCAACGCTCGACATGTGCTTCGCCTGTTGGTGCGGGCGCACCGGCTCGGCGCGGCCGAAGTGACGAAATCGATTGGCGAAGTGTTCTCATCCCACTGGAAGGTCGCATCGGCATCGCTCGTCGCCACCTCCCGAATCTACAATGCGAGGTATGCTGCCGAGGTCGAGCTGATGAAGTTGGACGGCGTATGCTGATAGTCCGATTCGTTGGAGGAAGGGAGATGTGGGCGTTGCGGCGAACGTCGAGAACTTACGCGATCACCGGAGTTCAGAGTTGGACGTTTCTGGGGAGACGCGTCGTTGCTTTCGCCGGGATTGCAGTATCCCTCCTGCTGTTGCTCGCGGCTGGAAGTTGCGCGGCGCCGCAGCCGCCTCCGCAAAGGATCATCCTCGTCACCATCGATACGCTCCGCGCGGATCACCTCGGAATGTACGGGTACCCGAGGGGCGTGTCGCCGTTTCTCGACGACCTGGCTGACCGATCCGTAGTGTTTGAGCAGGCGTTCAGCTCGTGCTCCCACACCGCGCCGAGTCACGCATCCCTTTTCACCTCGTTGCAACCCGCCCAACACCGTCTCCTCGTCAACGGCGAGGTGCTTGACGATCAGCTGCTCACGATCGCGGAGCTTCTCTCGCAACAGGGGTATCGGACAGCCGCTTTCACGCCGGTGAGGTTTCTCAATGGACTCTCTGCCGGTTTTGATCTTTTCGGTTCGTCGGAGAAGTACGAACCTGCCGAAGCGGTTCTCACCCGGGCCTTCGAGTGGCTCGAAAAGACGAGTGTCGAGACGAAATCCTTCGTCTGGATCCACCTCTACGATGTTCATGAGTGGCGCGTCCCCAAACGTCTTCATCGGACTTCGGTTCGTTGGGTCCGCGAAAACGCGACGTTGCAGCGGGGAGAGCTTCAAGCCTGGTTGCGCGCAAACCACGGTGTGCCCCGCGATCTCGGCGACCTCGGGCCGTCGATTTTGCGTTCCATCAATCGCTATGACGGGCAGCTGTACGCGGTCGACGAGGCGTTGGAAAATTTCTTCGGGAAGGTGCGGGCGCTTGGTTTCGCCGATGAAGCTATCTGGCTTTTCACGTCAGACCACGGAGAGGGGCTCGGGAACCACCATCAGATGGGGCACGGCCGATACATTTACGACGAAGAGATCCGCGTGCCGCTACTGGTTCACAGCCCGGACGGGCGGTTCAAACCGGCCCGCGTTGGGCCGATGGTTCGCCTGGTGGATGTGGCGCCGATGATCGCGGATCTCGTTGGCGCCGACATGATGGAGCAGCCCATCCCGGTGGTGGGCCAATCACTTGTTCCTCTCCTGAGAGATCCACGGGCGAAGTGGACCGTGAACGAAGCGTTTTCCCAGCGCCGCCCGGCGGATCAGCGGCGAATCGATACGGGCTGGGTGCCTGGCGATGTGTTCGCCACGCGCAGTCGCACGCGAAAGCTGATCATCAATCCTGGGGGGCCGTGCGAGCTCTACGATCTGTTGGCCGATCCGTTCGAGATCGATAACATCTGCAGGTCGACCGATCCCGAGATCGCTGCTCTCATCAGCATCCAGAGCGATCGATTCGAGTTCATGAAGTCCCAGAGCGAAGCTGTACGCAGTGGTTCGGCGTCACCCGATGTAATCGAGGAGCTCAAAGCTCTCGGATATCTCTGACGGTGTGTATTGCCGCCGCAGCGAGAGCCTCGCGATGGTGTAGAATCGGTGCCTGCATGCGCCGGGCCGCCCAGTCCGCATGTCGGCGTGAATCTCGATGTTTCAAATGGGACGTCTTCGATCACATCGTGCAGCCGTTTCCCATCGTCGGACCGCCCGGTTTCTGCCGGCGGCGGTGGTGGTGGTCGTGATGTTCGTCACCGCGGTTGCGTGTCGGCAGCCGCATTTCGCCGAGGATCTCGGCGTGATCAACGACCTGCAACCGTTGATCGACAAGTTCTCGCCGGTGAGTCCCGTGGTGGTGATTCCGGACCGTTTCTGGGAGAAGGCCGCCGATGGGGAATCGTGGGCCTTCGCCGGTTACGCGAGCCTTGTGTGTCATGTCGAGGAACCGCCTGGTCAAGATCTCAAATTTGTTTTCAGGCCGACCGAGGAGACCTCAAACCTTCACTTCATGGTGAGCTGGGATGGTGCGGAGTTATGGTCGACACCTCGGCGATTGGCGGTCACAGGAGAGAACGTTGAGGTTGTGCAGGATCAGCTCACACGCGGGTTACATCGGCTGGAAATTCGTCGGGTTACGGCCGCGGATGACCCCGGATATCGGTCGCAAAGGAACAACGAATTCTCCGTCGTCGCCTATGGGTTGGGTGAAGGCGCGCTGCGTCTCGAGCCCGAGGCCGCCGATCGGTACGAGTTGGTTCGCGAATTCCTCGAGGATGGGGTGACGGGTGTCGGAGAGGAAAAGCACGGGGGCTGGCTGGCGGGTTCATCGGTCAGTGCGACCGCAAGAATCAAGGTATCGGAGGATAGCGTCGCGTCATTCAAGGTAGCGTCGCTCGATGCGGGGCCGTCGCGATTCACCGTCGCCGTCGACGGGTTTGAGCACAGTGTCGACGTTTCTTCAGAAGCCGAAATGCTGGAAGTCGAACTGGGCGAGGGTACGCATCGGCTCAGATTTTCTGTAAAAGGTGCGCCGGACAGATACTATCTCTGGGGCGCTCCCCACCTCCGGACAGTGGACTCCGCGATCGCGGGACCGGTGATCGTGGTGACGATGGACACAACGCGCTGGGACTCTTTGTCACTCAACGGTGGTCCGCTCGATGCATCCCCCAACATCGCCCGCCTGGCTTTGCGTGCCACGGTCTTCGACAACGCGTGGTCGACGTCACCGTGGACCCTACCCTCTCACGCTTCCATCTTCACGGGCCTCTACCCCTCGCACCACGGCGCGGGAGTTACGAACCCGAGATTGGCCCGACGTTTCACGACCCTGGCCGAGGTCTTCAGACAGGCAGGATATTTCACAGCCGGCTTTGCGGGCGGCGAACTGAGCGCGTCCCGCTGGGGCGTGGCCCAGGGGTTCGAGGTTTACCGAGATCCCGAAGGCTTCGAGACTCGCGGTGATCAGCTCACCGGATTTGTTGAGGATTATCTCGACAGGAGAAACGGCGATTCGCTCTTCCTCTTCGTAAACTACTTCGATCCCCATGGGCTGTACCAGGCTCCAGCAGATTTCGAAGAGTTGTTCGAAGTTGCTGAGCTGCGGGAGCGCATCCTGGACGCGCCCATGTGGGGCGAGCTGAGCCGTGGCGACGCACGCGCGTGGCGAGCGATCATTGGCGGCGAAGCGGAGGTCACCGCCGACGCTGTCGCCTACATACGTGCCGCCTACCTGGCTGAGGTTGCGTTCATGGATCGTCAGATCGGCCGTCTCGTGGATTGGCTCGAGGGTCATGGGCTCTTCGATGCGGCGACGATCGTGCTGGTGGCAGATCACGGTGAGTTCCTGGGCGAGCACGGGTTTTTCTCGCACGCGTGCAGGCTCGACCCGGAGCTGACTCATGTGCCGTTGATTGTCAAATGGCCCTACCAGAACGAATCTCAGCGCGTGGACCTCCTGGTTTCGCAGGTAGACCTCTTTTCGACGCTGGCAGCGATAGCCGGCGCGCCTATGTCGTCGAACGACGGTAGTTCTCTCGTAAGCACCCATCGGAACGAGATCCCGCAACGCACTGCCGTGTTCCTGGAGGAACACGAAATGCGCATCCACCCCCTGTTCAAAAACATGATGATTGCTCCCAGCGTCTTCGCCATCCAACAGCCGGCGTTTCGCCAGGTGGTATGGAGGGGTGGGACATCGTGTTATCGCTCGACCGCGACCGGCTGGAGCGAAGTGCGGTGTGCTGTCGACTGGCCGGAGCGCATGACACAACTCGAGGCATTTATGGTTTCTCCGACCGGGAGGACCGAGGCCGATACCGAGCACGAACTCGGCGACGACTTGCGTCGTCGTCTCGAAGCTCTGGGTTACGTGCGGTGACACCCTCTCTCTGGAAACGCCTCCAGCTTTTTCGTTGGCCCGCGGCTATCGTCGTGACGGCTCAGATTATCGGGACCGTGGCCTGCAGCCCTGCACAGCCAGAGGTTCAGATCGTGGATCTGGTGGCGGAGCATCGTCTCGAGACAGGTGGGAACCATCTGAAAGCGCGCGAAGTCTTCGCGGCGGACGAGACCTGGGTTGCCGTGACGATGGAGCCCGGGCGTCGCGTGACGGCCGATGTCCAGCTGCACTCAGGGCCCGTCCTCGACCTTGCGGGTGCCGTGCAATGCAGTGATGCCGAAGTCGCGCAGGAGGAGTGGGAGCTGGTCGTTGAGGTGGAGGACGGGGCGGGACGACAGCTGAGCCTGAATCAACCGATGGATCGGACCTCCGCCTGGTGGCACCGCCGCGTCGATTTGTCCGAGCTTCGCGGACGGCGAGTGGAGCTCGGTCTCGAGGCGCGACTGCCGGACGGTTGCCGGCTGCTGCTACGCGAGGCGAGCGTGCGCCAAATGAAACGAACTCGCGCCCCGTCGGTGGAGCCGCCTCTGCAGATCATGTTGGTTTCGGTCGATACGTTACGGAAAGACGCCGTGGGCGCATTTGGCGGTACGGTCGAGACGCCTCGTCTCGACGAATTCGCCGCCGAGTCCCAGAAATGGATCCGGCACTATGCCGCGGCGAGCTGGACCAAACCTTCGCATGCTTCCATGCTGACCGGCTACCACGCGGACACCCACGGCGCGATTCACCTGCAACAGGCCATGGATCCGTCGATCCCGACACTTGCCGAGAGATTCAATGCCGGAGGGTTTGTCACGTCGGCGCTGGTATACGATTGCGGCTGGCTGAGCCAGAAGTGGGGATTCGGAAAAGGCTTCGACAGCTATCGATTGACTCGATGGCGGGCCGGTCGCCAGGCAGCGGCTGCTGCCGAATGGGTACTCCGTCACCGCAACAAGCCGTTCTTTTTCTTCGTTCACACTTTCGAGCCGCATTCCGACTTCAGGATGCTCCCCTATGAGGCGCCGGGTGTCAGCCGGCGGACCATTGCCGAGAGCTTCGGCGTCAGAGGATTCGGCTCCCGGCAAGGGCGCAGCGCGTCGCTTTTTCTGATCGCACTCGATCGGCGGGAAATCCCTCGCAAACCTGGCGATGGAGAAATCCTGCGTGCCACCTACGAGGCGGGCGTCCGCTACCTCGACGAATCGCTTGGAGTTCTGTTCGACGCTCTCAGGAAAAGCGGCGTCTGGGATCAGCTACTGGTTGTCGTGACGAGTGACCATGGTGAAGAATTTGATGAGCACGGGGGCTTCGGTCACGGGTCGCTGTACGAGGAGATCATCGCCGTGCCGCTGCTCATCAAATGGCCGCATTCAGAGCACGCCGGTGCGACCAACGGCGTTCTCAGCTCATCCGTGGATCTCGCTCCGACGTTGCTCGGGTACGCGGGCCTACCGACGCACGACCTGCCGGGAACCGATCTCAGGACACGGTCGAATGACGACCCCGTCTTCGCGGGCACCGTCGAGCGGACAGTGATCGCGGGCAGCCTCAAGGGGATCTTCGGCGGTGCCGGCCCTCGGCGGGTCTTTGATCTTTCGGCGGATCCTGGTGAGAAGTTGAATCTGTTCGAGTCAGATCCTCGACGCTTTCGCGCGCTCGAAACGCTGATCCGCGATCACTGTCGACAGGCGCAGGAGCTCCACCGGAGGATCGGCTCGCAGCAGGAAGCCGGAAAGGTCGCACTGAGCAAACAGGAGCGTGATCGAATGCGGGCTTTCGGGTACCTGTCCGACGAATGAGAAGTGAGGAATCAGGAATCAGGAATGCCGCCCTCCGACGCCTCTGTATCGCAAAAAACGTGGGTGGGGCGGGAATTCAGAATTTCTCGATCCGACTTCCTCATTCACTCGATGTAGCCGAGCGCGCGCAGCTCCTCCTCCTTGGCCCGAGCCGCAGCGATTGCTTTGTCGAACCGCAAACGTTGACCCGTCGCATCGAGCCACCCGTCGAGTGCATTCAACAACGGCCTGAACTGGGGGTGAGAGGAGTCGAAGAGATCATGCTGTTCGAGTGGATCGTTCCTGAGGTCAAAGAGCGTGAAGCGTTCATCGAGTCCGTCCAGAATCAGGTGGAATCGCCCTTCATCGACGCCACGGTAACGTCCAACGTCAGCGAACGCATAAAGTCGATTGGTGACGCGGCCCTCGATGAGGGGACGAAGGCTGGATCCCTCAAAACCGAAGTCATCGAAATCGATCTCTAAGTAGTCGAGAATGGTCGGCACGATATCGATGTTCCCGACTGCTGCATCGATGGATTTCCCCCGCTCACCGTGCGGAAATCGGAAAATCAACGGCACGTGGGTCACGGTGTCCCAAAGGCCGCGGCAATGTTTGATCTGTCCGTGCTCGAGGAATTCTTCACCGTGGTCCGATGTCAGCACGATCAGGGTGTTTTCGAGCAGGTTGCGAGCCTCGAACATCCCGAACAATCGACGGAAAACGCCATCGAAATAGCGGATTTCGTCGTCATACAGGTCGATCAGGTGTTCGATCTCGCGATCGCCGATTTGGAATGAGGGTCCGTCGGCGTAGATCATTTTCGCGATCGGGTTGGGATTGCCGTCGCGGATGAAATCGTAACCCTCGTACTCGCCCGCAAAAACCTTCGAGTAGCGCTCCGGCGGCTGGTAGGGAGCGTGCGGCTCCATATAGTGAAGGTAGAGAAAAAAAGGCTCTTCTAGGTTATCGAGCTGGCGCTCGACCTTGGTCGACAGGCAGGAGCCGTGGCGCCACACACAGCCCTCGACAAAGGTGTCGAAACCGCGGTCGAAGCCGCCAACGGGATTGTAATCGCTCGGAGTCGCTCGGACGATGAGGCTCGCCGACACAGCGATCGTGCGATAGCCGTTCAAGTTGAGGATCTTGGCGATCACAGGGTACTCTTCGGGGATCCCCAGCTGGCCTTTCTCCTGTCGAGTGAAAACCCCCGGATACCGGGAGGTCATCAATGAGTTGACGGACGGAAAGGTGCAACTGGACTGCGACCGCGCCCGCTCGAAGACGACAGAGCCGGCCGCAATCTGATCAATGAACGGCGTCGTCTCGCGATGGTATCCATACAGGCTCATGTGATCCGCCCGAAGGGTGTCGACGAGAACGATGATGACGTTAGGTCGGGTGAGGGGTTTGGGAGGCATCTGACCGCAAGCGGTGGTCATGGTCAAAACACCACCGAGGACGCACGAGATTCTGCCGAACATGCGGCGACCCTAACACAGCGGTCTTGGCCGTCACGCCGGCCCGACGACGGCTGAGTGTCGAAATTCGTGTTGGAGCGTTGTGTTGCCACCGTATGATAGCTGCAGACCTGCGCGACAGTGCGGGGACAGAGGGTGTGTTTCGACGGCGTGAATATGACCTGGGAGGTGCGTTCTGTGGCTGGCCATTTCCTCGCCGTGGCGGTCATGCAAGGTGCCCTGTGGTGTTTCGCTCGGCTTTTGAGACGACCTCTCAATCGTTCCGTGGTCGTGGCCGGGTTACTCCTGTCGCACGTCGTGCTGGCGCCGTGGTTCGCCGCCGACCGGATTCTGTTGCCAACGGCTATCATCGAGCGGACTTTCCCTGGTTCCCCGCGGTTGGCGTCCGATCCGCAACACAAGGTCCTGAACGACGCGGTGTTTCAGTTTGTACCTTGGGAGTCAGAGGTGCGGGCTGCGCTGCGCGACGCTCGACTGCCACTGTGGACAGACCGCATCGACGGCGGGTCCTCGCTGTGGGCCAACCCGCAGGCGCAGGTGTTGTCGCCGGTAAAGATGTTGGCGCGCCTCGTGCCGATTGAAGACTCACTGGTGACAGCGATGGTGCTGACGATGCTCGTCGCCTTCGAAGGCACGTGGTTGGTTGCGTGCCTCTTCGGGGCGGCTCCCGGGGTCGCTCTGCTCGCCGCCTGCGGATTTGCTCTCGGCGGCGGCACGATGGCGTGGTCGATCCTGCCGAACTCGAGCACCGTTGCCTGGGCACCTTGGCTGCTTGGCGCGGTGTTGCGGTTGGTACGGCGACCACAATGGCGATACCTGCTTGCGGCGTCGTTGTTCACGGCGGCGCTCGCCGTCTCTGGACATCCAGAGACCGCTGCCGCGGCGGGCCTTCTCGCAGCCGCCTGCGGCCTCACCCTCGGTCGACGTGCGGGGGGTCGCCTGCGCGGTGTCGGGGCCGCGGCGCTGGCGGCAGCGCTGGGACTTGGGGTGGCGGCGCCGCTGGTGCTCCCCTTTACACATGCCATGGTTCGGACCAGCCGCGTGGACGAGACCAATCCCAGGCCGATGCCTGGAAGGGGGTTCAGGTGGAACGCTCCGAACACGTGGTTTGTCGGAGAAACGCACCGCATCCTGCTGCAACCGGCCAACCCCAACGGTGCGGGGACGCCGTATGTCGACCAATCCCCATCACCGGTCGCGTGGCCTGTGACCGGCAGCCTGTACTGCGGGATCGCGGTGTTTCTAGGCGCGGCTGTGGCGCTCGTGCAGAGGAGGCGGCGAACCGTTCCACTGTTCGTTTTTAGTGCCGTCGGATGTTTCTTGGCGGTGAGACCGATTCCGGTGGAGTGGATTCTCCTCCGCCTTCCCGGCATCAAGGTCATCCACTTCAACCGGATCCTGCCAGTAGTTGCACTGTGCTTTTGCCTCGCCGCAGCCTTGGGCCTTGGCCGATTTTTGAGCGGTCGACCGGGGCGGGTTCATGTGTTGGCGGCAGTGGGCGCGGCCGCGACGAGCGTTGTTGTTGCACCGTCGGCGGCCGTGGTGGTCTTGTGGACGCTACTCGCAGCCGCGCTCATCGTGGCGCGGTGGCAGCCGCGCGTCGGTCTGGCAGCGACGACCTTTGTGGTGCTCGTGGATCTCGTGCCCTGGGCGCAGGGCATGCTGCCGGTCGGGCGCAGAGAGCTCTTCTATCCTCCAACCGCGGTTACCGAGGAGATGGTGCGACAGACGAGCCGCGACGGTCCCTGGCGGGTGGTGGGGGCGGGGACTGCATACTATCCCTCCTCCCTCGCGATGCACGAGCTCGAGGATGTCCGCTACCACAATCCGATGGTTCCAAAAGCGTACGCTCGGGTCCTCAGCGAGGTGTTCGGTTTTCACGAGCGGCGGGGATATTTCAGCGATTTTCGCGTGATCGACCATCCGCTTCTCGATTTTCTCAACGTCAGGGTCGTAGCCAAACGGCGCGGTGGTCGAATCCCTCCGGGACTGGTGCGGCCTCGATCCCCAGTTAAGGGTGTCCGTCTCGCAACGAACCAAGACGCGCTGCGTCGCTTCTTTGTGGCCCCGTCCGCCGAGGTCGTGGCGAGAGATGACGTTTTGTCCTCGGTGGTCGGTCTTGCCGACGCACGTCGTGTGGTCATAGCTGCTGAGGACGTCGGCGAGTGGCACCCCCCGGAACGTCCTTGGATGCCGGCGGCGGTTCGTGTCGCCCACCTCAGTCAGGGTGATATCGAGCTCACCCTTCCAAGGCGAGGCGAGAAGCTGCTGGCCACTTCCCTTACCGTCCCAGAAGGGTGGAAAGCGACGGCTGACAATCGGCCGCTGAAGACGCTGATCGTCAACGGTGCATTTCTTGGCGTTGTCGTTCCTGACGGTGTCAAAGCGGTCAGACTGCGGTTCGTCCCGACCGGGTTATGGCTCGGTTTTGTGCTGTGCGTGATGTCAGTCGGCATTCTGGTTGGTTTGGCACTCATCCCGCGCCGCACGGTCCGATGATCCGTGGCCCATCAAAGGTGTTTGTTAAGATCGGCCGGTGATTCCGACTTTGGGAGCAAAAAACGATGATGCATTGCAGATTGAGGATTCAATCGTGGTTGTGTTGCTTGCTCCCGGTGTTGTTGACGGCGTGCGGCGCGGGGCCTCGACCTGCCGCCGAGGATGAATCGGTGAATCTCTCTATCCCTGATGAAGTGGCCGGATGGCATGGGGCGGGCGATTGGGAGGTGTACGACACCGACACCATTTACGGCTATATCGATGGCCAGGCCGAGGTCTACATGGCCTACGGTATGGTGCGGTGTTTGTCGCGCCGTTACTCGGGTCCCGAGGGCGAACCGGACATCGTGCTCGATCTTTTCGAACAGGCGTCGCCAGCCGATGCATTCGGTGTCTTCACCCACGATCGCGATGGAGAAGATGTCGATGTCGGCCAGGGGGGGCTCTTCCGAAACGGCTGGCTCTCGTTCTGGAAGGGTCACTGGTTCGGATCGGTCTATATCGAGGGGGAGAGCGAGGCGTCGAAAGAGGCGGTCCTCGCCCTCGGCCGTGCCGTTGCCGACACGATCACGGAGGTCGGCGAGGTGCCGCCGTTGGTGGCCGAGCTGCCCGAGGAAGACCTCGATCCGCGTTCGGTACGATTTCTCCACACCCAGGAGATCCTCAATGGCGTCGTCTATCTCGGCTACGAAAACGCCCTCCGTTTCGGGCCTGACGTCGACGCCGTAGTTGGTCGCTACCAGCGCCCGGACGGCGGTGCCTGGCTGCTGTTGGTCGACTACCCCGACGAGGCGGCTGCGCAGATGGCGGAAGGTGGGGCAATCGAGGCCGGCATCGCTGTTCGGAGGAAGGGCTCACGGCTGGCCGCGGTCCTCGCGCCGGAGCCACAGACGGCGGGCGACGGCCTGCTCGCCGACGCGATTAGAGGCGAGTGATGGGTAACAACAAGCTGAACAGAAGGGACTTTTTTTCGGTTGGAACCGGTGCCGCTGCGGCGGGACTCCTCGGTGGCCGCGCGGGGGCCGACAAAGATGAAACGCCGCCCACCAGCCGCGTGGTGCTGATCCGAAAGAGCGAGGTCCTCGACGATGAAGGGAAGGCCGATCCCAAAGTTCTTCATCGGATGCTGAACGAAGGGGTTGCCGAGCTGCTTGGGGAAACCGACGCCGCGGCCGCGTGGCGGCAACTCTTCTCTCCGTCGGATGTCGTCGGCATCAAGAGCAACGTCTGGTCCCGCCTGCCGACTCCCGCAGCCCTCGAGGAGGCGTTGCAGTTCGAGCTCGAGCGGGTTGGTGTGGCACCCGAAAACATCGCCGTTGACGACCGAAACGTGAAATCCAATCCGGTGTTTCGCCGCGCCACCTCATTCATCAATACGCGGCCCCTGCGTACCCACGACTGGTCGGGCCTGGGGACTTGCATCAAAAACCTCATCACCTTCACCGAACGATATCCCGACTATCACGGCGATGCCTGCGCCCCTCTCGGCTCGATCTGGTTGCGCCCCGAAATCAAGGGCAAAGTGCGCCTCAACGTGCTGGTGATGCTGACTCCACAATTCCACTCAACCGGGCCGCACAGCTTCTCGCAGGAATTCGTGTGGCCATACGGCGGCCTGATCCTCGGTGTCGATCCGGTGGCGGTGGATGCTACCGGGGCTCGGATCATCGAAGCCAAGCGGAAGCTCCACTTCGGTGACGATCGCCCGATCAGTCCGCCTCCGCACCACATTCAGGTGGCCGACACACAGTACGGGCTTGGCATCAGCGATCCCGAACGCATCGAGGTCGTGCGTCTGGGGTGGAAGGAAAACACCCTGATCTGACCCGGGGCGCCTTACCTCAATGGCGACACAGGAACCACACCGCCAATCAAGAGCGCATCACCGCGTCGACGACACAGGTGCCACCCAGAAATTCGAGATGCGAATCAGCATCGGCGACACCGGTGCCACCCTTCGCATTGTTT
>CAYRFI010000112.1:0-13823 GCA_964423595.1 uncultured Thermoanaerobaculia bacterium | reverse complement strand
AAGATCACAAACCAGGAGTAATCCAAACCAATCGGAATCCCCAGAATCCTGCCCAACGGGATGGTGTGTCGAGTCATGAGCGTTCTCCCTTTTTTGTGCGCTGGGAAACTTTTACCACTGGCCCCCGGTACTTCGCTCGGGACCACAGCAGCATGCCGATGTCATGTCGTTGCTGCACGAGCGTGTCCGTCATGGTATTGGTCCCCAGATGATCAATGCTGCCAGTTGATTCGTGCGTCTTCGAGCGGGATCGCAACGCCGTCGCAGCGCGGTATCGCTCGCGTGGTGTAATCGGCCTGCGGGCGGGTCGCGGGCACGGAAGCACTGAAAACGTAGGCGCCCGGCGCCCCGGCCAGTTGGCGAACTCGCTTCATCTCCTGCTGTAGAGGAGCGCTGCCCTTGACACCATCTGCGTAAAGCTCAACCCGCACCGCATTCGGGTCGAGGTCGCCGAAATGGACCTGAACGTCAAAGATGTGCTGTTCGCCGCGGGTTTCGACCTGCACGTCGCCGAAGTGCAATGTGGCCCATTTCTGTTCCAGCGTGTGCCGCCAGTCGACGATCTGTTTGCCCACCGCGCCTCCGTTCGCCGCGCGCTCACGATAGGCGGCGGCAGCCGGGAGGTAGTGCTGCTCGGTGTACTCGCGCACCGTGCGGTTTGCCGAAAAGCGTGGTGTCAACCGCGCCATGCTCTCCCGCATCCGTTTGACCCATGCGGTTGGAATGCCGCTTGAGTCGCGGGTATAGAACTCCGGGATCACCTCGCGCTCGAGGAGGTCGTAGAGCGCCTCGGCCTCGGCCGCGTCCCAGGCGGGGTCGTCGCCGTGCTCCCTGCCGTCGCCCAACGCCCACCCGACCTCCGGCGCGTACGCCTCGGCCCACCAGCCGTCCAGCTCCGAGAGATTGATGCCGCCGTTGACTAGCACCTTCATTCCGCTGGTTCCGCTCGCCTCCCAGGGCCGCCGTGGCGTGTTGATCCACACGTCGACTCCCTGCACCAGACGCTCGGACAGCAGCATGTCGTAGTCACTGAGGAAGATCACATGGGGGCGAACCTCCGGCCGGCGAATGAAGCGGATCCACTCCTGGATCAGCGCCTGCCCCGCCTGGTCTGCCGGGTGGGCCTTGCCGGCGATGATGAGCTGCACCGCGCGCTCGGGATCGCTGAACAGACGAAGCAGCCGCGCCGGGTCGTGCAGCAGCAGGTTCGGCCTCTTGTAGGTCGCGAAGCGGCGCGCAAAACCCAGTGTCAACGCCTCCGGGTCGAAGAGGTGCTTCGACTCGTCGACTGCCTCGGGCGACGCGCCGGAGGCGGCCAGCTGCCGGGACAAGCGCTCGCGGGCGTACTCGACGAGAGACCTGGTGGCGGCTGTGCGAAACTGCCAGAGGTCGCCGTCCGAGACGCCCCGAATGTCTCGCTCCAGGGTCTCCGTCGTCCCCTGCCAGCGGTCCTTCCCGCAGGCTTGCGTCCACAGATCATCGGCCAGGGCCGAGTCCCAGGTCGGCATGTGGACCCCATTGGTAACGTGTCCGACGGGCACTTCGTCCGCCGGCCAGTGCGGAAAGAGAGGCTCGAAGAGTCGTCGGCTGACGCTGCCGTGCAGGCGGCTGACGGCATTGACTGCCCCGCTGCCGCGGAGCGCCAGATAGGCCATGTTGAAGCTCTCCGACGGGTCGTCCGGGTTCTGCCGGCCCAGAGCCAACAGCGCCTCGAGGCCGATGCCGAGCTGCTGCTTGGCATAGCCGCGAAGGTACTGTCCGATGAGCGCCGGAGCAAAACGGTCGAAGCCGGCGGCCACCGCCGTGTGGGTCGTGAAGAGGTTGCCCGCCCGGGTGGCGGCCAGCGCGATCTCGAAGGGCTGCGCGGTCTCCTGCATGAAGCCGCGGGCGCGCTCCAACACGGCGAAGGCCGCGTGGCCTTCATTCAGGTGGCAGACCTCCGGCTTGATGCCGAGCGCGCCGAGCAGCCGCCATCCTCCGATGCCGAGCAGCAGCTCCTGCTTGAGGCGCAGCTCGGGTCCGCCGCCGTAGAGCTCGCTGGTGATCCCGCGATGAGCCGGGTAGTTCGCGGCGTCGTTGCTGTCCAGCAGGTAGAGCTTCGCCCTGCCGACCTGGACCTGCCAGGCGCGCAGCCAGACCGCGTACCCGGGGAGGGCAATCTCCAGCCGCAACCACTCGCCGTTGGGCTGGCGCAAGGGCGTGATCGGCAGCTGTCCGGGGTCGTTGTACGGGAACAGGGCGTGCTGCGCTCCGTCCCTGTCGATCTCCTGACGGAAGTAGCCCTGCTGGTATAGCAGCCCCACGCCGATCACCGGCAACCCGAGATCACTCGCGGCCTTGAGCTGATCACCGGCCACATTGCCGAGCCCGCCCGAGTAGATGGGCAGGGCCTCGCTCAGCATGAACTCCATGCTGAAGTATGCGACACACGAGAGTGGGGCTTGCGGATGAGTCTGCTGGAACCAGGCTGGCGTCTCCGCCTCGTGCCGTCTGTTCCGCACCAGATCTTCGACATCCTTGCGAAACGCCGGGTCGGCCAACACCCGCTCGACCCGATCCCGCGAGACCGTCTGCAGGACGACCCAGGGGCTGTGCGTGACCTCCCACAGCTCGGGATCGAGCTGCCGCCACACCTCGTCAGTGGCGTGATTCCACGACCAACGCATGTCCAGGGCAAGCTCAGCCAGGGAGTCGAACCCCTCAACATCCGTCGGCAGGAGACTGTAGGCCGGCTTGTCGAAGGGCGCTCCCCCGCTCATGATTTCTCCTTGATCGGCGCCTCGGCTGGAGCGCCAGGCTGTTGCGGCGCGGCCGCCAGAGCATCGCTGACGATCTCCTGGGCTTCGTCCAGGATGCGGCGCAGGTGGTCCGCTCCACGAAAGCTCTCGGCGTAGATCTTGTAAATGTCTTCCGTCCCTGAGGGGCGTGCCGCAAACCACCCGCTCTCGGCCACTACCTTCACGCCGCCGATCGAGGCGTCGTTGCCCGGCGCACGGGTGAGAATTGTCTGGATCTTCTCACCCGCGAGGTCGGCGTGCCGCACTTGCTCCGCGGAGAGCCTCCCCAGCATCGCTTTCTGTTCCGGAGTGGCCGGCGCCTCGACCCGGTCGTAGGCCGGCTCACCGAGCTCGCGGGTGAGCTCGCCGTATATTTCGCCGGGGTCGCGGCCCATCCGCGCCGTGATCTCCGCCGCGAGCAGGGCGGGGATGATGCCATCCTTGTCCGTCGTCCACACGCTGCCATCCAGGCGGACGAACGACGCGCCCGCACTCTCCTCCCCGCCGAAGCCGAGCGAGCCGTCGAGCAGGCCGTCCACGAACCACTTGAAGCCGACCGGCACCTCGTAGAGCTTCCGGCCCAGCTTTGCGGTCACGCGATCGATCATCTGGCTGCTCACCACCGTCTTCCCGACCGCCATTCCCGTGCGCCAGCGCGGCCGGTGTTGGAAGAGATAGAAGATCGCGACCGCGAGGTAGTGGTTGGGCGGCATCAGCCCCGCGCTCCTGGTGACGATCCCGTGCCGATCGTGGTCGGTGTCGCAGGCGAAGGCGATCTCGAAGCGGTCCTTGAGAGCGATCAATCGCTGCATGGCGTAGGGCGATGAGGGGTCCATGCGGATCTGGCCGTCCCAGTCGACCGTCATGAAACGAAAGGTCGGATCAACGGCCTCGTTCACGACGGTGAGGATCAGCCCGTAGCGCTCGGCAATCGGCCCCCAGTAGTGGACGCCGGCGCCGCCGAGCGGATCGACTCCGAGCTCGATCTTCGCACCGCGAATGGCGTCCATGTCGATCACACTGTCCAGATCCCTCACATAGGCACCCAGGTAGTCATGCCGGTGCGTCGTCGAGGCGCCGAGGGCCTTCTCGACTGAAATCCTCTTGACACCTCTCCGGCCGCGTTCAAGGAAGGAGTTCGCCTTTCGTTCGATCCAATCGGTGACGGCGCGTTCAGCCGGCCCGCCGCTTGGCGGGTTGTACTTGAAGCCGCCGTCGTGGGGCGGATTGTGCGACGGCGTGATCACGACGCCGTCGGCGAGCCCGGTCCTGCGCCCGCGGTTGTAGGTGAGAATCGCATGCGACACGACAGGGGTCGGGGTGTACTCGTCTCCCTCCGCGATCATGACCTCCACGCCGTTCGCCGCCAGAACCTCCAGCGCACTTGAAAGAGCCGGAACCGAGAGGGCGTGGGTGTCCATGCCGAGAAACAGCGGGCCATCGACCGTGTGCTCCTTGCGGTACAGGCAAATGGCCTGGCTGATAGCGAGAATGTGCGTTTCGTTGAAGGACTTGTCGAACGCGGATCCGCGATGCCCCGATGTGCCGAAGGTGACCCGTTGTTCGGGTACCGAAGGATCGGGGCTCTCGGAGTAATAGGCGGTGATGAGCCTGGGCACGTCGACGAGCATTGCCGGCGTTGCGGGATTCCCCGCACGAGGACTCACGTTCATATCCGTTTCTCCTGTCTGACTCCAGCTCCCGAGCTCCTGACGACGATCATACGCCTTCGCGGCCGCCGGCTAGACGGGCGACCGTCTCGATGGCGATGGCGGAGCCGGCCGCGCCGTAGTCGAGGTCGATGTTCTCCACGGTGTCGTGCGCGTCATGGTAGCCCTGGCGACTGATATCGTCGTCTTCCATGAGCAGCACTGCCGGAACGCCGATGTCGAACCGACCCATCGTCGAACCCATCTCCGCTACCCTCTGCAGCGGCGCTCCCTTTTTGGGTCCACTCTCGAAAACGAATTGATCAGTCAACGGTGATCAGTGATCAACCCCACCCACCCAAGCCCTCGGGCTCGCATACTGATTACTGACAACTGGGCGGGTGGACGGCCCTGGGCACTGGGCGCGGGCGGGACTTGCTTCCCGCACTGAAATGGTGTCTGATCAGTAGCCGATGGAGAGCCTCGATTTTTTCACCGACCACCTGCAGAATTATCTGGGCGAAATTCAGGAGTTCACGGCGATCGAGACTCCGACCGGTGATCTCGCCAACCTCGAGCGCGCCGCAATCTTTCTGACGGAGCGGCTCGCGCCTTTCGGTCGGCCCGAACGTTGTGACCTCCAGGATCACGGTCCCCTTCTCCGCCTCCGCCGCGAAGGGGTTGGCAGCAGAGTCCTGCTGCTTGCACATTACGACACGGTGTGGCCGGTCGGCTCATGGCAGAACATCTGGAACATCAGCCACGGGCGCGCTCATGCCCCAGGCATCTACGACATGAAGGGCGGGCTCCTTTTCATCCTCTGGATGCTCCGCTATTTTGACGCCGGTGAGCTCGACCACCCCGCATTAGAGGTTCTGCTCAACCCCGACGAAGAGTCAGGTTCCCCCGGCTCGCGATCGTACATTGAGGAGGCGGCGCGGCGAGCGAGCTTTGCCCTCGTCCTCGAACCGTGCAACCTCGACGGCAGCCTCAAGGTGGCGCGCAAGGGGTCCGGCGAATACGTCGTCACCATTCGTGGTCGCTCGAGTCACCAAGGGGCTGAGCCTGAACACGGGGTCAACGCCGTCATTGAAGCTTCGCACCAGGTTTTGCGAATGCTGGAGCTCGAGGACCTCGCAGCCGGAACCACGGTAGGTCCCAACGTCATATCAGGGGGCCGGACGAGCAACACGGTCCCCGATTCGGCCGAGATCCGGGTCGACGTGCGGGCGTGGCAGCAGTCCGAGACCGAACGCCTCGATACCGCCCTTCGTCACCTCGAGCCTGTCGTCGAGGGAGCCGAGATCAACGTCCTCGGTGGGTGGAATCGACCACCGATGGAAACCTCACCCGCCGCTATCGAGCTCTTTGAGCGGGCACGCAATCTCGGCAAAAAGCTCGGGCTCGATCTCAACCCGATCCGGTGGGGCGGGTCGTCCGACGCCAATCTGGCCGCCGCGGTCGGCGCGGCAACAATCGACGGCCTCGGACCGTCGGGTGAAGGCGCTCATCAGATCGGCGAGTGCATCGTCATCGACGATATTCCACGACGTCTCGCCCTTCTTTCCGAACTCGTGCTGTCGCTCGCCCAGCCCCCGGAAGGGTGGCTCAGCGAGGATGCTCTGGCATACTGACATATCTTCGAGGCGGGAGGTGCCAGATGACAGAAAGGGTCCTGATCGCCGGCGCAGTTCGGACTCCGATCGGCTCGGTCGGCGGTGGTCTCAGCTCTCTGCAGGCTGAGGATCTGGCCGTCACCGTTCTGCGGTCGCTCCTTGAATCGTCCGGGCTCGATCCGAAACATGTTGAGTACACGTGCATGGGCTGGGTCATGCAGGACCCGCGCTCGCCCAATATTGCCAAGACCGCGGCCGAGCGCGCCGGGGTGCCCTGCACCTCTCCCGGTACCACCTTTCACGAGAACTGCGCCTCCGGGGCCGCCGCGATCCACAGCCTCAGCCGTCGCATCATGTTAGGTGAGATCTCGGTCGGCGTCGCCGGCGGGGTCGAGTCCCTCAGCAACGTGCCTCGATACCTCTTCAGCGGCCGCATAAAGGGCCAGCTCTACGGTGATATGACCCTGGTGGACGGGCTCTTCGGCGCACTCACCGACACCAATGTCGGGGAAAAAGGCGAACTGATGGGGCTGTTATCGGAGAGGCTCGTTGAACGATACGAGCTCACCAGGGAGGAGCAGGACGAGATCGCCTATCACAGCCACCACGGAGCCCTTGACGCATGGGAGAGCGGCGCCTTCGACGGCTACGTGATTCCGGTGGAGGTGCCGCAGCGGCGGGGAGATCCGAAGATCGTGGCCCGCGATGAAGGGCCGCGCGAGGTCACCATGGACGAGCTTGCGGCCGCTCGCCCGTACTTCAAGCGCGACGGAGGCACGATCACCGCGGCCAACGCGTCGAGCGTCAACGACGCCGCTGCAGCCGTCGTGTTGGTCAACGAAGAGCGCGCCGTCGAGCTGGGTCTCGAGCCCCTCGCCGAGATCCGCGGGTTCCACAACATCGGCGTCGCACGTGAGTACATGGGCGAAGGGGCCTTCAAGGTCATACCGCCCCTGCTCGAGAAGACCGGTCTGAAGATCGAGGATATCGATTTCTTCGAGATCAACGAGGCCTTCGCCGCGGTGCTCGCCTCGGCGTTCCACTACCTCCCAGAGCTCCCTCAGGATCGCACCAATCTGTGGGGCAGCGGCATCTCGCTCGGCCATCCGGTCGGCTGCACCGGCGCCCGTCAGATAGTCGACATGACCCACCAACTGCGGCGAAGGGGCAAAAGGATCGGTCTCACCAGTCGTTGTGTCGGGGGTGGGATCGGGAGCGGGGAGGTCTTGGAGATCCATTGAGGGAGCGCTAGGAATGCCCTTTGACGTCACTGAAATTTTGAATCACTGACGCCCAGCGTCATTCCGGAGAGGTCTCACCTTCAGACTGATGGCGACGCGGAATCCTCCCAGACCACCAGTTGCAGCACGGGCCCGCGGTCGTCACATCTACTGTTGGACGCCTTCCGGCCACTGCACGAAGGAGCCGCCCTGGATGACGAGGTCATCGTCGAAGTAGTGGATGGGGCCCTGGGTCCACGGCTGATCGGGAATACCGTTCATTCCGTAGGAAACCATCGTGTAGTCGTCGCCATCGCTGATGTACATGAAGGCCCGCGTCCAGCCGTCTGTTTTGGACATGCTGCCCATATACGCGAGAACATATTCTTCAATATCCGCGACGGGAGCCCACGACGCCACCACAGGAAACTTCGCGTAATCCTGCTGGTACATGGCAACCGCGGTGGCAAGGCCCCGCAGGTCACCGACCGTTCGGGACTGCCGCCCGCGCTGGATGGCGTTGACGAGATTTGGAATCGCGATAGCGGCAATGAGTCCGATGACAGCACACACTATCAACAATTCCACAAGCGAAAACCCGCGAGACGTTGAGTAGCGTTGAGTATTCATGGTCCTGAGACCAAGCAAACCGCGTGCCAGAATTCCATGACGATGAATCATAGGACGATTGTAGCCCTTGTCCGGTGTCAAATTCAATGTTAGAGTCAGCCCCGCGCGGGCGGGCATAACTCAGTTGGTAGAGTGTCAGCTTCCCAAGCTGAACGTCGCGGGTTCGAGTCCCGTTGCCCGCTCCAAATCGCATTTTCGGTGAGGACCAATACATGGGCATCTTCGGACGCGACGAGGCGAATCCAGATCAGCAGCCGCCGCAATCGACTGCCGGGCGGCCCACCCTGCCAACGACTCCGGAGACAGCCGACCGGACCGTCATCGCACGCCCATCGAAGATCGAAGGGCGTATATCAGGTTCAGGTGAAATCATTGTAAATGGGTTGGTTAACGGCACAATCGAAGCGACCGGAACGGTCAGGGTCGCCGGGCAGGGACGAGTCGAGGCCACCGTCCATGGCAAGATCGTTTCGGTCGCCGGCACGGTCACCGGTGACATCACCGCCGACGAGAGAATCGAGCTTGAAACATCGGCTCGTGTCGAAGGGAATATCACCGCCCCCAGGATCCTGATCAAAGACGGCGCCAACTTCCGCGGGCAGGTCAACATGAGGGAACCAGAGAGGCGTCCGTCGGTGCGAACATCAAGTGCTCGCAAAGATCCGGGCGAGCCGTCAACATAAGAAACGACCCTTATCGAGACGGGGATCAATCCTCTGGTACGCATCCGAATCGGAACGACACTGTCCCAGATTGGGTCATGAGGGGGTCAACTCATCCCCTGGTGAGCCTTCCAAACGGGCCTTAACCAGAAATGGCCTGTAGCGCTCCCGGTAGATCCCCGCCAGGGTCAGGAAAAGCGTCATCATCAGTGGGCCGAGGAGCAGGCCTACCGGACCGAAGACCACGGCTCCTCCAATCAGCGACAAAAAGACGAGCAGGGTGTGCATCTGCGCCCTCCTGCCCACCAGCAGGGGTTTGAGCCAGTACTCGACCACGGTTGCAACAACGGCCAGCGGCACAAACAGCATCAGGGCACGGGTGGTATCGCCGGCAAAGAGAAGAATGATGGTGAACGGTACGAAAACCAGAGAGATCCCGACCACCGGAATGAAGGCGAAGATCGCCATCACGACGCCCCACAGAACGGCGCCGTGGAGACCAAGGGCAAAGAACGCGAGACCTCCGAACAGACCCTCGACGACCGCCGCAACACCGTTGCCGACCACCAGCGACGACGCCATGTCCATGAAACGGTGGGCCACCAGGTGTTGCTCGTCGACAGGCAACGGCATGGTGTCTTCGATCCAGTTCCGGAACTCACGTCCGTCGACCAGCAGATAATAGAGGATCAAGACCCAGAAGATGAAACCGAATACGAATTGAACCAGGCCCTTGGCAAGTGACACGCCGGACTTGTAAAAAAAACCTCCGACGCGGACTCCCAGGGTCGCCAGGAGATCATAAACCCGGTCGATCGTGAGGGTCAGACCGAACGGCTCCAGCAGCCGATTTGCTTGGTCGATCCTGTCCTGACGCTGTTCAAGCATTTCGCGGAGCCGCCCCTCGGTGAGCTGAGTTGTGCTCATCTCGTATATGCCGAGGGCTTCCTTGGAGACCTCCTGGGCAATGAGGTAGAGCGGCACCAGAAGCACCACCAACAAAATAACGCAGATCAGGACAGCCGCCGCCCGCCGGCGATCTTTGAGGGCCCTGACGAGCCGCCGATAGGAGGGACGGATCAAACCCGAGGCGACGACAGCCAGCAGGATGACCGAAAAGAATGGCGCCAGCACCATCAGAACCACGACCGCACAGATCGCCAGCGCGATCAGGAGACCGATCCACGCCGCCCGCTGGGGGCGTTGCGGCGGCGTGGCGGTCTCGCCCGCATCGGGGTCAGGAAAAAACGCCATCTTCATGCCCGCCGATCGACCAGGAAGTGAGCAAGTTCCTCGACAAACGCGTCGACGTCACCCGAAGCAGTCTCCCGGTCAACCTCGAACTCGTCGACGATCCTCCGAACCAGCCCTTCGTGGTCATCAATGCCGTCCCGCAGGGCTTCCACCAGGCACATTCCGGTGTCGTTGACGGAGAAGACCTGCAACGAATCGATATCGAGAATGACCCCGCTGTGGTCCGCCAACCGAGTGTGTGAGATAGCCTCGGACGACAGGAGACGCGAGAGGTCGACAGCTCGTCTCATCGTTGAGAAACCCTCATCCGCGTGCCGAGTTCATGAACGACGCGGGTCGTACCGGTTTTTCTTCTGCCCAGCCCGTCATACCTCTCCAGAAGTCCCTGAGAATGGCACTGTGAGGACCCGAGTATAGCGCTCCCTCGCGAGCTCACCGTCGGCCCCGACCGGTTCGCCGTCAACACTCACCCAGGCATGACCGTCGAGAGCGGGTTCGTCCTCGCCCGGGCGGAAACCGATGTTGAGCGTCACCTCGCCTCGACCGGCCAGCAGGCTGCCAAAGACCAGCGATCGGGTCAGGCAGGTGTCAATTCCACCAAACCATCGACGCCACCTGGTGACCGCACGAACGGCCGCCAGCTCGACCCGTGGTGCCGGATGGTTCCACCCCACCCCAACACCGGTCGTCATGGCCGCAATAACGTCTGAAACCGGGACCCGTTGCACCCGTTGCGCTCGCCGCGCGAGTCTGAGCGCGCTCAGAAAGAGTGCGATATCGACCGGATTGAAGCGGTTGAATTGGTTTGCCAGTGTTGTTGGCCCCTCAGATATATGGTCGCACAGCTATAGTTTTTCTTCCGGGCACGGAGACGGGCACGGGTTGGGCCGGAAGATTGGTCCCGTGAGCTACGGCGTAGCCACCAGCAACATCTCGTCTGGCACCAGGTACCTTCGGGCGGCCATTTGGACTCGCTCAGGGGTGACGGCAGCGTACGCCGCATCGTCCACCGCCAGGGGCGAGCCAGGGCCCTCGAAGAGAGCGCGGCCGACCCGGTAGGCACGCGAAGCAGCCGTGAGACCGCGTAGCATCCGCGTCCGGCGCGCTCGGGCGTTGAGCCGCACGAGATCGTCGGCAGATATCGGCTCGGCCGCGAGTTCCGCGACCAGCTCCGCGAGAAGCTCCGCGACCCGGTCGCCGTTGTCGGGCCTCGTTCCCACCGTCGCCGACAGGATCCAGGCGCCGCCCGGGATCGGCCTGACGCCGGCACCGAGCCGGTAGGCGAGGCCCTCTCGCTCGCGAATCACCGCCGTCATCCGGTCCGACAGAGCGTCCATGGCGACCAGGAGGGCCGGCCGATCCTCGGGCGCGACCTCGGCGATGCGACCCCACATCAGGGTCACCTGCGGCGCCTCACCGATCTCGATGGTCGGCGGTTCCGCGGCCGGCATCGGTTCGGGATACGGCCCGCGAGCCGGTTTTCCATCCGGTCCGCCCGAAAATGCATCTTTTACGAGATCGAGCGTCTCCTGCGCCGCCAGCGGCGATGCCACCGTCACCACGAGGCGATCGGGGGCAAAATAGCCGGATGGCCAGCCCCGCCATACCTCTCGCACCTTGTCGGGGCTCGCCATGGAGTTGTCCTGCGGGCCGGATACCGGACGAGCCAGCGGATGATCCGCACCCAAGAGCGATCCCATGAAGATCTGCTGGGCTTTCTCCGACCCCCGATTGTCCGATTGTCGTTCAGAGTTGTGGCCGGCTGCGGCCGATCGCCACCCGGAGTCGTCCCACGCCGGTTCCCGCACCATTTCCGCCAGCATCATGAGAGCAATCGTGAGATTCTGCGCCGGACCCTCGATGCGAACGTACGAGAAGTCCGGCACGTGGTAGCGGTTGTCGAACGGGATCGACGGCGAATCGGCCGTTTTGACATCGATGCCCGCCCATTCCATCCGGCTGGCCACCTCCCGACTGCCGCCGAGCACGGTGCCGCCCGGGAGCAGGCGGTGCACGAGATCGGCCACGCCCGGTGCGTCGGCCGGCTCGCGCAAACTGCGGTCAGCGACCAGCAGGTGAACACCAAAGACCTCGCTCCCCTCTTCGGGCAGAATGCCGACCACCACGCCATTGGCAAGGGTCGTCATCAGGCTGCCCAGGGGCCCCGCAACGAGATCGTTTGCGCCCTCTCGCGCAGCTGGTGTTACCGCATCCGGCAAGGCTGTCCTGGCTTCCGGTCCGCCGTCGCCGAGCCACGCGGCTCGGGTCCGCGATCCCGCATCAGCCAGAAGCTCTGCAGCCGCCGTTCGGACGTCGGCCGGCGTCACCCCGGACGGCGCGACCGACTCGGCCAAAGCGCCACGACCCGAAGCCAGCGCCTCGCCATAGAACACAGCCGCATAGTGGAGGCGCTGATCGTTGAGTGCCCGTTCAGCCATCCAGGCTCGCTGGATGGACGAGACCTCGGCGTCATCCGGTCCTCCGCTTTCACCGTCCAAAGCCCCGAGAAGGCGGCTCAACAGCTCCTCCGGTTGAACCCCGATTTCGGCCTCGACCCGGATTTCGATGAAATCACGGGGCTCGCGAGGGAGACGGGCCACGCTCAGGTCACGAGCCAGATCCGGGACGAGGGTGGAAACCAGGGGGCCGGCGGGATCCGCCAGCCATCGTGCGAGGACCTCGAGAGAGGTACCCGATATGGCGAGCGAGTCGGGCGCGGCAATCACCACCGCCAGAGTCCCGCCCGCGGGTTCCTGGGCCGTGCTGGGCATGCCGTGGCCCATCCCCATCGCCGGCATGCCGCCCGAGCTTGCCGGCGCCTGCGGTGCGACCGCGGAATCCCATTCTCCCCAACCAGGCCAACTCATCGGATCGAGCCGACTCGGCGGCAACGCGGTTCCATCGAGCTCGGTGAACGGCCGCAGAGCCGCCTCGAGTCCATCGACCGGGAGGTCTCCGGTGATCAACAGGCGATAGCCCGAAGGCACGTAACGTGCCTTCCAGTAACGTACCACCTCCTCGCGGCTGGTGGCTTCGACCGACTCCACAGTGCCTCCGACCGGATGGCCCAGGGGCGTGCCGCCCCACAAGACTCCGCGCAGCTCCTCTTCCTTGAGCCCAGCGGGCGACGCGTGGTCTTTCGCGAGTTCCTCGAGGATGACGTTCTTTTCTTTCTCGTACACGGCGGGTCCAATAGTGGACCGGGTGAGCATGCCCGCCATCAGTTCGGCTGCGGCCACCGCATCTTCCCGCGGCACCAACGCAAAGTAGACCGTCGTCTGCTCGCGCGTGAACGCGTTCATATAGGCCGAAAGGCGCTCGAACGCTTCGGTGACTCCGCGCTCGTCGAGGTCGTCGAAGCCGTCGAAGAGGAGGTGCTCGAGGTAGTGCGAAAGCCCTCCCATTGCGGCCGGCTCGTCCTGCGACCCGGCGGGTACGGCTACCGTGATCAGGACCGTCCCCGAACCCGGGCGCGGCCACAGTAACGCCTTTCCACCGGAGGGCACGTCGCGCTCGATCACGCCCTGACTCGCGCCCTCTTCCGAATCGGCAACTGCCGAGAGGGTCACAGAGATTGCAGCGAGCGCGAGGGCCACGATGAACACGAACGATACGCGACGAGTGATGGATACAAGCATGGCGCGGATTGTATCCCACCCGCCACGAAGCATGCGCTCCTCATATCGGCGGGGATCGTGCCACTCTTCGCATCGTTGGCGACGCAGAAATCGCTTTCCGCTGAGGCGAGAAAGGTGCCACTCTTCGCATTGTCGACCCCGAAGGTGTAGCCGGCTGCGTCGTGGTCAAGTCCGACAATGGGAAGGGTGGCACCTGTGTCGTCGATGCCTCAACGCGCGCCAACCTATTGTGTCTCAAGGGGTGGGCGCACGGAGGAGTGTTACCCTCTTTCGCCATGGCAGAAACTCACACCCTCACCCTCGCCCTGCGTGCCTTCTTGAAGTCCTACCCCTGGCGGCGAATCGATCCCGTCCCGGTGGCGTCTCTCGAAAAGCCG
>CAYRFI010000111.1:0-14056 GCA_964423595.1 uncultured Thermoanaerobaculia bacterium | reverse complement strand
TCAAGCCTTCGTCGTGAACCAGACCTCCGGTTCCCCCAGGACCCCGGCCTCCCTCATGACCTCGCGGATCCGGTCGCTTCCGACAAAGGCCTTGGCGGCGTCCATGCTCTCGAAGTGGTGATAGATGGTCAGGCTGTTCGGGTTGCCTTCGGCCTGGTACACCCCATGGCCCGTGACTCCCATTGTTTTTCTCTCGGGATCGAAGGCGTCGTAGGCCTTCTTCCAGGTGTCGAAGTCCGCCACGTCATGTTTCACGAATAATGTCGCCATCGCTGACCTCCAGACGATCGAAGTATTCCGGACCGTCTGTCGCCTCCGTGTGAAGGTATGGCGACACGGTCCCAAAGCCTGTAACGAGTCTCAGGTGCAGTAAATTTCGATGCCGTTGATCCACGCTGCCACCGCGGTACGCCTCGCCGGGCGGAGCTTGACACCGGACGGCGATCCGGCAAAGCTCTAGGCGTGGCAGGTCCAGAGATGTCGCCGCAGCCGGCAACCGATTCGAGCAACGATTCGGTCGAGGTTCCCCGGCACCCGACCTTCTGGCGGCGCCTCTTCGCCTTCGCGGGGCCCGCTTACCTGGTGAGCGTCGGCTACATGGACCCCGGCAACTGGGCGACGGACATCGCCGCCGGCTCCAAGTTCGGCTACGCGCTGATCTGGGTGCTGTTGATGTCGAACGTGATGGCGGTGCTGCTGCAGAGCCTCTCGGCACGGCTCGGCATCGTCACCCGCATGGACCTCGCGCAAGCCTGCCGCGCGATATACGGCCCGCGGGTATCGGCGGTGCTGTGGGTGCTGGCGGAGATCGCCATCGCTGCAACGGATCTCGCCGAGGTCCTCGGCTCGGCGATCGGCCTGCAGCTCCTTTTCGGACTCCCGCTGCTGATCGGGGTCTTCGTCACCGCCTTCGACAGCCTTTTGCTGCTGGTCCTGCACTCCCGCGGCGTGCGCATGATGGAGGCGTTCATCGTCGCGCTCGTCACCACCATCGGGCTCTGTCTCGGGCTGGAGATCGTGCTCTCCCATCCCGTGTGGGGCGAGCTCGTGACCGGCTTCGTGCCCTCCCTGCCCGGCGCCGGCGCGCTCTACCTGGCGATCGGTATTCTCGGCGCCACGGTCATGCCGCACAATTTGTACCTGCACTCCGGCCTGGTGCAGTCCCGTCGCATCGCGCGCGTGCCGGCAGGTATCCGCAGCGGCATTCGATTCAACGTCATCGACTCGCTGGTGGCGCTCAACGGCGCCTTTTTCGTCAACGCTGCGCTTCTGGTCATGGCGGCCGCCACCTTCTACCGTGTCGGTCTCCACGACGTGGCCGAGATCCAGGACGCCCACCGCCTGCTCGAACCGATCCTCGGCGCCGCCATCGCTCCGGTGGCTTTCGCGATCGCGTTGATCGCCTCGGGCCAGGCCTCGACCATCACCGGAACGCTGGCCGGGCAGATCGTGATGGAGGGCTTTGTCAAGATCCGGATGCGCCCGGTCGCCCGCCGCCTGCTGACCCGAGCGGTGGCAATCGTGCCGGCGGTGCTGACCATCGTCGCCTTTGGCGAACGCTCGTCCGGGGACCTGCTCGTGCTGTCCCAGGTCGTGCTGTCGCTGCAGCTCTCGTTCGCAGTGATTCCCCTGATCCTCATCGTCTCCGATCGGCGTTGGATGGGCCAGTACGTGATCGGGCCGCTCACCTCGGCCCTCGCCTGGGTGGTCGCGGTCGTCATCGTCGCCCTCAACCTGATGCTTGGTTTCCAGGAGATCATGGCATGGCTGCGCAGCGCCGGGGGCTGGGCGTGGGTGCTGTGGATGACCGTTGTGCCGGTTGCCGCAGGCCTCATCGTTCTGCTCGGGTGGGTCACCGTTGTGCCGATCCTCGAGCGCCGTCGCGGCGGCCCCACCCAGGCAGGCGACGGCGTCCACGGGCCGCTGGTCGTGCCCGAGGTGCGACCGGCGGCGAGCCCGGACCGGATCGCGGCCGCGTTGGACTTCTCGACCGCGGACGGCCGCGTCTTGTCGTTTGCGGTCACCCTCGCTCGCGCCGCCGGGCGCAGCGCCGAGGTGGTGCTCCTGCACGTAGTCGAGTCGGGCGGTGCGCGCCTGTTCGGCGACGAGCACAGCGGCCAGGAGGCAAAGTCCGATCAGGAGCGGCTCGAGCTCTACACCACGGAGCTCACCGAGCTCGGCGTCGCTGCGAGCTACGACCTCGGGTTCGGCGAGACGACCGCCGAGCTGGCGGAGCTGGTTCGGCGGCACCGAGCCGACATGGTGGTGATGGGAAGCCACGGCCACGGGCGGGTCGGGGATTTCGTCCACGGGACCTCGGTCGAGCGGCTGCGCCACCGCATCGCCATCCCGGTGCTGGTGGTTCCCACGGAACCCCCGACTGATTGAGGGCGCCTACATCTCGGCACCGAGACCCCCGACTCCCAAGAGCCTTTCGCCTGCGCGCCACTCAAAACAGACCCGGCGAATGGGTGTAATTCGTGAAAGCTCGCACAGTTTTCGGAGAAACATCGTCGAGAAAAAACGTTATCGTTTCGAGCGCAGTTACTGGAATCTCATACCGCGTGATGAATTCCACAATGACGTCATCATTACCGGCGATATTCGTGGACGTTATATTGGATACTTTAAACAAATCATCGATCGCGAATTCGTTCGGATTGAGCACCTGCGTATCGATCCCTCGTTCTTCGAAAACTCTTGCAAAAAAATCCTTCCGATATCCATAATGTGTGCAGGCAAGATAGACCAGATAATCGGTGGTTTTCTTATTTGATTTTGTGATCGCAGAATCCACAAATTTCTCTATCTTTTTCTTGACTCTCAAACCCTGTCGGTCTTCCGAAATCGTATCGGCCAGGGAGGGACACGCCTGAGAGATGATCCTGGCTTCGTCGATTCCCCGTTGCCGGAGAAGTTTCGAGTATGTGTGCTCTTCGATCGTCGTGACCGTGCCGAAGATCGCCGCGATCGATCGCGACGATTGATTGAGCTCATGAAGGAGCCGGTTGACTCCTGTTTCCACGATTCCTTGCACCGGAATGCCAGATGTCTTCGAAAACTTTGTGTCAGGAAACAAGACGGACAATGTATTACATGCGATGTAAATCGAATCAGGAGAATACGTGTCAGAGATGATGTGTAGGAATCGATTGAAATTCTCGAGCTTTTCCGCCCTCGACCCCATGGAATTGTAGCCGAAATCGTTTTCTGGAGATGCGTTGACGTACGTCAATCTGACCGGCTCTCCGACGGCATGGTTTCGCAGAAATCGCTCGGCGTACGCACAGACTGATAACCCACCGACGCCAGAATCCGTGATGAGGATGTGCATCAGAATCCTGCGGGGCCGATTCCCCCCGTCAGCACTTCGATCAACACCGGCACATGGCGCTCTTTGAGATCGTACGGCGACGCCGCTTCGAACTCATAGGTCACGAGGTTCAGCTCGTGCTCCTGGGCCCAGGAGCCGAAAGAACCCGGCGTCGGATACGTCACGGGTTCCAGGGGCAACCCTGTTCTTTCTGCGAGCTGCCTCGCCAGAAAGGAGTCGTCGGCATCGTCAATGCATGCCAGTGCCGCGTGCAAGGTGATGACCGCGCGCGGCTGCATCCGATCGAGAAGAGAGAGCAATGCCCTGGTTTCAGGTTCTGACGCAGGGTGCGCTCCAGGGCTGAGGCGGATGTCCCGCGGCCCGTTCTTCCGACTCTTGTAGAAGACGGGCTCGGGCGACCAGTTGGAGGTCGGGAAGTTCCGGTTCAGATCCACGCCAATCGCGTTGCCCCGGGTTCCCCGCACCAGCCCATCCGGATTGCCGCACAAGATGGCCGCATTCTTCAGGCTCTCCGCAGGAATCGCTCGAAGAGCGTCCGAAAGGACCACAGTCGTTTCCGATTCGTCGCCGTGCATCGACGCCAGAACCAGGATTGCCGGCTTCGCTCCCCCGGTGAGCCACACAGTGAGGGGGTTTCCGTCATGAGACTCGCCGTACACCTCACTGGCATGCCGAATGATCCCCATCTGGGATCGTTCCACGACGGTGCGGCTTTCCTCCGGAGGTACCATGCGATCCAGTGTAGCCCGTTCGCAATGCGGATGAATCTCATCGGTGCCAACGAGACAGGGTTTCAATGTTCGGCGCCGGGCAATTCCTTCGTCGACCTTGAACAGGTATCAGACAATGAAACCGAAACGCCCATATGTGTTCAAACATTGACACCTCAACGGAACCCGGCACCATGGATTGACACGGCCCGCAACAGGTCCTATTCTCGTTTCTCCAGGAAAATCTGACCGCCGTCGTGACTCTTGATTGTCTGTACTGAGTTTTTCGGAGGTACGCAATGATGTTGAATGCCAGGGGAACACAGAGAACCCCGAACAGTGATGGTGCGCGTGTCGTTCGTCCGATGAGACTCATTCTGAAATTGGCGATCGCTGCGGCCCTTGTTGTCCCTATGGCCTGGAGCCAGCAGTCAACTGGGGACGACGCCTCCACCGCGAAATCGTCGGCTGCCGTACCCGGGTCAGTGCTGTTCATCCCGGCAAGCGCGCACGTGACGGGAGCGCTCGGCACGAACTGGCGAACGGATCTGGAGCTGTACAATCCCGGCCAGGCTCAGGCAACAGTCACGGTGTCCCTGCTGCGGGCTCAACAGTCCAATTCCAACCCGAGTCAGCAGACCTACACCCTCGATCCCGGCGAGTCTGTGCGGCACGAGGACGTGCTGACATCGGTCTTCGGTTTCGACGGATCCGCCGCGATCAGGATCACCAACGACATCGGCATGGTGGCGGTGACGAGCCGGACCTATAACCTCACTGACACCGGCACCTACGGCCAGTTCGCCGGCGGCGTGATCAGCCACACCGCCATTCAGGCCGGTCAAGAGGGCCGCATCATCCAGCTCACCCACAACCGTTCTACGACCTCAGGGTTCCGAACGAATATTGGTTTTGTCAACGCCACCGATACGCAAATCACGGTGCAGGTAGCCCTTTACCGTGCCGACGGCTCCTACCTCGGCACCCTGGCGTACACGCTCGCCCCCTACGAGTTCCGGCAGATCAACAAGATCTTCCAGAAGGTCACAAGCGACGACGTGGACGACGGCTATGCGGTGCTTTCCACCTCCACGCCCGGCGGGGCCTTCTTCGCCTACGCCACCGTCATCGACAACCGCACGAGCGACCCCGTCTACATCACACCGGCCAACCGCAGCGCGAGCGGCGGTCCCCCGCCGCCGACCACTACGCCCACCCCCACTACAACTGCTTCCGTGACGCCGACCCCGACTCCGACGCCCACTGCGACACCGACCCCCGACCTCAACCTCACCCCCTACCAGCCCGACGGATGGAGCGGTCCGCTGGTGGTAGCGGGCAGCGCGGGGACCCGAACATCTGGGGGATTGTCTGCCAGCGGCTCCGCCTACTTTTCCGGCGCGGTCGCCAACTACGGCCAGGACGACGCCGTTTTCCCCGCCGACAGCACCGTCATGAGGGTCGACTTCGACAGTTCTCCGCTGATATACATCAGCGGCCCTGCGGGCCAGCCCTACACTCTGGAAGCCGGCACCTACGCCTATTTTGAAGACCTCGCGGTGAGCAATATATCTTCCGGATCGCACACTTCCACTCTGATTGCCGATCCGGACGGTCTGGTGGCAGAGAGCGACGAGGGCGACAACTCCTGGGATTACGTCGGCAGCTGGTCCGCCAAGGCGGGCAGTTCGACCACACCTGTCAAGGTTCCGGAGGCGCGGATCCATGTGGCGCCGATCCCCGGGTGGGAAGCGGGACGGACCTTCTCGAAACAGGGTCCATTGAGCTTCAAATGGACGGGCAGTGCGCCACTCACGCCGGGCCCGTTCCAGACCGAAAACACAAAGGCGGCCACTGTCGATAGTGCTATCTACATTCCCGCCGCGGCCCACGTATCGGGCGCCCTCGGCACCAACTGGCGCACCGACGTCGAGCTCCACAACCCGGGCGCGACCCAGGCCCGCGTCGAGGTCGCCATGCTGGTCCGTAATCAGACCAACGCGGCGCCCGCGACCCGGACCTTCACCGTCACCGCCGGGAACTCAGTCCGGCTCGAGGACATCCTCCACTCCTCCTTCACCTTCGACGGCGCCGCCTCCCTCCGCATGACCATTCTCGAAGGTGACATCATCGCCACCAGCCGCACCTACAACCTCACCAACACCGGAACCTACGGCCAGTTCGCCGGCACCGTCCACGGATCAAGTGCATTCGTCACCGGAGAGCGCGCCCTGCTCATGCAGCTCACCCACGACACCTCGAACTCCTTCGGCTTCCGTACCAACGTCGGCATGGTCAACTGCAGCGGCGCCACCATTGACCTCGACCTCGACTTCTTCTCCTCCAATGGCACCAGCCTGGGTACCCTGTCCTACACGCTGCGACCATACGAGTTCATCCAGAAAGACAAGATCTTCAAGAACGTGACCTCGAGCACCGTCAGTGACGGCTACATCGTCATCACCTCGTCGACCGCCGGCGCGCGCTTCCTGGCCTACGCCACCGTCATCGACAACCAGACCGGAGACTCGATCTTCATCCCCGCAACGTCAGTGCTCGCCGCCGAGCCCACCGCGGCATCGTTCATCCCGGCCGCCGAAGCGGCCTTCACCGCGATGGGTCTGATCGGGCAGGGCGACCTGCCCAGCATCGAAGCCGGGGTCAGCGGCATCCAGCTCCTGGGTATGGACGGCTTCATCGCCGGTGCCGCGGCTCTTCTGCCGCCCGGGACCCTGACCCCGCTCGCCAACGGCTGGCGCGCCGACCTGGGCTCGCACTTCGTGGCGGCGCGAACCGGCGACATCCTCGGCGGCAGCATCACCGGCACCTACTCCAACCTGGTCAACGGGTCCGGACAGCTCAGCTGGGACTACGAAATCACCGGCGAAGACGTTCTCTGGAACGGTCAGTATGCCGAGATCGGCGGCGCCACCGGCATGGTGGATCTGCACATCGACGGAGCCTCGCACGTCACCGGCGACGTGACGATGAACAGCTTCCAACGCTCGCCTGACCAGCACCGCAAGAGCATCCCTGACGTCACGGTGACAGGCTCTGCGGAGTTCGACACCGCCGTCTGCCCCAACTATCCCATCTCGGGCTCGGTGACCATCACCAAGGATGGCGACTCGCAGACCATCACCTTCACCGACAGCTGCGATGGGACCTTCGAGGGCGGCTCCCAGGGCCAGACCGGAGACGTCTCCTTCCGTCTGACATGGGACGGGCCCCAGGATCTGGACCTGTACGTCAAGGAACCAGACGGCACGATCATCTACTTCGGCAACCGCGGCCCGACATCGACCGGCGGCCAGCTCGACGTGGACAGCAACGCCGGCTGCTCGGGACCGGATGAGAGCCCCACCGAAAACGTCTTCTGGCCGGTCGGCAGCGCCCCAAGCGGCACCTACGAGTTCTGGGCGCGGCGTTGGTCGGAGTGCAGCGCGACTAGAACGCCCGACTACACTCTGAGGGTATTCCGCGGCGAGACGGTAGTACCGCCGCCCCACACGGGCGCCATGCCGGAGAGTGGCGAGACCCAGCATTACTCGTACGTGTACTGATCTCGCGACAACTGACGACCGAGGGCACACCGAAACATCGGTGCCACCCATCACACGTCGCCGACCCGTATGAGGCTGAGTTCGAACGAAAGGAAATGCATATTCTCCCGATTGGGGATCGGTGGAAACCGATTGTCGACCGTATCGACCGTCATCTGGAGAACTTCCCGCCGAGAGCTCTCGAGGACGCGGATCTCAATCGGTTTGCAGGGCCCCCTCGGTGGGCTCATGACCCTACAGTTCACACGGAGATGCTGCCTTTGTAACTTTCTTCAGCGTCTGGCACCCCTGCGTACTTCCGGCCCGTCCGGGTTCGATGAGTTTCGGGATGCAGCAGTTCTGCTCAGACTCGCCTGATCAGGAGCGCGCCGGCGAGTGCGATCATCGCGATCAGCAGGGCTATCCCCAGGTGGCCGGCCGTCGGGATCGCCTCCGCCCCCGCCGGCCCCAGCGTCACCTCGAAGGCCATCTCTGGCGTCAGATTCTGACCGTCGAAATTGACGCCGGCCGAATCGTTCGAGTACCAGAATGTGCCGTTGTCGCTGATCACGCTGTTCTGGGTGTGGCCACCAACCGTGTAAACTCCGCTGCCGGTCTCACCGACACACGTCGCCACGAACCAGTAGCGCGTGCCTGAAGACAGTACGGAAGGCGTCCCGATCACGGGCGCCGAAAAGAAGTTGAGCGCCCCGGTCGCCGCCGGCGACAGCGTGCCCGTGGTCGCGAGCACCGCGCCGGCGTCGGGGCCGCCCCCCACCGCCTCGGCCCAGACCTCGAACCTGACGGGCGGAGCCGGCGCCGTGTTCTCGAGCAGCCACATGCCGAGCACCGTCGGCGACGCGTCGGGTCCCGAGTTGACGAAGCTGTCAGAGTATACGTACGTACCGTTCGGACTCAAAGGTTGCCATTGAGGCCCCAAGTCCGGGGGTTTGGAGATCACCAGCTGGGCGAAGGCGGAACTGCCTGCGAGCAGGAGCACACAGAACGCGAGGACGATCTTGCGAGTCATACAGGTTCCTCCGTGCCCGGGACTCGTGCGGTTCCGCAGGCCCGGATCGATTTCGTTCCCTCTGCGGGAGTTATTTTTCGCGTCGAAAAGATTTTACCTTTGGCTCTCTGCAAAGACAATAGCAGGCCACGTTCAAAAGCTACCCATGGGTGCCCGTTGGTCGACAGGTGGCAGTCGTCAAGGCGCCGGATACTGATTTCCTCACCTTGCCTGCGTACCTGGAAAATTGACGACGAAAAGCTCACAGAACTTCTCGAGAATTACCGACCTCGTTTCTATTTTCAATGAACCAAACCCGCCAGGGTTTCGCGGTACAGGCGGTACAGAGGGAACGCGGTGTTCTCCCGAGGCCTGTCGTCGAGGCACGGGAGATAACGGCCGCTTTCGAGAAGCGGGGGCACCGTGTCCATCACGGCAGCGCGAACGGCCGCCTCGTCACGGCTCAAAGCCGTCGCGTCGATTCCCCCGATCAGCGCCACCTCCGGCCCGTACTCCCTACGCAGCTCGGAGTACTTCATGTTCGCGCTCGTGATGTTGCTGATCCACAATCCGTTGATACCGGCGTCGACGAGCATCGGCAGGAGAGAGCTCAGATCACCGCCCGTCGTGCACATGATGCGAAGGGCCACATCATGCGCCCGCAACAGATCGACGATCTTCCGATAGCCGGGCAGCGCGAACCTTCTGAACATCTCCGGCGAGACCACCGGTCCCGCGTTCGAAGCGATCGGCTCGTAAAAGGATGCGTAGTCGACGGAAACCTTCGACAACACCCGGTCCAGGCACTCGCAGTAGAAATCCGTGGTTCGCTCCATCAGCTCCTGGATAAAGTCCGGCCGTCGAACCAGCGCCTCACATGCCGCGACCAGTGTGCCCCAATCACCCACCCCGAGCATCTGAAGCAGGCCTCCGCCCGAAGCCACCACATACACCACCTCGCCCGCCCGATTCCACCTCCCGCACCTCCTCACGAAACCCCAGGGGTAACGGCGGGAATCGTCCGGATCGTAGTGCCGGCGAAACGACTTCGGATCGGACAGCAGATCCGGGGCCTTGTGGTAGAACGGGGCGCTCCTCAGCTCCACTCCGACAGAGTGGTGCGCCTCGAGGTGGAAGAAATCCGCCACCGACGTTCTTCTCGGAAGACCCTGGCGCCGCCACACGCGAACCGTCGTGTCGGAGGGCTCCAGATCGAAGAACGGAAACCGGTCCGCTCCCCCACCGAGGAGAGTCGCCACAAACCGTTCTTTCTCCGTCATCAACATCCCACCACACCGATCATTGGAAGGCCCATGTTCGCACGCCCGCAGCGGCGGGGAAAGAACCTCAACGAGGTGTCGTTGAGGTGACGAGGCTCGGACAACACCCTCAGAGGTGCCACGTTCCCTATTGCCTAAAGGTGCCTAAAGGTGCCAGGCACCGATCTCCGTATCAACGCATCGTGAACCTGAATGGCTGCCTAGCGTGGCACACCGGATTCCCTTTCCGTTTCCACGCTCGCGCCGAAGACGAAGGCAACGGTGACTGGCCATACGGCGCCGAACACCGCAGACCATGCGAACTCGAAAAGCGGTACACCTGCGATCGTGCTGCCCAGCAGTCCGCCGTGGTTCCAGAAGTTCACGTATTCCGGCCAAATCCAGAACTGCAATCTGACGACTAAGACGTGCATCGCCGAGTACAGCGCCGCGCCGGTCAGGGCAAAAACCCAAAGCTCATGACGGAGGATTAGCACTGTCGCGAGGACCAGAAGAGACGCGACGGCAAAACCCGTCATCGAGGGGCGGTCGCCCAGGTGGGACCCGATGATGACACCGCCCCCCAACAGACCGAGAACGGCGTAGCGCGTTAGCGCGATCCGCCACCGGAAAGTCGAGCGGATTCGCCGGCGGAAAGGCCACGCGGCCACCAACCACGCCAGCGCGCCCGCAACAAAGCAGAACACCAGGTCTTCGACGCCTATCAGCAGCCCGCCAAAACGGTCGGGGGTCCAGTAGTCGCCCTCGAAGGTGAAGGCGATCAGTGAACTGGGGATATTCAGCAGCCCGGCCGGAGCCACCAGCCTCCCGACCTCGCGAGGGCGCGCATATCTCCAGACGACAATCATCGCGACCAGCATCGGGATGTTGGCAATGAGATAGGGATGAGCACTCAGGAAGCCGAACATTCCGCCGCCGTCCAGAGTCTGCTGCCGATCACAATCTAACGCCCCGGGGTCTTCGAGTGCGCGCGTGATCTGAGGTTGCGATCAGTGCCACCGTCTGCAACCCTCGCATCGACCACGAACGCCATGGCGAGCGCCCACGATGGCCCGTAAAGTGCGCCCCACACCAACTCTTCGATGGGCACACCTGCGATGGTCGGCCCCCACAGGTTTTCGGCCCGCCACAGACCCATGAAGTCTGGCCATATCATCGAACCGGCGGTCATTGTCACGGTGTAGCTCACGGCCCCGAAGATCCCCCCGAACGCCGCCATCGGCCACAGCTCGAGGCGCCACAGCACAACGATCACGGGCACCACCGCCATGAACGCCAAGATCGCATATATCCTCTGGGATCCGGGAAGTTGCGCGATGGCGGCGCCGACCGCCCCGCACGCGAGGAGCATCCACAGATAGCGCCGAGCCATTTGGCCCGCTTCAAATGAAACGACGATTCGGTTGTGAACGATCAACACGGCGTACACCCAGGCCCAGCCGCCGACGCCCATCATGAAGAGGACATCTTCCAACGCGATGCCGATCATCAGGATGCTGGGCGGTTTCCAGTAGTAGGGGACGACCAGCAGCGCCGACAGCGCGTGCGGAGTCGCGAGAAGGGCGGAAACGACGATCATCCGTCGTTGCGAGGCCCACAGTGCAGCGACAACTGCCAGTGCCGCGAGGACGATCAGCGTGCCGACGAGGTACTGAAAGCCGAGCGGAACCAGGCTCATGACCCTGTCACGTCGGCAGCTCCTGGTCCAGCAGCGAGCCCCATAACGTGCGCAGGAGAATCTTGGATTCCGACGATTGGAGGCGCTCGGACACGGCACGCCAGCTGCTCTCGACAATCTGTTCCGCCCGGGCCTTGCACACCTCCAGGGCGCCCGATCGGTAGACGAGGTCGATCCCTTCCGTCAGTCCTTCGGGGCTCCGCCGGACACTGGGCGCGCACAGGATTTCCTCGAGGCGCCCGCGGTCGGGGCCGTGCAACCGCCGCAGCGCGTGATACAGCACCATCGTCATCTTGCCCTCGGCCAGATCCTCGCCGCGGGACTTTCGCCATTCGGGCGAGGTGCTGAAATTCTGGATGTCGTCCACGACCTGATAGCCGACTCCGAAGTCGCGCGCGAAGTCGATGCACGCCCGCGATGTCGTGCTGTCGGCCCCTGAAAGCACGGAGGAGATCTTGGCCAGCGCCACGAGAGGCGCCGACGTTTTCTGCGCGTACATCTGCAGGATCTTCTCCTCCTGTGAGTCGCTGATCCACAACCCGAGGTGGTCGGGGTCCATGTTGCGTGACCAGAAGATGTCGAGGGCCTGCCCAAAATGCGCGGACAGCATTTGCTCTGCAGTGATTTCGTGCACGGCGAGACGCTGCGTCTGGGTCAGCAGCGGGTGCTCGGAGACCAGGACCGACGGCAGGAAGTACAGCGTGTTCGCAGCGCTGATCGCCACGTCATCGCCGTAGCGCAGGTGGATGCACTCGTCCCCCCGCCTGAGGAGCGACCGGTCCTGGATGTCGTCGATCACCAGTGCTCCGGTGTGGAGCAGCTCGCCAAGGACCGACAGCAGCTCTTCGTACGGGTAGGGATCGCAGCCGAGCGCGTCCAGCATCAGCATCGCGAACAGCGGCCGCCATCGCTTGCCGCGACGAGAAACCAGGTCCCAGACGGGATCGGTCAACATTTCGGCGTAGGCGTCCGGCTCGTGCCGCCACCGAGGTGGACCGACGTACCTCTCCAGGTGCGAGGCCTCGAGAACCGGCGGCAAGAAGTTCTCGATGTGGCCGTCGATCCGCTCACGCATCGCGTCCAAATGCTTGCTGAAATCGAATATGTAGCCGTTGCCGAAGAACTCGCCTCTCGCGTTTCCGGCAACCGGTTGACCGCCGACCGTTCCCACGACTCGGCCCGCACCCTCCCAGATCGCCCGCGCCAGGCCGAACATTGGCACTTCCTGATCATCGACAACTGGATCGAAGCGGATATTGATCGCCATGGCAGGAATACGCGCTCGCCACGACACCGCGTAGCGGATCAGGGTCCTGGGACTGTGCCAGAATCGGAGCGGGACCATTTCAACGCCGCCGGCGCACTGCTCGATGCAGCCATCTCCGCACAGGTAGGCGTGGCTGTCGGTGACGGCACCGGTCTCCGCGTCTCGGTGTACGCCGATGATGACGTCGCGGCCGTCGTCGAGATTGATACCGAGCCATTCCCAGCCCAAGAGGCGTCCCGAACGACCGTCAGCAAAAAACCAGCCGAGGCCACCCCACTGATGGTCAAACCACGCGCTGCCGCCGACCGCAGCACCGCCGACCTCGCCACTGACCACGAGGCGTGGGTAACTGATCATCTCCATTTCGTGACCTTTTTTCCCGACCTGACGCGCCGCTTCGAGCACCGCGCGGCTGCACTTCGGATCGAGACGAAGGTCCCACGGCCTCCCCCCGTCGGGCTCCGAAAAGGCGAGATGGATGTGGTCTCTTCGCTGCTCGATCCGCAGGTCGTTCCATTGGATGTCCAGAGGGTCCGGCCTGAACCGCGGGCCATTGCTGGTCTGCACGACACCGCGGGGCGGACCGTTGTTTCGAATCTCCTCGAAAAAAGCCTCGAGCAGCCGACGGTCCAGGTTCGTGGCTGAGGACGGCTGGGCCTGGCCGGCGACCGAACGCACCGCGGCCTCGTCCACCCAGGAGGACGCCTGATGTTGTTGAGCGTTCGATTCGAGAACGGCGAGCACCAGGACATGTCCGTGATCACCGAGATCGGCGTCGGTCTCCAGCTCGTGGCGAATGAAGCTCAGCATGAAGTCGAGACAGGCCCCGTTGGTCGCGCTCACGGTGCCCTGAAAGAACCACCACTCGAGCGCGCTGCCCGGGTGGGCGACCTCTTGAGCGAAGACCCAGCCGCGGCTCTGGCTCCGTGCCGGTGTTTCGATAGGGAGGGCGTCGTTCAATGTCGTCACACCGTTCCCGCCGTGGACCACAGATGCGTTGTCGGAATTGTCATGCGGCGTCACGAGCCGGACCTTTCGTGTGAGTCATCGGTACATCATAGTCGGTCCGCATGCGACCAGCACGCGTGCCGGGAACGTGAGAGGTGGCCCCCAATCCTTGGACAGGTTCGCGGCGTTTCTAAGGTGGAATCCAGTGGATGATTCAAGCCGCGCGGCTCCGGCGGGTCATCTCTGGGCAGCTGCCCAGAGATGACCCGAGTTCGAGATTGAAGTACG
>CAYRFI010000110.1:0-14107 GCA_964423595.1 uncultured Thermoanaerobaculia bacterium | reverse complement strand
CATGGGTGCCACGTATCACTTTATGACTTTGCGGTCGCTAATGTGACAATGTGATACGTGGCACCCAAGTGGCACCCAAGCTAGCAGCACCCTAGATTGACCGCGGGGCACCACCCCAATAGACTTCAAATCGAGCACGAACGGTCCACCTCGGCGAACGAAATGGAGCTCTGCATGTTGGCCACAACCAGGAAATCGCTGTTGTCTCCGGTCGTCATCGCGGTCACCGCGGTCCTCGCTGCGACCGCGCCACCCTCGCAGGCGACCGGGCAGACGCCCGCTCCCCAGCGGACCGCGGCGGCGCCCATCCCCATCGTCCACGTCTCCGGCACCCACTACGAGGTGGGACGCCAGCTCGGCACCGCGCTCAGGGCCAACCTTGTCGAGGAGGTCGAGGGGATGAAGGCGGACGAGGGCTGGGCGACGTTCAAGGCCGAGGCAGAGCTTTTCCTTCAGTACTCGAAGAAGTACGTGCCCGAGTACGTGACCGAGGTGCAGGGCGCGGCGGACGCCGCCGGCCTCGAGCTCGAGGATCTCTTCGCGACCCTGTGCGAGGAGATCGGCGACCAGAACTACCATTTCACGAGAGGCTGCTCGGACCTCATCGCCTCGAACGACGTCACCCGCGACGGTTCGGTCCTCGTCGCCCACAACAACGACACCTCGCCGTCGATCGAAGACGACGTCACCATCATCCACTACGCTGTCGACGGCGAGCCGGAGATCGTCGCCGTCGGCTACGGCGACCTCGGCATCAGCGTCGGCTACAACTCGGTGGGCATCAGTCTGACCGGAAACCAGCTCAACTCGAACGACATGCGGGTCGGCGTGCCGCGCATGCTGCTCGTCCGCAAGATCCTGGCGGCGAGGACGGTCGGCGAGGCGATCGACGCGGCCATCCTCCAACAGAGGGCCTCGAACTACAACCAGGTCGTCACCGACCCCAACGGAGAGATCTACAGCATCGAGGGATCGGCGACGGACTACGAACCGATCTACGCCGTCGACGGCTACCTCGTCCACACCAACCACTACACCGCCGACCGGATGCGCCACTTCGAGTTCGACCCACAGAACATCACCTGCTCGCTGGTGCGTTACAACCGCGGCAGAAGGCTGATGAAGAACAACCTCGGTGACATCACGGTCGAGAAGCTAATGGCGTACCTCTCCGACCACGTCAACCGACCGGCGTCGATCTGCCGTCACGAAAAGGGCGTCAAGACGACCTTTTCGATCGTGATCAATCTCGACACCCGGGTCATGTACCTGGTGCGGGGCAACCCGTGCGAGGGCGAGTACGCCGAGTACGACCTCCTGGCCGGAAAATGACGACCCCCGCCCCTCGAAGGCTGGACGCATGAGCGACGATCGAACCATGGCTGGGTGCCTCTATAAGAAGTCAAGACTGAGATGCTCGTCGTCGAGGCTGTGAGTCTGTGGGAAACCCGGAGGGCTTTCCACAGGCCGTCAGAGTCACAGCTCGAAGCGCTGCGTTCGTCATGCGGTAGCTATCCGTTCCTGCTCCTGGCGCTCGAGGTGGCTCGCGATGAGAATTTCCTTGTCGTACCGAGCGTCGGTGGTCATCAGCTTGTAGAGCAGCTTGTGTCGCTGGCGAGAGAGGGCGATAAACGCGGCCGCGTGAGGCTTCGGGTGGCCGGCATAGTCGCGGAGCTTCTTGTGGTAGTAGGCCCGGTCGACGGTGCTGTTTTTGATCGCAACTACCGAGGCCGTGTACAGGGCGTGCAGGACTCGCTTATTCACCCCTTGCGTCAGCCGGTCTTTGTCGAGGCTCTTCCCACTTTTTCTCGAAAGCGGCGTCACCCCCGCATACGTGGCGCACTTCGGCTCGGTCGAGGTGCGAGCGACGGGAAACAGCTCTGACACCAAGACCCCCGTGATCACAGGGCCGTTTCCATGCATCTCGAGCAGTTTCTTCCCCATGGGGTGACGTTCGACGCGGTCGGCGATTTCAGCGTACACCTGGTCCATCGACTCATTGCAGAGGCGGATCTGTCGCACGAGGAGATCCAGCTCCAAGGTCAAGGTCGATCGTTCCTCGGCCGCGACACAGATCCCTCGTGCCGCTTCTCGGATCAGCTTCGCCACATGGGGCGCCTTTGATCCATACCGGCACCGGTGCAGGATCTTTTCGATGCTGCGCATCTGCGCTCTCTCGAGACCTTTGAATCCCGGCCATCGCTCGAGCAGGTACTGCATCGCCTTGCTGCCCGGCTGCGGCCCCTCCCACGAAGAATGGAGCATCTGAGGCGCCAGCTCCAGTAGCACCGCACGCAACCGCGCAACATATCGTTTGCGGTCCTCTGTTACGCGGCTATGGATTCGCGTCAGACGCGAAAGGATCCGCTCCTCCTCAGTAGTCTCGATCGCTACTCGACACCCGCCCATCCGCAAGTACACCATCCGCGCGCCCAAGTAGGCGTCCCATTCATCGTCCTTGCGGGGCTGACCCTCTAAGTCCCTGAAGTGATTCAACGCCACCGTGTTGACCTGCCATAACTCACACCCGAGCTCGCAGGCAACATCGGCGACGATTCGACCATGTGACCGCTTCGACTCGACTACGACTACAAGCTGTGAATCCGGCCCTACCGCCAGCAGCAACTCGGCCAGCGACTCCTGAATCTGTCCTCTCTCATTAACGACATCGACCCGTCTCTCGAACTCCCCGGCCTCGTCCAGCAGCACCGCAGCGTGCTCATCCTCCCCACAGTCAAATCCGACAATTCTGACGCTCCCCTTCACTCGATGGCCCTCCTCTCGGTACAATGGCCATGCCGCGTGTCGTCGAGCCTCTATGAGCCATCTCGGCGAGGTCCTTATCAGACGACGCGTATGGCTGACGAGCACGGGCGGCGATCCACGTACAGCCATTCAGGCTGGCACCCAAAGCCATACCCGTGCTCGTTCTTTTTCTATAGGACCCCACGTACACCATTGTTGCATTGCATAGGTACCACGTATCACTTTGATAGCTTCGATTTGCCGGGTACCATGCCGGCCATGCGCAGTGACATCCAAACCAAGCCGCTCACACCGGACCGCTGGGATGATGTCGCCGTCGTGTTCGGCGGCGGTCGTGGCGTCTGCAGCCAATGCTGGTGCATGTACTGGCGACTGCCACGTAAAGAGTTCGAACAATCACTGCGTGAGACAAATCGGAAGCTGTTCCACGAACGCGTCGACGCGGGTCCGCCGCCCGGACTCATTGCCTATCTGGACGGCGAACCGGTTGGATGGATCCAGGTCGGACCGCGGTCGGACGTTCCCAACTGGAACGGTCCCCGGCGGCTCACGGCACCGACACCGGATGCGCCCGCCGACGATCCCGGCGTGTGGGGCATTTCGTGCTTTGCCACCCGCGCGGGCTGGCGTCGACACGGCATTGCGACAGCACTCCTGGAAGGCGCAATCGAATGGGCGCGAAAAAACGAAGCCAGGGTCCTGGACGCATGCCCGGTGGATGCGGGTGAAAAACGCCAGCCGATCTCGCTTTATCATGGCGTCGCCTCGATGTTTCGCCGCGCCGGTTTTCGCGAGGTGGCACGTCGCCGCCACGATCGACCACTGATGCGCCTACAGCTCGTATAAAGGTGCCATAGAGGTGCCAGGTACGGGGGTAATGATGTTGCGATGAACCTCCCATCCCCCACCCTCCAATCCTGGCAGAACACTACAAACATCGGTGCCAGGCTCTAGGAACTTGGGAGGTTGGTTGATCCTGATTCGCCGCTCGAACTTCCTAAGATCCTAAAGCCTGGCACCAGTTGGCACCAGTTCAGTTCAGTTCAGTTTTGCGTTTCTATTAAGAATTGGAATGCCGATTTGTCAAATAAGGGGCAGCGCCATCATGAGCATTGCCACCATTCCCGCCAGCCACACAAGTGAACGCACGACGGGAATTCCTGCCGCGTAAATAGGAACATAGACGACTCGCGCGATGAGGAAGGCGGTTGCCGCATGCGCGACCCCGGTCGTGTCACCACCTTTGACCAGCGCCAACATGGCAAGGCCGAGAAAAAGTGGCAGGGCTTCCATCATATTGTTCTTGGCCCGGTCCAACCGAGCCGCGACCACGGATACCTCCGGAGAGGTGTCGCGATTGCCCATTATCTTCCACAGGTTGAAGCGGTAACGTGAAGTCTCCTGGAGAAAAACCTGTACCACAAAAAGCGCCAATACAAGAAGAACAACGGTTGTCAACGTCAACGGTAGAAACTCCCAAGATCGGTCAAAAACACATGATAGGGGACAGGCCACAGTCTAGCCCAGAATCCATTCTCTCGTCATGGGCGCCATGGGTGCCACGTACGCACTTCCACACTTGTTGATTTTTGATGGGTGCCACGCACACATCAACTCAGGGCAGCCTGTATAAAACCCCGCCCCAGGTGAGACCTGCGCCCAGACCGATGAACATGACATTGTCTCCGGACTTCAGCATTTCTTTCTCCATCAGTTCATCCAGGGCGATGGGAATCGTGGCTGCGGTGGTGTTGCCGTATTGCTGAATATTGTTGTAGATCTTTTCCTCCGGGACCTTCATGCGGTCCCTGAAAGCTTCATTGATTCGCAAATTGGCCTGGTGGGGAACGACCATGTCCAGAGCTTCCGGTTGCATACCGGCCTTTTCCAGCAGCTCCCGGGCAACTCTCGGCAGCAAGGTGACCGCCAGTTTGAAAACGGTTCCTCCGTCCATGTAAGGGAAATACTCTTGCTTGGCCAGAACCTCCGCATTCATGACCGGGCCGCTTTTCTGTGCCGGGATCCCCACCCTCAAAATATCTGCGTACTTTCCATTCGCATGAAAGACAGATGCCAGAATACCGGTCTCGTCGTTCGTCTCTTTGGCCTCGATGCAGACTGCGCCGGCACCATCGGCAAAAATAACGGCTGTATCGCGATTCCGCGTGGTCAGCTCCAGAAACCGGCTCTGGGTTTCAGCCCCGACCATCAAGATCTTCTGCGCCTTGCCACTTTGGATATAGGCATCACACAATTCCAATCCATGCAGAAAACCGGTGCATTGTTGGCGAATATCAAGTGCCGGAACGTTTTTAGCGTCCAGTTTATGTTGCAGGATGACACCTGACCCGGGAACATAAACATCCGAGGTCATGGTGGCCAACACAATCAGATCGAGATCGGCGGGTTCCCAACCGGCTCTCTCAAGGGCGATCCTTGATGCTTCCAATGCCAGATCTGACGTCCCCACGTCATCGCCTTCTTCTACCCAGTACCGGGCTTCGATCCCCGTACGTTGGCGGATCCATTCATCTGAAGTGTCCAAAATTTCGGCCAAGTCGTCATTGGATACATGGTGATCCGGCACGAACCTACCCGTGCTCTTGATGATTGATCGTTTCATCATCCGGTTATAACCCTTTGTCCTGTCCGTCAATAATCGAGCGCCTCAACTGCATGAAGACTTCGTCTCAAGGCGAGGGGGTTCGCCTTTCCCTCAACATCCAGATTGGCCGGTTCGCGAAACTCCTGCGGGTGCCTGCAATAGTGGCATCGCTTGCGCGACTCAGGAGGCATAGGTATTTCCCTTCGTCCCCGTCCGAGCATAGAACGGTTCGGAAATAAGATGTACCAGGTGGCCCGAGGAAAGCTATGCTCGGACCCGCCCGGTCTTTGGTGAACGTCAGCCAGAAATTCTCGACCAGGCAAGGAGAGCACATGGACGTTCGAGCATCAGCGATCTTCGAGGAGTTCGCTCCCTCTGGTCTTCTGACGGCAATTGAAGGTGAGGATGTTTCCCTCAAAGACATAGCTGCGGTGGAGGGATGTGGTCCCGGCGATCTTGTTTTTGTCGATTCGGAACAGGCGGTGGAGACGATCGGGAGCCGACGACCCTCGGCCGTGGTGACGAGCCCAGCATTGCAGGTGTCGATGGCAACGCTCCCGGGCTTGACCCTCCTCATCGCAAACAACGTCAAACTGGCTCATGCCTTGATTCGACAGCGCTATGTGGATCGCGACGTGCTCCACACCGAGTGGCCGCAGATCCATGCCTCGGCCGTGATTCACGCCACGTGCGAGATCGGAGAAGGGAGCACGATAGGCCCCCATGTGGTCCTCGGCGAGAACGTCCGGATCGGAAGAGAAACTGCCATCATGGCGGGCCCGGTGGTGGAGCAGGGAGCGACAATCGGTGACCGATCGGTCATCCATCCCAATGTGACCATCGGCTACGCCTGCGAGATCGGCAACGAGGTGATCATCCAGTCCGGGGCCGTGGTTGGTACCGAAGGCTATGGATTTGCCCAGGACGAAAAGGGGCACAGTTATCGCATTCCGCAACTCGGTCGGGTGGTGATCGAGGATCGTGTTTCCATCGGGTCATGCTGTTGCATTGATCGAGCAACCTACGCCGCGACCCGGATCGGCGCCGGCACCAAGCTCGACAACCTCTGCCACATTGCCCACAACGTCGAAATCGGCAGGGACTGCCTGCTCACCGCCGGTTTTGTCGTGGCTGGATCGACCAGGATAGGAGACCGGGTCGTGGCCAGCGGCCAAAGCGGAGCGCTCGATCATCTGGAGATCTGCAGTGATGTGGTCCTGCTGCATCGGGCCGGTGTCACCAAGAGCATCGATGAGCCCGGCATGTACGCCGGTCTTCCCCATCAGCCTCTCGCCTCCTATATGAGGAATACGGCGGTGATGAAGAATCTCTCCGACCTGCAGAAGAAGGTCCGGCTGTTGGGGAGGAAGCTATCCCAGGGGTAGCCGTCCATGCACATGGCATGGGTGCCACGTATCACTTTATGACTTTACGATCCCTAATGTGACAATGTGATACGTGGCACCCTGGGTCTAGCGTCTTGGACAGCTGACAACGGTTCCCGCACCGTGACCGCCGATGGATGAATCGATGAGCGCCTACTGCGGTTTGGTGCAGACTTCCCACCTGTAGGTTTTTTCTACGACATCATGTTCGTCATGTTCCTTGAAATTCCCCTCCCCGCCGAGGTACTCGTTGCCGGAACGCATAATGACCCTGAAGTCCGGGTGGTACAGCATCCGGGCGAGTATCGGCAACGTTGCAGATTTTCTCTGGCCGTGACTCGGCTTGATATTCATGGCCACCTCGGCCGCGGCCTCCGTGGCCTCTTCGGCGTCGTACTCGCTGACCGGCGCGATGGTGACATCATCCGGCGGATTATCGGAGTCTCCTGACCAGGTCAACGCCAGGTTGACTACGGGAAGAGTCACCGCCTCCGCCTCGCCTTTGTCGTTCATATGAAAAACGACCAGACCCGTATATGTCTGGATTCTGGCGGAAACGAGCGTGCTCTTGTATTCCTTTTCACCCGATTCATGTTGCGATTCCACTCCCTTGGACGTGAGGACCGCAACGCGCTCTACGGCGTGCCGACCGCCGCCGATCGACTTGAAGGCGACACCGACGGAAACATCGATGTCGGACAGGTACTTCGAACCACCATCGTCCCAGGAAAGAGAGTAGTCATGGTAGATGATGCGGGCATAGTCATATCGCCGGATGACGACATCGACCTGCCCTATCTTTGTCAGGTATGGGAGGTCCGCTTCTTCATCCCAATACGCCGCCGTATTGACACTGGAGATGGTGATCCGATCTTCCTCGATCTTGGGGTCCGGTGGCGGAAAGTAGCGAATCTCAACGGTACCGTCGCCGACCGGAAACTCCTTGCCAACCAGGAGGGCGGATGGCTCGCCGTTGACGATCTTCCCGGCCTCCGGTTGGGCGGCGATCAGAAACTGCGGCTGGACCCGCCTGCCGTCTGCATCCCGAAAATCCGTCAGCGTTATCGACAGCTCCTCACCGTAGAAGATCTCTTTTTTCAAAGGATCGATCTTGACCGAGGAGGGCCAGAACCCGTCGGCCTCTTGACCAGACGCCGGCTGAGTAGCCAGGAGAAAAAACCCAACGACCAGTGGAAGAATGCTCTTGAAACGCATTGTCGCCTCCCAAACGCCCCGCCTGAAGGTCCAACATGTCGGATGTTGTCGGAGCGTATCACAAATGGACGTCGGCGGCGTCGTGCGCAACGGTGATCACGGTCCCGGTCACACGACAGTGATGCTGCGCACCGCATGGGTGCCACGTTCACCAGACGATTAATCTCAGCAACGGCGTGCTGATCGGGGCCCAGGTCGGAGCGCGGCTGTCCAACCGGCTGCGCGGGGTGTGGATCATCCGCAGCCTGGCGATCGCGCTGGGCGTGGTCGGCGTCCGCCTCATCCTGATGAGGTGAACCCGTGGCTCGGCGCCACGGGTGCCACGTTTACATTTCCACACGTGTTGGCAGCCCCTCGCCCGAGGCGACACATCACCACATGTGAACGTGGCGCCCTTGCTTGTTGTGCTGCTAGCCGGCGATTCCGCCGCCATCCACGACCAGCGCCTCTCCAGTTACAAACGAGGAATCGTCGGAGGCCAGAAAGAGGACCGCACGGGCGATTTCCTCGGCGGTGCCAATCCGGCCGAGCGGGCGATCCGAGGCGCCGGCGAGGTACTCCTCCCACGACATGCCGCGCTTCGCGGCATCGTCGGCCAGCATCGGCGTGTCGACATCACCAGGGCAAACGCAGTTGACGCGGATACCGTCGGGGCCGTGATCAATAGCCATGGCCTTGGCCATGACGATGAGACCGCCTTTGGCTGCGCAGTAAGCCGCCGCCCGGTCGCCGCCGAGGATCCCCCAGCCCGAGCTGGTGTGGATGATGGATCCGCTCCCGTGCTCGATCATCGAAGGGAGGACATACTTCGACATCAGGAAGGCGCCCTTCAGGCTGGTGTCGATGGTCTCGTCCCACTCCTCCTCCGTGCAATCCGGCACCGACTTCGGATGGAAGACCCCGGCATTGTTGAACAGCACGTCGATTCGACCAAACCGCTCCAGCGTCTGCTCGACGGCCTGCCGGCACTCGTCCGCCAAACGCACGTCGGAGCGGACGAACATCGCCTCACCACCATCGTCGTTGATGGACTGAGCGACCTGCTCGCCCCGTTCCTGGTTGCGGCCGGTGAGCACGACAGCTGCCCCCTCCTTGGCGAGGAGGGCCGCGGTGGCGCGACCTATGCCCGAGTTGCCGCCAGTGATGAGCACAACCTTACCGTCCAGCTTCATTGGGATGAACCTCCTGCGTTGCTACCGCATGGGTGCCACGTATTACTTTACATGCATGGGTGCCACGTATCACTTTATGACGTTCGGGCTTGTGAGTTCTTCGATCCTGCTGTCGCATGGGTGTCACACTCCGCATCCGGCAGTCGCAGCTCGCTTCAGACGGGACCGGATCCAACGACCGATGTAGAATTGACGGCACCATGAGTGATCTGAAGCGCGACACGATTGACCCCGCCACGAAGTCGTGGGTGGACGGCTACCGGCGGTTGATCGAGGTCGTGATCCCACGGCCGATCGCGCTGGTTGCAACGGTCGACCCCAACGGTGTCCCCAACCTGGCACCTTTTTCGTTCTTCACCATCGTTTCGTCGAATCCGCCATTTATCGCCTTCGCTCCGCAACGCGCGGGGCGCACCGGGTCCAAGAAGGACACGCTGAGAAACGTCGAACAGGTTGGCGAGTTCACCGTGTCGGTGGTGACCGAAGAGATTGCCGAACGGGTCAACAGCTGCGCAGCGCCGCTGCCGCACGGCAACAGCGAGTTCAAACATTCGGGGCTGACGCCCATGGCGGCCGAGCGGGTGAAGGCGCCGCTGGTGGCCGAATCGCCGGTGGGACTGGAGTGCACGCTCGAGGAGATTCGCACCTACGGGGAGGCGGGTGGGGCCGGATCCCTGGTCGTCGGCCGCGTGGTTTTGATGCACCTCGACCCCGCATTGCGAGACCCCGCCGACGGCCGCGTGCTCCCCGAGCGACTACGCGCCGTCGGCCGCATGGGCGGTTCCCTGTGGTGCCGCACCCGCGACACCTTTGAGCTCGAGCGCCCACGCTGACGCGCTCGAAGTGAATGCACTCGCCGGTCGAGGTTCTCTTCGCGATGGCGACCCGCTGTTCGCCGATAGGCCGCGAGAGATCAGTGAACTCTCATCCGGAGTGGATCCCCACCTGCGTCGATTCTTGCTGTTTTTGGTTCGCCAGCCGATGCATCGTGCTTGCAACCCAGTCCAGCTCATCGCGAATGACGGTATGGGGCATCCCGGGGTAGATCCGCTTCTCCACCTGAGCACCCATCCGGCACAGCACGTCACCCGTTTCGTCGACCCGCCACAGGGGAACATGAGGGTCGCGATCGGAGCAACCGAGAAAAATCGGGGTGCCGTGGAAGGCGCCGGCGTAGTCGCGGGGTGTGTCACCGTCGCCAACCAAGCCACCGGTCAGGGCCACCACGCCACCCCACCGCCGTGCACGGCGGGCGGCGAACTCGGTGGTCAGGCAGGCGCCCTGGGAAAATCCGAGCAGGACGATGTTCTCCGGCGCGATGCCGTGCTCTTCCAGTTCCACCACTGCTTCCTCGATTTTCGCGAGCCCTGATGAGAGGCCGGGCTCGTTCGCGCCGATCGGGGCGAGGAAGCTGTTGGCATACCAGCTCCGGGGATGTGCGGTTGACTCCGAAGCTCCCGGCGCCACGAACGCGAAGCCGAGATCGCTCGGCAACTCGTCGGCGAGGGTCAGGATCGATTCGGGCGTCGCCCCGCGACCGTGGACGAGAATCATGGCCCGTTCGGCGTTCGCTGGAGCGACGCCGGCGCGTGCGATCCTGCCGTCGGCGTGAATGGGTTTGAACATACGGCGTGACTTCGTCACGCCGCCTCTCCGGGCCTTCTGTCCCTCGGGTCTTCGAGAGAAGGGAGCTTCTGCTCGATGCGGTCGCGAACGTTCTCCAACCAGGGCGGCAGGCGCAGTACTGTGCCCAGCTCTTCCACGGATTCGTCCGTGGCGAAGCCAGGATTGTCGGTTGCCAGCTCGAAGAGCACGCCGCCAGGCTCCCTGAAGTAAACCGAATGAAAGTACATGCGGTCCTTCACCTCGGTGGTCGGATGGCCGGCGTCGAACAGGCGACTCTGCCACGCGGCCTGGGCGTCGTCATCGGCCACGCGGAAGGCGACGTGATGGACCGAGCCCCCTGCCACGCGTCCCGGGACCGCGTCCGGATTGTGGTGCAGGTCCACGAAGGTACCGGAGCCGCCGTCGCCCAACTCGTAGCGGATGCGCTGCCCGTCGACCGCCACCTTGCGGAACCCCATGGCGTCGACCAGCAAATGCTCCGTCGCGACGATGTCCGCATGGAGCATCGTGACGCCGTCGAAGCCGCGGATCGCGTGCTCATCCGGCACCGATGACCCTTCCCACGGCTCCCGACCGTCACCCGGCCGGGCGCTTGCCACGAGCTCGAGCCGAAGCCCGTCCGGATCGGTGAAGGCGAGCCCCGGTACGTCGAAGCGTTCGATGGCGTCGGCACGTACGAGCGACTCCTCGAGGCGCTGACGCCAGAAGTCGAGGGAGTGTTCGGGCACGGCGAAGGCTGTGGTGGAGATTTGGCCGGAGCCAAGGGCTCCGCGGCCGGCGCCCGGCCAGGGGAAAAAGGTCATGACCGTACCGGGACGACCGAGGCCGTCGCCGTAGTAAAGGTGGTAGGTCGACGGATCGTCAAAGTTCACGGTCTTCTTGATGAGGCGGAGCCCCAGCACGCCGACGTAGAAGTCGACGTTTGTCTGTGGGTCACCGGCAATCGCGGTGACATGGTGAAGTCCGAGAATTGGCGAGATCATAAAAAACCTCCTCGCGGTATTTTGGTCGGCCTCAAAGGGCGATCTTGTTTGGGTCGACGTTGATGGCGCAGATCGGTTGAAAGATCTTCGCGTCCCGCGACAGCTACTTAGGAAACAATTTCTGGCGAGAAACTATTGCCGCGACCACAGGAATCGACCTCGTCATGGGTGCCCCGTTCACATTCGTTGATTTCATGGGTGCCATGGGTGCCACATGGGTGCCACGTACACAATTGTTGAGTTGTGTTGATTGCTCGATTTTCCAGATCTCGCTCGTGTGCACAGATGGGCGCGGCATCCTCAGGCTGACAACTGTGCACGTGTGTCCGTGGTACCCATCCTGCTGGTACCTGTCGGTCGACCGGCCGCCGGCGTCAGCGACCGACCTGCTTCTGCAAATGCTCCGGATACCGAGCTCCCTGCACCTCGACCTTGGAAATCGCATTTTCGATCTCGCGCAGATCGTTCGAGGTCAGTTCCGCCTCTGCTGCGCCGAGGTTCTCTTCGAGGCGGTGCAGCTTGGTGGTTCCCGGGATCGGCACGATCCACGGCTTCTGCCCCAGCAGCCAGGCGAGGGCGATCTGGGCCGGCGTTATTCCCTTTGCGGCGGCGATCTCGCTGAGCAGGTCGATCAGCGCCTGGTTGGCCTTGCGCGCCTCCGGCGAGAAACGGGGCACGATGTTGCGAAAATCCGTGCTGTCGAAGGTCGTGGTCTCATCGATCTTGCCAGTCAGGAAGCCCCTGCCGAGCGGGCTGAAAGGCACGAAACCGATACCCAGCTCCTCCAGCAGCGGAAAAACCTCCGTTTCTGGTTCACGCCACCAGAGGGAGTACTCGCTCTGCAATGCGGTGACCGGTTGCACCGCATGTGCTCTGCGGATCGTCTGAACACCCGCCTCGGACATGCCGAAATGCTTGACCTTTCCGTCCTGGATCAGGTCTCTGACCGACCCGGCCACGTCCTCGATCGGCACCTCGGGATCGACGCGGTGCTGGTAAAACAGGTCGATGCGATCCGTCCTGAGGCGCTTCAGCGAGGCCTCGGCGACCGCGCGGACATGCTCCGGCCGACTGTTCTGTCCCTTCTGGGGAACGCCCTCCTCGAAGCCGAACTTGGTAGCGATCACCACCTCGTCACGGACGGGCGCGAGCGCTTCGCCGACCAGCTCCTCGTTAATGAACGGACCATAGGCTTCGGCGGTGTCGAAGAAGGTAACGCCACGCTCGACGGCGGCCCGGATCAGGCGGATGCCTTCCTGCTTGTCGGTGGCGGGGCCGTAGCCAAAGCTCAGGCCCATACAGCCCAAGCCAATGGCTGAAACCTCCAGCCCGCTGCTTCCGAGTTTGCGCTTCTCCATGTCCGCACTCCTTCCGTCAAAAGCCTAAAGGCACCGGGCACTCACTGTAAAGGTGCAGGCACGTATGAACGACCTCATGGGGGCTACCTACACACGAACCTTTGCGGTCGGCGGGGCCCGCGCCCGGCGATGGAGCTGTCCTCGAAGATAAATGGATCGGTCCCGATTCTTGACAGAATCTAAAATTTGACCTATTCTGCGCACATGGGGAACCACTCAGCCGATCTGCTCCGCCGACATGGTGTCCAAGTCACCGCTCAACGCCTGGCCGTTCTGGCGGCGGTGTCGCGTCGACCGCACGGCACGGCAGATGACGTCGCCAAGGCCGCACGGGCCGAGATCGGTGTCATTTCCCGCCAGGCGGTGTACGACGCCCTCGCCGTCCTGGCCGACAAGGGTCTCATCCGGCGCATCCAGCCCGCCGGGTCGCCGGCGCGCTACGAGGGCCGGGCCGGCGATAACCACCATCACCTGATCTGCCGTCTATGCGGCCGGATGGTCGACGTCGACTGCGCAGTCGGCGCCGCGCCGTGCCTGACCCCCGCCGACGACTCGGGCTACGAGATCGACGAGGCCGAGGTGATCTACTGGGGCCGCTGCCCCGAGTGCCTCGCCCAACCTCGGGTCCGGTCCGGGACTGAAGAGGAGACCGGCCCCGTTTCCCGCGCCCCGCACGGGCACGATGACAGCGAAACCGACCGAGCGACAGCTCACGATCAAACCAACGAACCATAAGTGAGGAGTTACGAAATGTCAGACGAAGCCAGCAAGTGCCCGGTGACGGGCGGACGACCCGTAAAGACAACCACGAACCGAGACTGGTGGCCGAACCAGTTGAACCTGAAAATCCTCCACCAGAACCCGCCCCTGTGCGATCCGATGGGCGAGGAGTTCAACTACGCCGAGGAGTTCAAGAGCCTTGACCTCGAGGCTGTGAAGAAAGACCTCTATGCGCTGATGACCGACTCGCAGGACTGGTGGCCGGCCGATTACGGTC
>CAYRFI010000109.1:0-14213 GCA_964423595.1 uncultured Thermoanaerobaculia bacterium | reverse complement strand
CTCGGGGTGCTCCACGTACTGTTGAGTACGAGTCCGCGCCCCTCAGGTCGCAAACTCCACTGGGCGCGGCACCTCGCCGCCCTCGCGACGAGACCCCATGAATAATGCGGGTTAGCGCTCTTCGCGTCTTTGCGGTTCCAAAGCTGATCGAGTCGGGAGAGTTCTGATCGGGGGCGAACCGGCTCAATTCCTCGACGTCACGACGTTACGCTGCGACCTGCGTACAAGTCATACAGCTCCCGCAAGCACGACCGAATGTTCCCCTCGTGGCGTTGAATAAGCTCCTCGAGGACGGGCGCGAGATCCGGAGCGTCGGCCGGCGTCAAATCCTCAACCAATTCGCGGAGCAGGTGCCGGTCCGGACGGCACTGGACCAGGGTCGCCAGGAGTCCCGGTCGGTGCAGGGTCACCACCAAGCTCCGCGCGCGTCGTGTCGCGCGCAACAGCAGACGCCATCCGATCGGCCCGAGCTGCTCGGCGCCGTCGACCAACACCACGTGGTTCCGGCGGACCGGGCGCGGCAGCTGGGCGCGGGCCGCGCGCCACGGTCTGGGGGAGCTGCCTGGAATCCGCACCTCAAACGCTTCGCCGGGAAGCGAGGATGCCAATTCGCGCAAAAGGGTGGTCTTGCCGCTACCCTTGGGGCCGACGATCGCGCAGCGTCCTCCCGTTTTCTCGAGGCGCTGACGAAGCGCCGTCAGGCCGAGGCCCTTGTGTCGGTAGACCAGGCCTTCGACACGGTGGCTGGCGAACGGGTTGTCGGCCGGTCGCCGGCGGGTGATGGTTGCCGAGTTCACGAGAGGTCTACCTCGACCGGCTGCGGCCCGATCCGCAGATCGAGGCGCTCTGTTTCGCCGCTCGGGAGAGCGACGAGCTCGATTGCCCACGCCAAAGTGATGAGCTTGCCCGAGAACGAGTAGGGGCCTTCAGGCACTCGGATCGAGAAGTCGCGGTAGCCGGAGGTGTCGGGCGAATCGGTCCGGAGCGCACGGACGACCCCGACGTCCTGTGTGCCCTTGCCGGTGGTGTACCAGAAGAGACGCACCTCGACCGCATCGATCTGTTCGTCGAACTGCCACGAAGCCCTGCCTTCGATGAGCTCGCCAGGTTTGAACCAGGTGCCACCGTCCGTGGTGTGGAGGGTCAGCATCACAGTTTCTCGATCCGTATGGGGCGGATGGTGACCGGGAAACTCTGGTCGACATCGGGCCAGCGGTCGATCTCGCCCTCGACCTTGATCTCCCAGATGATCTTGTTGGAATCAGCCTCGAAGCTGTGCATGGTTTCGCTGGGAATCGAGAGTTCGGCCGTCCCTTGTGGGATTTCCCAGTCATTGTTGGTGTTGACCAGATCGTAGGTCGCGAAGACCTCGCGTTCGGTGATGGTGTCGGTACCGCGTTGATAGATCGCCTCTTCTCGGCCTTCAAGGAAGATTCGCAGACGGCCGAGCCTCCCGGCGTGGCCCGCAAAGCGCCACTCAAGACGGAGCTCGTCGCCGAGCCGGGGGCGGCCGGGAATCAGGATCAGTCGAGGTCTGGGGTTGGCCAGAGCGAGCAGGAAGTGTCCGACGAAGCCTAAGGAGGCCAGTCCGACGAGGACAAAAGGGATCAGGAAGATCGTGTGGAACCAGTCGGGGTCCCCTCGTTCCCAGCCCTTCCAGACCTGCCACACGAAGACCGAGACGATTCCGTTCCAGAAGAGTGCGAAGAGGAGAGATCCTGCGACTTTTCCGCCGGGCCCGACGCGAGGCTTGAGGTGGAGTTGGCCTTCGACCTCGGCGATATCATCGGTTGGAGGTTCTTCAGCGGCCCTCCGCATCCGCATCTGTTTCCACCCGTGGTTCGCCACAGCCGAGCCGGCGAGAATGAAGACCAACGGGATGAGACCGAGCAGGTGCTTGGGACGGAATGTGCGTTCGAGGACCGACCTGGAGGGATCGCGAGGATCGACCCAACAGGTTGCTGACGAGCGCTCAGGATACTGGTCGAGAGTCGCCCGCGCCTCGGCGTGACCGGAGGAAAGGAAGGAGAAGAAGCTGACCCTGTTCGAGCGCCAGACGTGATCCCCGGCCTGGTACTCGTAGAGGACATCGGCCCCGTACGAGGTGCCGTCGTCGGTCGACCACGAGCGCATCGATGAGCTCGCGATCGTGCATGGGGTGGCTTTCCAGGTCGTCGCTGTGGCCAGCCGAATTGAGGGCACCAGGGCCATCGGCACGAAGACCGCGCCTCCGATCGCCGCGAAGAGCAGGCCGAACCCGACCATGAACTTGTGCCCTCGTCCCGAAGACGCCTTCTGAGAGATCGATTCCACCTCTTTCGTCTTGGACGAGAAACCGATCCAGGTGGCCCACAGGCCTCCCCCGCCGATGGCGACGAAAATGAGCGGGAAGAAGACCACGAATGCGATCCACGGGATGCGCCGCTCCAGGACCGCGAAGGCGGGGTGATCCGGACTCACCCTGCAGTTGGCTCTGTCGCCGGGCCGGTATCGCGCGGCGAGGTCGCGGGCCCGGTCGTAGCTCGAGGTGCCGCCGTTGCTGCGGGACAGCCGGTCGCTTTCGAGGATTCGCCCGTCGACCTCGTATCGGTAGTGAACCAGGGGCCGGTAGGGGTTTTCGTCGTTGCCGGTCTCGGTGACTCCCGATGAGAGGATCGTGCAGTCGGTGGCGGGCCACAACCACGGCTCGAACTCTTTCCACGTTTCGGCGAGCATGAAGACCGTGAAGAGCGTGCCCATCACGAAGAACAGCCCGAAGAAAATCGTGGCGAAGCCCTTGCCGGCGAACGATCCGCAGCCGGATGGAGACGTGGGCGTGGTATCGACCGAGGAATCCAACAATGTAATCCTCTATCGATTGTACCGGTAGGAACGCTCTCAGATTCGGAATTCGGAATTCGGAATGTCATCGCACCTGCAGAAGGAGGTGTGTCGAAACCGTTCTCGGGGGTGGGTGGACGGCAATTCCGAATTCCGAATTCAGAATTCCGAATTCAGAATTCGTTACTCTTCCGCGTGCTCGACGCCGGTGCCCATCAGGATCGCGATATGGTCGTCGGCGACGCTGTAATAGACCATTCGACCGTCGCGCCGGGCGCGTACCAGGTCGCGGTCGCGAAGCAGGCGCAGCTGGTGGCTGACCGCGGAGACCGAGAGTTCGGCGAGGGCCGCCAGGTCACAGACACAGAGCTCCTCGGTAACCGTGAGGGCGTGGAGGATTTTGAGACGGGTCGGATCGGAGAGAGCCGAGAAGAGGCGGCTCACCTTTTCGACAGTATGCTCGGGCAGCGCCATTTTCTGGACGAAGGCGACCTTCTCAGGATCGATCTCGCTGATACTGCAAATATTTGACGAAAAATCATTATCACTCATGAGTGCATTCTCGCCGATACTGGCGCCCACGTCAAACTGCGGCATCCGGCTTCGCTCTTCGAGCTACGCCGTGACAAGTCCTGCTTTACGGCTGTGTGGCCCTAGGCGGTCACCGCCTTGTGGCCGTAGAAGATCACACCCGCTTCTCCGTCCCATGAGATGCGACGGAACTCGAGCCGGACCTTCATCCCGATCTCGAGCTCGGCCGGTTCCGCGAGATCGCCGATCTGAACCATCACCCGCAGCCCCTCCATCAGCTCGACGAGCGCAATGGGAAGCGGTGTCTGCTCGGTGAACCCTGCCGGAGGCACCCGCACGACGGTGTAGGTCACGACAGTGCCTTCGCGGGGAAGGGTGATGTTCTCGAATGTACTCGAGGCGCACTTCGGGCACACCACCCGCGGCGGGTAGAGGAGCTTACCGCACTCGGTGCACCTGGAAGCCTCGAGCCGGTACCGTTGCGGAAACTCACGCCAGGAACGTGCCGGAGAGTCCATCAGGCCACCTCCATGATGTGGACGACCGAGCTGCCGCCGGATCCGCCCATGTTCTGGGCGAGGCCGACCCGAGCTCCCTCGACCTGCCGCTGTCCGGCTTCGCCGCGCAGCTGGGTGACGATCTCGATCGCCTGCGCAACACCGGTGGCGCCCACCGGGTGGCCTTTCGACTTGAGGCCGCCGGACGTGTTGACCGGGATCTTGCCGGAGAGTGATGTGAGCCCGTCCTCGACCGCTGACGCGCCGAAGCCCGGATCGAAGAGGCCGATTGCCTCGGTCGCCATGATCTCGGCTATGGTGAAGCAGTCGTGGACCTCAGCAACGTGCAGGTCACCGGGTTTCCTGCCTGCCATCTCATAGGCTCGTGCGGCCGCCTTTCTCACCGCGCTGAGCTCCGACAGATCTTCGCGGTTGGCCAGGGTGATCGTGTCGGTCGCGAGGCCGGATCCGGTGATCCTGACCAGCGGTCGGTTGCCGCCGAGTTTCTTCGCCCGTTCGACGGTGGTGATGACCAGCGCGGCAGCTCCGTCAGTCACCGGTGAGCAGTCGAACAGGTGCAGGGGGTCCGCAACCATGGTTGACGCGAGCACGTCCTCCACCGAGACCTTGAGGTGGTACTGGGCGTGCGGGTTGAGGAGCCCGTTGGCGTGGTTCTTGACCGCCACTGCCGCCAGCTGTTCCGACGTCGTGCCGAAGCGCCGCATGTGGACCCGCGCCAGCATCGCGTACAGGCCCGGGAAGGTGATGCCATGGAACCCCTCCCACTCCTGGTCGGCGGCGGTGCTGAGGGCGTACGTGGCGTCGGCGCCGTCGACGTCGGTCATCTTCTCGACGCCGGTGACGAGGACAGTGTCCGAGAGCCCCGACGCGACCTCGGCAAAGCCGGTCCGCAGGGCGAGGCCGCCCGAGGCACAGGCCGACTCGACTCGCGATGCAGGCACCCCCGCCATGCCGAGCTCGTCCGCGAGCAACGAGGCGAGGTGCTCCTGGCCGACAAAGAGACCGGGGGACATGCAGCCGATGGTGATGAGATCCACCGAGTCCACTCCGGCGTCGGAGAGTGCGGCGAGTGCCGACTCCGCCCAGATGGTGCGGAGGGACTTCTCCCACAGCTCTCCAAAATCAGTCAATCCGATTCCGACAACGGCTACATCGCGCATCGCCACCTCCCTCACTCGCCCATGCGGATCTTGCCGCGGAGCTTGGCGTAGGTGCCGTAGTCCACGTAGATTTGGTTCTCGTCGAGCTGCGGCCGGGTCCTCGGCGCGCGGTCGCGGACCACCTCGATGCGATCGGTGACGCGAAAGACGAAGGAGTCCGACCCGGCGCCCGAACCGAAAGAGGTGAGAAGGACCAGGTCGCCCGGCTTCGCGATGTCGAGCACCGCGGTGAAGCCGATCGGAGAGGCCCCGGAGTAGGTATTGCCGAGCCACGGCGACAACCAGCCGGTCTCCAGCTGCTCCTGGGTGAAGCCGAGCTTCTTGCCGACCCGCATCGGGAACTTGCCGTTCGGCTGGTGGAAGATGGCGTGAGCGAAATCCTTGGGCTCGAGCCCCACTTTCTCCATCATCCCCTTGGCAGAGCTCATGCTCGTCCGGAAGTAGGCCGGTTCGCCGGTGAATCTGCTGCCGTGCCTCGGGTAGTGCATGTACTCCCTGCGCCAGAAGTCCGGCGTGTCGGTCGTCCACGAGTAGGTGTCCACCACCTCGGCCAGGATGCGGTCGTTGTTGTCGCCGAAGATAAAGGCCGCGGCGCCGGCCGCGGCGGAGTACTCGAGAGCATCACCGGGCGCACCCTGCGAGGTATCGGCACCGATACCGACCGCGAACTTGACCTCGCCGGCCTTGACCAGAGACTGGGCGACGAACATAGCTTCTGTCCCGGCCTTGCACGCGAACTCGAAGTCGGCGATGTGGATGTCGGGTGTGGCGCCGATGGCCTCGGCGACGATCGTCCCCGACGGTTTGACCGCGTACGGGTGCGACTCGGAGCCGATGTAGAGGGCGCCGATATCGGTCGGGTCGACCCCGCCCGAGCGGGCGAGGGCGTTGCGCGTCGCCTCGACCGACATGGTGACGGTGTCCTCGTCGGCCCCGGGCACCGACTTTTCATTGAGCTGGAGTCCCCGGCGGTAGGAGGGCGCGTCGGCGCCCCACACCTTGGCGATCTCCTCGAGCTTGATCCGGCGCCTCGGGATGAAGGCGCCGTAGCCAACGATGCCTACGCTCATGGGTCCTCCAAGTGTTGAGATCAGATCGCTTATGCGATGACGCGGCGCGTCGAAGCTCAGTCTACACAGGCCGTGGAGACGTGTAAAGAAATCAGACTCACCGCCCATCTGGAGCGCGAAGCCGCATCGACGACACAGGTGCCACTCTTCACATTGTTTGCCCTGAACGGGTTATGTCATTTGGATGCGATGAATTCAAACAGTGTGAAGGGTGGCACCCCCCTCGCCGAAGTCAGAAGCGCGGTCTGCCTTGCCGGCAACAATGCGAAGAGTGGCACCACGACCGCCGAATCGGAATTCTCCTGCCCCTCTGCTCCCTGCGCCAATGTAGTATTGCTACCCGGGGGAGGAGCCATGTCAAATCCAAACGGTTCAGATGGCAAACTCAAGAGACGCGATGTGCTCAAGCTCGGCACCGCCGCGGCGGCGGGCTTCGTGGCGCGAGGGGTGATGGCGGAGACGCCGCAGAAGATGCCCGCGTTGCCGGTGAATCCGAAGACACCGGACGCGATGCCGACGCGCAACCTCGGCAAAACCGGCTACCAGGTCGGGATCTTCAGCCTCGGCGGCCAGGCGGCGATCGAAAAAGCGAACAACTTCGATGTTGCGGTACCGCTGATCGAGCGGGCGCTCGATCTCGGCGTCAACTACGTCGACACCTCCGCGCGCTACGGCGGAGTTGAAGAACGGTGGAGCGAACGCTACTTCGGCGAGCTCATGAAGACCCGGCGTTCGGAGGCATTTCTTGCCACCAAGTCCCACGACCGCACCAGGGACGGTTCCTTGAAGCTCCTGGAGCGTTCGCTCGAGCTGCTCAAGACCGACCACATCGATCTCTGGCAGATGCACGCGCTGTCCCGCCCCGAGCAGGTGGAGGAGGCCTTCGCGCCGGGCGGCGCCATCGAGGCCTTCGTCGAGGCACGCGATCAGGGAATCGTTCGCTCTCTCGGGATCTCCGGGCACGCCGATCCCGATGTTTTGATCGATGCGATCGAGAGGTTTCCATTCGATACGGTTTTGCTCGCCCTCAACGCGGCCGATCCCTTCCACCTCAGCTTCAAGGAGAAGCTGCTGCCGCTGGCGGTAGAGCGCGAAATGGGAATCATCGGCATGAAGGTCCCCGCGCGCGGACTGATCCTCTCCTCGTGGACGCCACCGGAGGACCCGGACTCCCGGTACAGCGGCACCGTGCCGGGCACCCTCAACATGAGGGAAGCCATGCGCTACGTGCTGTCGTTGCCGGTGAGCACGGTCATCGTCGGCTGCGACACGATCCAACAGCTCGAGGAGAACATCGAGATCGCGCGTTCCTTCAACCCCATGAACGAGACGCAGCTGGCCGAGCTCGAACGGCGGGCCGAGCCGGTCCACAAACAGTCGCTCTTCTTCCGTCGCTGGGATTCGTAGGCCATGCCGATGCGGATGTTTCGCCTTTTCGTGCTGTTCGTGATGCTGAACGCAGTTGCCGCCGCGGATGAGCCGGCGATGGACGCAGCGACGGTGGCGAATTTCGCCAACCTCGCCCTGAAGTGCATCCATCAGGAATACCCGAACAAGATCGGCCACGTGATGAATTCGGACGACGATGTCGGGCCGCCGCGCGAGCTGACGCCGGCCTTTTTCGGCTGCTTCGACTGGCACAGCTCGATCCACGGTCACTGGATGCTGGTGCGGCTGAGCAAGCTCTACCCGGACGCAGAGTTCACCGCGGCGGCAAGAGCCGGTCTCGGCCAAAGCCTGAGTGCAGAAAAACTCGCCGGCGACGCCGCCTATCTTGCCGGTGAGGGGCGGGCGTCGTTCGAGCGTCCCTACGGTTTGGCCTGGCTGCTCTGTCTGGCCGAGGAGCTCCACACCTGGGACGACGAGGAGGCGCAGCAGTGGTCCCAGAACCTGGCGCCGCTCGAAGCCGAGGCCGCGAGCCGCCTTCGTGAATGGCTCCCCAAGCTCTACTACCCGATCCGCACCGGCGAGCACAGCCAGACGGCTTTTGCGTTCGGGCTGGCCCTGGATTGGGCGCGCGCGGTGGGGGACGAGGAGGCGGCCGACCTCATCAAGGGCAAGGCCCTCGAGTTCCACCTCGACGACGTCGGCTGTCCGCTGAGCTATGAGCCGTCCGGCCAGGATTTCCTGTCACCTTGCATCGCCGAGGCCGACCTCATGCGCCGGATCCTGCCGCCGAGGCAATTCGCCAAATGGCTCGACGGGTTCCTGCCGGAGATACCGACCGACGGCGGCGCCGGGTGGCTGCCCATCGGCGTCGTCACCGACCGGGCCGACGGCAAGCTCGCGCATCTCGACGGGCTCAATCTGAGCCGGGCGTGGATGCTCGAGGGGATTCTCGCCGGGTTGCCGGAGGACGATCCGCGACGCCCGGCCTTGCGCGCGGCGGCCGACGCTCACGCGAAGGCGGGCCTGGCGTCGGTCACCGGCGAGCATTACGAGGGCGGCCACTGGCTCGGCAGCTTCGCGACCTATCTGGTGACCGAGAAGGGGCGGTGAGCGAATTAGGAATGAGGAATGAGGAATTAGGAATTAGGAATGACGGCCACCTACCCATTTCGAATTTCGAATTTCGAATTTCGGATTTATCGCATTTGCCGGTCTCCGTTTTTCCTGTTTTCCAATTCGCTTTTTCTTCCCTCCCGTGACGCAGAACGGCAGCCCGCGCAGTGAAGTCGGCGACGGCGTGGCAGATCTGGATCGACACCGGGGGGACGTTTACCGACTGCATCGCCCGCGATCCGGCGGGCGAGCTGCGTCGCTGCAAGGTACTATCGAGCGGCGCACTGCGGGATCGGGTGGAAGCAGTCGAGGAAGACGGGCTTCGGTTGCGCGGGGGGTCGTTGCTGCCAGACAAATTCCTGACGGGCGTCGAGCTCTTTCCGCTGGGCCAAGCGAGCAGCGTCACGATTCTGGAACACGACGCGTCGACGGGGTTGGTCCGGCTGGCCGGTCCCGCTCCAGAGGCGCTGCAGCCCGGGAGCCCGGTCGAGCTGCGGTCGGGTGAGGAAGCGCCGCTGCTTGCCGCCCGCCTGATCACCGGGACGCCGTTCGGCGGCTCGCTGCCGCCGGTGGCGATGCGCCTGGCCACCACCCGCGGCACCAACGCTCTGCTCGAACGACGCGGTGCTCCGATGGCCCATTTCATCACGGCGGGGTTCGAAGACCTGCTGGAGATCGGGGGTCAGCAGCGGCCGGATCTCTTTGCGCTGCACATCGAAAAAGCGGTGCCGTTGCCGGAGCTGGTGATCGGTGTCCGGGAACGGTTGGCTGCCGACGGCTCGGTGATCGAGCCGCTCGACCGCCTGACTTTGGCGCCGAAGATTGCCGAGCTTCGCAAACGAGGCATCGCGTGCGCGAGCGTCACGCTTCTCCACGGTCATCGCAATCCGGTGCACGAACTTCAGCTTGAGGGAATGCTCCTCGACGCCGGTTTCAGCTACGTCGCGCGTTCGAGTGTCCTCAGCCCCTTCCAGGGACTGCTGCGCCGCTCCGAAACGTGCACGGTCGACGCCTATCTCGGACCGGTGATCAGCGACTACCTGCACGGAGTGGAGAAGGGTCTCGGCGCCGACACGTCGGACCTGCACGTCATGACCTCGGCCGGTGGGTTGGTCGGCGCCGACGCCTACCGGTCGATGGACAGCCTCCTCAGTGGCCCAGCCGGCGGCGTGGTCGGTGCGGCGCTGACCGGGCGTCGATGCGGCCGGGACCGGGTGATCGCATTTGATATGGGGGGCACGAGCACCGACGTTTCACGCTTTGACGGCGATTTCGAGTATGTCTTCTCGCACCAGGTCGGCCCGGTGGAGCTGGCCGTTCCGGCGCTGGCCATCGAGACGGTAGCCGCCGGCGGTGGCTCGATCTGCCGGGTCGAGCAGGGGCGACTGACAGTCGGCCCACAGAGCGCCGGTGCGATGCCGGGTCCGGCGAGCTACGGCGCCGGTGGACCGCTGACGCTGACCGACGTCAATCTGTTGCTCGGGCGGTTGGTTGCCGAGAGATTCCCCATTCCCATCGATCTCAGTGCGGCGAAGGCCCGTTTCGATGAGCTCAGGAGAGAGCTGGATGATGCAGGTCGGGGGGCGGGCGGCGATGAGGAGATCCTCGAGGGGCTGCTGCGGATCGCCGACGAGCGCATGGCTGAGGCCATCCGCCACATCTCGATCCGCAAGGGCATTGACCCGACCGGTTTTACACTGGTTGCCTTTGGCGGTGCGGGCGGTCAACACGCCTGCCGGTTAGCAGAGCTCCTGGGCATGGAGGAGGTTCTGCTGCCGGCCGACGCCGGCCTTCTCAGCGCCCTCGGGCTCGGGCACGCGGTTGTCGAACGGTTTGCCCAACGGGAGATTCTGCGACCGCTGGACGAGGTCTCCGACCGCCTCGATATCTGGCTGCAGGAGCTGGCTCGGGAAGCCGCGTCAGCGCTCGAGAAGGAGGGAGTCGGAGACGACGTTGACGACCCGCGCTCTATCGTCGAGCTGCGCTACGTCGGACAGGACGCGACCCTCGAGATCGAGCCGGGGGCCGGCGATGACCTCGAGCGCCAGTTCGAGGAGGCATACTACCGACTCTTCTCCTATCGGCCCCGGGAACGCGGGGTCGAGGTGGTGTCGCTGCGCGTGGTCGTGCGCAGCCGGCGACCGGAGGCCGTGCCGGTCGTGGGAAGCGCTGATGGAGGCTCTCGGGCGCATGAACCGGCTCGCTTCCAGCGCTGCTTCGTGGGCGGAGGCTGGCGCGAGGTGCCGTGCTACGAGGCGGCCGAGATGGCGGCTGGGGCCGAGGTCATGGGGCCGGCTCTGATCCAGCAGGAGCACAGCGCGCTGGTCGTGCGTCCGGGCTGGCGAGCGCAGTCGCTTGGTGATGGCGGGGTGCGTCTCGTTGGCGGAGCTGATGACGGCACTGGCGAATCGACTGCTGCGAGCGGTCGCCCACAGGCTGTCGAGCTCGAGCTCATGAGCCATCGCTTTTCATCGATTGCGCGCGAGATGGGTGAGATGCTGCAACGGACGGCGGTCTCGACCAACATCAAGGAGCGCGAGGATTTCTCGTGCACGCTGCTCGACCCGGCGGGACGGCTGGTTGTCAATGCGCCCCACATCCCGGTCCATCTCGGCGCGATGGGCCTCTGCGTCCGCGAGCTGGTTGTCCACCGCCCGCTCGAACCGGGCGACGTCGTCGTCACCAACCACCCTGCGTTCGGAGGCTCCCATCTTCCGGACGTGACCTTGGTCGCGCCGGTCCATCTCGACACGCGGCTCCTGGGGTATGTGGCCTGCCGCGCCCACCACGCCGAGATCGGCGGCATCCGGCCGGGCTCGGTACCACCGGACGCGAAGTCGCTGGCCGAGGAAGGCGTCGTCATCCCGCCGACTCTGATCGTGGAAGCGGGGGAGCCACGGTGGGAACGGGTCGAACGGCTGCTCGAGGAGGGCCCGTATCCGACCCGAACTCTGGCCGATAATCTCGCCGATCTTCGGGCGATGCTGGCCGCCATCCTTCGCGGCTGCGACGCTCTGAACCGGCTCGCGGAAAAGGTGGGATTCGAGCACGTTTTGGAGCACATGGACGCCTTGCGGCGGCAGGCGGCGTGGCAGGTCGAGACGGTGCTCGAGAGGATGGAGGACGGGCGCTACGAGGGCCGCCAACTTCTCGACGACGGCTCACCGCTGGTCGCGACCTTTACGATCGAAGGCAATCGCGCGGTCCTTGACTTTGCCGGCAGCGCGGAGGTTCACCCCGGCAACCTCAACGCGACCCCGGCCATCGTCCACTCGGTCTCGATGTACGTCATGCGGCTGCTGGTCGACGTCGAGCTGCCGCTCAACGAGGGCCTGCTCGAACCGATCGAGATTCGCATCCCGCGCGGCATTCTCAACCCCGAGTACACGGCCGACCCGGAACGCTGTCCGGCGGTGGTCGGCGGCAATGTTGAAACCAGCCAGAGGCTGACCGACACTCTGCTCGAGGCGCTGGCGGTGGCGGCATGCAGCCAGGGAACCATGAACAACCTCAGCTTCGGCGATGCGACCTTCGGCTACTACGAGACCGTCGGCGGCGGTAGTGGGGCGGTCGAGGGGTTCGACGGCGCCTGCGGCGTCCACACCCACATGACCAACACCCGCATCACCGATCCAGAGGTCATCGAGCAGCGCTACCCGGTGCGTCTCCACCGATTCGCGATCCGACGCGGGTCGGGAGGCGCAGGACGGTGGCGTGGTGGCGACGGTCTCGTGCGCGAGATCGAGTTTCTTGCGCCGCTCTCCTTCTCGATCCTCAGCCAGCATCGGGTGAGCGCGCCATACGGGATGGCGGGCGGGGGAGACGGCGCGGTGGGGCGGCAGGTGATTGTCCATACCGATGGCAGTCGCACGGAGCTCAAGGGCATCGACGGCCGCGAGGTCGCCGCCGGAGATCGAGTGATTCTCGAAACCCCGGGCGGCGGCGGGTATGGCCGCTCCGGCTGACCGATATCCATCAATCCGTTCCCGTACCCGCTCCCCATGCCAAAAAAAAAGAAACGCAGAGCCGCAGAGTCGCAGAGGCGCAGAGAAGAAGAGAGAGTGGGCCCTATTTCGCTTGTCCGTAACGAATCGATTCGTTCGAATGCCTGGCATCAGACGAGGCGCGATTCGCTCTTGAGAAATCGGCATCCGGAGATTTGAAGTTGGTCATCGCAGCAATCCCGAGACTTTGAGATTCCCTCTGCGTCTCTGCGCGGGTGGAGGGGCGGGTGGGCTCTGTGCCTCTGCGTTCTTCTTGATGGCAACGAACGAAGTTTCGCGAACCACTACAATGACGAGTCGATGAAGGACTCACATTGAAACGTCTGTTGAACATTCTGTTCTGGTCGGTGATTGCGGCTGCGTTCATCGGCCCGGGCACCGTGACCACCGCCGCGCGGGCGGGCAGCGATTTCCGCTTTGCCCTGGCCTGGGCGCTTCTTTTTTCGGTATTCGCCTGCCTGGTCCTCCAGGAAGCTTCCGGCCGCATCACGGTGTTGACCGGCAAGGAGCTCGGGGAGGCGATCCGCGGACGGTTCTCCGGCTCGGGGTGGGGCCGATCAGTTCCGGTCCTGGCCGCCGTCGGCATCATCCTCGGTTGCGCCGCGTTCGAGGCCGGAAACCTCCTCGGAGGAGTGGCCGGCTTGCGGCTGATCGTCGTTGCCTCGCCCTCGACACTCACGATCATCGCCGGGGTGACGGCGGCCCTGCTGCTGGCGACCGGCAATACAAAGTGGATCGCCCGCGTTGCCGGCGCTCTGGTCGCGGTTATGGGAGTGGCCTTCCTGGTAACCGCCGTTCGTCTGGGGCCCGATCTCGGCGAGCTGCTGAAGGGCTTGCTGGTGCCGAGCATTCCGGTCGGCGGGACCGTTCTCGTCCTCGGACTCGTCGGCACCACCGTCGTTCCCTACAACCTCTTCCTCGGCTCCGCTCTCGCCCGCAACAGCAAGCTCGAGGAAATGCGGTGGGGGCTGGCGGTGGCGATCATCGGCGGTGGCGTCATTTCCATTGGCGTTCTGGTCGTCGGCAGCGCCCTGGGCGGCGGTCTCGAGTACGAACGCCTGGCGGCGGTGCTCGGTGACCGCCTGGGCGGGGGAGCGGGGGCGTCGCTGGCGATCGGGCTCTTTGCCGCCGGCTTTACCTCCGCGGTCACCGCACCCCTGGCGGCGGCCCTCACCGCGCGGTCGCTCCTGGGCGAAAAGGACGATCCGAAATGGATCGAGAGTTCCCTGCGCTACCGAGCGGTGTGGCTCGGAGTTCTGGTCACTGGAATGGCGTTCGGAATCGCAGATGTTCGCCCGATCCCGGTCATCATCCTCGCCCAGGCCTTCAACGGCCTGCTCCTGCCGCTGGTTGCCGTCTTTCTGTGGATCGCGATGAACGACCGCAACCTGCTCGGAGCGGGTGTCAACTCGCGCCTCCAGAATCTGGTCATGGGCGTGGTGGTCCTGGTCTGTGTTGGCCTCGGGTTGCGTGGCCTTCTCGCTGCCGTCCGCGGCGCGTTCGCGTTCTTCGCCTGAAAAAAACGCAGAGGCGCGGAGGCGCAGAGAAGAATTAACCCGCATTATTCATGAAGTCTCTACTGCGGGCGACGATGCACCACACCCCGCG
>CAYRFI010000108.1:0-14410 GCA_964423595.1 uncultured Thermoanaerobaculia bacterium | reverse complement strand
TGGCACCTCGATGTCGGCTCATCACATCCTGGGGCTGGAGCAGGTCCCAAGGGTTTGGCTGTTCGCCAATTAAAGTGGTACGTGAGCTGGGTTTAAAACGTCGTGAGACAGTTTGGTCCCTATCTTTCGTGGGCGCAGGATATTTGAGGGGATCTGTCCCTAGTACGAGAGGACCGGGATGGACGAACCAATGGTGTTCCAGTTGTCGCGCCAGCGGCATGGCTGGGTAGCTATGTTCGGAAAGGATAACCGCTGAAAGCATCTAAGCGGGAAGCCCACTCCAAGATAAGGTCTCCCGGGCGTAAGCCCCTGAAGACCCCAGGTAGACCACCTGGTTGATAGGCGGGATGTGGAAGCGTGGCAACACGTGGAGCTAACCCGTACTAATCGGTCGTGCGGCTTGATCACACAATTATTTTGTTATTTTTTCGTTTGCATTTTGACGATGCTCGGTTTCGGTTGTAATTTTTTTCCGGTGGTTATACCGGGGGGGAAACGCCCGATCCCATTCCGAACTCGGCAGCTAAGCCCCTCAGGGCCGATGGTACTGCACCCCTGTGGTGTGGAAGAGTAGGTCGCCGCCGGGAAGTATTTGAGAAAACGCCCCACGATTTTCGCGGGGCGTTTTTTTATCCCGTTTCCGTGCCTGTGGGCAACTGAGCATCGGGGACCGGTAGCGCCACCGAGAATGAGGAGCCACCTTTCGCATTGTCTGCCACGAGAGCGAGGTCGTGTCAGCGATCGAATCCAGACAATGCGAAAAATGGCACCTTGCGATGCTTGCTTGGATGCGGTGTTCTCGGAACGGGGCCCACCAACACCGGCCGCCTCGAGAACGAAGCGTGCCATCTCCCTCTGTGCTGATGACGACAGTTATTTGCCGGAGTAAAATAGATGCCCCCGTCCGGGGTAGGAGGCATCACCATGCGCCACAAAGGTCTGATCCTGTTCACCTGTTTCACCCTCGCGATTTTCCTCGCGCCGATCGCCCTGGCTCAACTGAGCGGCGACTACGCCGACTGGGCTGAAGGCCCGGAGGGATTCCTGCTCACCAAGAAGGAGAAAAAGGAGTGGGCGAAGATCACCACCGATGCCGAGGCGAATCGGTTCATCCAACTCTTCTGGGCGCGGCGCAACCCCGAACCCAATAGCTCCTTTAACGCTTTCAAGGCCGAGTTCGAGTCCAAAGTTCGATTCGCCGACGCCAATTTCGGGTACGCGGGCCGGCGTGGCGCGCTCTCGGAACGCGGTCGGGTATTGATCCTTATGGGACGGCCCGATAGTCGTCAGGTTCGCGGCATCGAAGGTGCGCCGTCCGTCGGGCCAGCCTCCGGCGAGACGGGCGCCGTCGAGAACAACACCGAGGCCTGGTACTACGATCCGGCGAATTTGCCGGCTGGTTTCAAGGCAAAAGGGGCACAACTCTACTTCCTCTTCTACGAGGAGCGGCTCGACTCCAACAATTTTGAGCTCGATCGCACCAACCGCGAGTCATTCAAGGCGATGAGCGCTCTCTCTCGCGCTCCCCAGGTCTACCTCCTCCACCCGGACCTCAAAGAAGTCCCGAAGCCGGTTTCTATCGCCAGCGGCGCACCGGCGTCTGATGCCCACCTCGCGTGGCTTGACTCCGGCGATGCGCCCTTTGATGACGTCGCCATCGTGTTCTCAGAGCTTGGCGTCAGCGATGGTATCAACCGGCCGCTGTGGGTCCACCTCGAGCTGCCGCCCGACGCGCCGCAACTCGATCTTTTGGCTGGTCGCGTGATGGGGCCGGGCGGCGAGGTCTTGAGCAACTTCGAAATCGCTCCGACGCCGATTGCCGGCCAATACGGAATGGCGTATCACCTGTCGTTTCCGCTTGCCGAGGGCTCGTACACGGTCGAGATCGTCGGTTCTGTCGGCGGTGAGCCGCAACTCATCCGAAGCCTCGAGTCGGAGGTGACGCAGGTTCCCGAAGAGGGCACGTGGATGTCACCGTTGTGGCTGGGGACGGGCGTGACACCGAATCCGGAGGCAAAGCTCGGCGAAGCCTTCACAATCGGAGGTTGGCACCTGACCCCGCTCTCCGGTCCCGAGCTGACGCGGGCCTCCGAGATCGCCTACTTCGGCTTCGTGGTTCGTCCCGTCCTCAATGAGGAAGGTGCGATTGATCTCGTGTCACAGGTCCAGTTGATGAGGGACGGCAAGGAATTCGGCAAACCACTGACGGTTCCGCTCGATCCGTCACGGATCTTCGGAGACCTCTATATGTACGGCAACTCGATCGGTCTGACGAGCCTCCCCGAGATCGGGCCGTACGATTTCGAGTTTACAGTCACCGAGACCAACTCCGGAACCTCGACCAAACGGCTGGTGTCGATTGAGATCACCGAGTAGTGATTGAAGAAGGGCGGCATCCTTCTTGGCGGGGGTCGCCTCGAAAGAACCACAGAGTCACAGAAGGCACAGAGAGAACCACAGAGAGGAGATTTCGTGTGGCGCTCAGCCACCCAGCGCCGTTCCGCGAAGATGGGAGTCCATGTCAATCAGCGCCACATAGGAAAAACTTCTGTGTTTTTCTCTGTTTACTCCGTGTCTCTGTGGTTTTGCCTATTCTCGCGGCAGCATCCCGTCATCTGAATCAGCTTCACTTTTGGGTACTTCCCGGCGCCCGGCCGGGGGGTCTGGTACCGCTCACGTGGGTACTCCCAGCTTGGGCAGGAGAACCCGCTGCAGGATCAGCCAGGCGGCAATGAAGAGCAGAATGGAAAGCCAGTCGGACACCGGCTACACCACTTCCTCGACACCCCATTGGATCATCTTCATGTGGCGTTCACAGGCGTCGCAGTATGCGCACAAACCCTCCTTGAGGGGCGCAACCTTGTCGGGCTCGACTACCGTGAAGAAGATCGAGGAAGTTTTCGGGTAAGCGCTTGAACCCATGCGAATGCCCGTGACGCCGACGCCGTGGGCGTTGGGGATTTCGCTGTAGCCGGAGACGCCGTGTTTCTTGAAGAGAACTTCGAGCTCTTCTCGGCACTCGGAGTCGACGATGATCATCAGCAGTTTCATCAACGCTATCCTTCCTTCAGACCGAGCCTTCGGAAGATCGCCATCGCCGGACACCACTTGGTGAAAGCGGACTGCAGCAAGTTGAGGCCGACAAAGGCGGTGAAGAGGTACCAGTAGGGGCTCACCCAGTAGCCGAGAGCGAGCGACAGCAGAACAACACATCCGGCCATGGCGCGAAGTGCTTCATTGACGGTCATTTCTTCCTCCAGGGTTCGATTTCGGATTTCGGATTTCGGATTTCGAATTTCCGCCCGCCCGCCGGCAATTCGACCGTGGGCGGGTGGGGGTTCATTCCTAATTCCGAATTCCTGATTCCAAATTCCATTAGTCAATCTCGACAACATTTTCCGGTCCGACAGTCTTGAGATACATGTAGTACAAGAGAGGGATCACCACCAACGTCAATCCGGTGGAAACAACGACACCGGCAATCATTGATACCGCCAGACCCTGGAAAATCGGGTCCAGATAGATCACTGCGCCGCCAACGACGAGAGCTGCGGCGGTCAGCACGATCGGTCGGAACCGCACCGCTCCCGCCTTGAGGACGGCGTCCTCGAGGCTTTCTCCGGCCTTCAGCTCGAGGTCGATAAAGTCCACGAGCAGGATCGAGTTTCGGACGATGATGCCGGCGAGCGCAATGAAACCGATCATCGAGGTGGCCGTGAAGAAGACACCTAGAACGCCATGTGCCGGGAGGATGCCGATGAGAGTCAGCGGGATGGGTGCCATGATGATCATCGGCGTGATGAACGACCGAAACCACCCGACAACCAGGACGTAAATGAAAACCATCACCACAGCGAACGCAATGCCCATGTCGCGGAAGACCTCATAGGTGATCTGCCACTCTCCGTCCCACTTCATCATGTAGCGCGTGGGGTCGCGCGGCAGATGAGTGGAGATGATGGGCAGTTTCTCGCCGAGCGGTGTCTCGATCGCCGCGAGACGGTTCTTCATGTTGAGGATGGCGTATACGGGTGACTCGGCTGACCCTGCCACCTCGGCGAGCACATATGTTACGGGTTGCAAATTCTTGTGATAACGGAAGTGTTCGCGGCTGGTTTCATTCACCTCGACCAGCTCCGCAAGCGGCACCATGCGACCGTCGCCGCCGTGAACGGTGAGCTGGAGCAGATCGTCGATGTGGGAACGTTGCGCTCGCTGAAGCCGCAGGACAATTGGGACGGCCTCGCGTGCGGTCGCGACGTGGGCGAGGCCTGCATCGCCGCCGGCGAGAGCGACGCGCAGCGTCCGCACCACCTGCTCGGTGGTCACACCGCTGCGGATGGCCTTCTCGCGATCGACCTCGATCTCCCAACGCGGCGCGGGCTCTTCCACATACCAGTCAACGTCGACCACGCCATCCGTCTGCTCGAAGACCTCTCGCACCTGTTTGGCGATCGCGAGGCGCCCGTCCAAGGTCGGTCCGTAGATCTCGGCCACCATGGTCGACAGCACGGGCGGTCCCGGCGGAACCTCCGTGACCTTGACGTTGACTCCAAAGCGGTCGCCAATCGGGACCACGAGGTCGCGAATCCGCTTTGAAAGCTCGTGCGACTCCGAATTTCGCAGGTGCTTGTCAACGAGATTGATCTGGATGTCCGCGACGTTGGCGCCGGAGCGCAGGAAATAGTGCCGGACGAGACCGTTGAAGTTGAATGGGGCAGAGGTGCCGACGTAGACCTGATAATCGGTAACCTCGGGTACCGAGCGAAAGACCCCTGCGATCTCTCGGGCCGCAGCGTTGGTCTGTTCGAGGCTGAATCCTTCGGGCGCATCGATGACGACCTGGAGCTCGGACTTGTTATCGAAGGGCAACATCTTGACCTTGACGAATCGAAAGGCCACCGTCGTCATCGACAGCCCGAGCACGATCACGACGCCAACGAGAGTCGAGTAACGCAGGAGCCGTGAGCCGATGAGCGGCGCCATGAGCCTGGCGTACAACCGGTGGATCTTCGTCTCCTCTGGCGTCTCCTGGTCGGGCGACGCATCCACACGCGCGAGCTCGGCCGTGGCGTGCTTGTGGAAGAGTTTGAAGGTCAACCACGGCGAGATCACGAAAGCGACAACGAGAGAAAACAACATCGCCGCCGAGGCGTTGACCGGGATCGGCCGCATATAGGGCCCCATCAGACCCGACACGAAGGCCAACGGCATCAGCGCCGCGATGACGGTAAAGGTCGCGAGAATGGTGGGATTGCCGACCTCGTCCACCGCATACACCGTTGCCAACCGCGGGTGAGCCCACTTGAGCTCGTAGTGTCGGTGGATGTTTTCGACCACAACGATCGCGTCGTCGACCAGGATGCCGATAGCGAAGATGAGTGCGAAGAGTGTCACCCGGTTGAGCGTGTAGCCGAAGAAGTACGAGGCTGCCAGGGTGAGGGCGAGGGTGACGGGAACCGCCACCGCGACCACGATTCCTTCACGCCGGCCGAGGGCGATCACCATCAGAACCACCACTGCGAAGGTGGCGATGAACATGTGCTTGATGAGCTCGTTGGATTTTTCATTCGCGGTGAAACCGTAGTCCCGGGTTTTCGTGATCTTGATGTCCGATGGGATCAACCGTCCGGCGAGTCCGTCCATCATCGCGTCGAGCTCCGTAACCAGTTCAACGGCGTTGGTGCCAGGCTTCTTGGCCACCGCAACGGTGACTGCCGGAGTGTCGAGTCCGCTCCTCTCGATTCCCTTTTCGGACGCTGCGGGCCCGCTGCCCATCCATACGTAGGTCGCGGGATCTTCGGGACTGTCGGCGATCACCGCCACATCCTTGAGGTAGACCGGGCGCCCGCCGTACACACCGACAACAACGTCGCCGATCTCGTCGGCCTCACGAAGAAACGATCCAACGTCGACTTGGATCTCCTGATCCATGTTCACGGCGGCGCCGGCCGGCAGTCGCCAGTTGACGCCGCGCAGCGCCTGATAAGCCTGCAGGATGGAAACATTGAAAGTGGCGAGACGATCACGGTCGAAGTCCACGCGCACTACCCGGCGCTGGCCGCCGATGACCCACACTTGGGCCACGCGGGGGTGGCGGGTCAGCTCGACCTTGAGCTCGTCACCCACCTGACGCAGCTCGGCCGGGGACGCACCTTCGCTCCACAAAGTGTAGGCCGTTACCGGCACGTCGTCGATAGAGCGCGGTTTGACCACCGGTGGCATCATCCCGTCCGGCATCTGGTCCAACGCAGACTGGATTTTCGCGTGGACGCGCGTCACGGCGACGTCAGGGTCGCTGCCGACCAGGAATCGGACGATGATGAGCCCGCCGGACGGCTGCGATGTCGAGTAAATGTAATCGACGTTCTCAATTTCGTACAGGAGCTTCTCGAGAGGAGTGATCACACGATGCTCGACTTCTTCGGTGGTGGCCCCCGGGTAGCCCACCATGACGTCGATCATTGGAACCTTGATCTGCGGCTCCTCCTCCCGCGGGGTGATGAGAACGGCGAATGCGCCGAGCAGGAGCGAGAACACTACTATCAGTGGTGTCAGCTTCGACTCGAGAAAAGCCTTGGCGATCGAACCCGAGGCACCGAGGGGGCGCCGCGTCATCTTCAGCCGCAGGGCTTCACGCCGCGCCTGCTCGAGCTCTGCGGACGTCGGAGATGCCTTGCGGTCGAGTCGCTCCGCGCTGTCGTTCTGGAGCCGGTCGTCGCTCATCGTGAGACCTCCAGGGGCGTGCCATCTGCCAACGGTCCCGGCGCGTTCACCGCCACGGAGTCGCCGCGGCTGAGACCGGACAGGACTTCGATCCGGCCGTCTTGAAGCGTTTCGCCGGTGGTGACCGCTCGCGTTCGCGCGGTGCCGTCATCCGCACGAACCACCACCAGTTGGAGGCCGCCGCGAAGATGTACGGCGCTGATCGGTACCACCAGTTGGTCGGCCCTGTCGCCGCTGATGACTGCCCTCCCGGCGAGGCCTGAGGCAACAGACGTGTCGCCGAGCCCAACCTTGACCGTGAAGGTGTGGGTGGCGGAGTCGGCGGAGGGTACGATTTCCACCACCTTCCCGGGCAATACTCCGAAGTCGGGACGAGCGTCGATTTCGACGCCGACCTCGTCACCTTCGGCAATCCGTGCGATGTCACTCTCTCGCACCGTCAGCCAAATCTGCTGGCCGCCGATGGACTCGATCTGAACCAGAGGGCGGCCCGGCGCTACGAGGTCACCGACTTCGACCATCGTGATGACGATCCGCGCCGCGAACGGTGCCCGGACCTGGGACTCATTGGCTACAGAGGAGGCGGTCTGCACCGCGCCCTTGGCCTGCTCCACGGCGCCCCTTGCCTGCTCGAATTGCATGCGCGCCATATCGAGTTCGAGATCGGAGGCTGCGTTCTCGGCATGCAGCGCCTGGAAGCGCTGGAAGTTCCGCTCGGCGAGTGCGAGCCCTGCTGTGGCCTGGGCAAGGGCGCCCTTGGCCTGGGCGAGCTGTCCATCCGACTGCGCCGGTTGGATCTCGAGCAGAGTATCGCCCTTGCTCACCGTGTCCCCGGCCCGCACTTTGAGGGCCACGACGGGACCCATGGCGCGGCTCGAGATCATGGCCTGGCGGGCGGGCTGGACGACACCGCGCACCTCGATGGGTTTGACGTCGCTCACGAGCTCCACGTCGACGGTAGTCACCGCAACGGGCTCGAGACTATCGGCGGCATGATGCGGCTCGTTGTGACCACATCCGAAGCTCAGTGTCATGGCAACGATCGGGACGAAAATCGCGAGGGGATAATTCCGGGCGTTCATCGGGACTCCTCCATACTTTGGATCAGGGTTGCGCCGGACACGAACCGAAGACGGTAGGTGTCGAGGGCGACGTCATAACGAGCAACCAACTCTCGAAGTTCGGCTTCGCGAAGGGCGGTCTCCGCGTCGAGCAGATCGATCATCTTGTCGAGGCCCTGCCTGAAGCGGCTCTCGCGGACGCGAAGGGCTTCGCGCGCGGCTGCGAGTGAGGACGTTGCTGTGCTGTGGCGGATGGTCGCTGTGGCCAGATTCTGCCATGCCTGCTGCACTTCCAGCCGCACACCTTCTTCGAATCGACGGATATCAGCCTCGAAAGAGGCTGTATCGTAGCGCGCGGCCGAGCGGGCCGCGGTGTCGGATCCACCGCCCCAGACGTCGATCTTTGCCACCGCCATGATCGACCCCGAGTGACCGTTGGCGCCGAATATCGCGTCGTCGTAAAGGTCGTAGTGGCCGAGGACCGCGATCTGCGGGAAATAGCCCGGGCGGGTGGCCTTCTCCTCGAGTCTTCCGGCCTCGAGCTTGAGCCGCGCAGCCGCAAGGTCCTGACGTTCTTCGAGAGCGGCTGTGGTCCAGCCGGCGAGGTCACCGACGATAGCGGGCGCCATCGGCAGCGGCAGCAGAGCGCGGGGCGTCAACTGATCGGCGCCCATCTGGAAGTTGAGTGCGGCCTGCGCGAGCCTGGCGCCGTTATTGGCCTGGGTCAGGTACTCGTCCATTTCGGACAGGTAGACTTTCGCCCGCAGGAGGTCGGCGTCGAGAATAAACCCCTGGGCGGCGTACTGCTCGGCAATTCTGACGTGCTCCGCGGTCGTGGAGCGGGCCTTTTCGAGCAGCGCGACATGCTCCCGTGCCTTGCCAAGGTTGATGTAAGCGGTGATCGTTTCGAAGGCGACCTTTTCGCGAACGTGTGCGTAAGAATGGCTTTCTGCGGTGGCCATGGACTCGGCCTGACCGATACGTGCCGACAGCTTGCCACCGGTATAAATGGGAAGCTCGAGGTCGATCCTGGTGATAAACGTCGACAGTGGGTCGGGGCTGTTGGGGTCCGAGAGGAAGAAGTCCTGCATATCGAATCTGCCCTGGTTGAGAGTGAGGGCGAAAACCTCTGCGGGGTTGTCCGTGTAGACGAAGCTCTCACTGAGGCCTATTTTCGGCATCCTGTGTTTCTTACCCCCCTCGAACCTAGTGGCGGCGGCTTCGGCTCGCGCCTGGGCTGCCGTCACTTCCGGATTGTTGACGAGGGCGGTCTCAACGGCTCCATCGAGAGCCAGGTCTTGGGCGCTGACCGTGGCGGCCGCGATCATCAGGGCGATTGTGGTGAGAGGGTACGTGCGCATCGGCATCCTCCATCATTCATTGCTTCATAACCATTTAGGAATATACATAAATTCTGTGGAGTGTCAAGGGTGATGTGCCGCGAAGCGGCAGATTATCTCACAGAATCACAGAGACACAGAGATACCCAGAGAAGAACACAGAGGTCTTTCTTAGGTGGGCCCTGAGTGATTTGGATTCCGGCATCGTAGAACCGCGCTGATTGACCGAGCGCCACACAAAATGTCCTCACTGTAGTTCGCTCTGTGACTCTGTGGTTTTTCACCCGCCCGAAGCTACGTTGGCACTCGGATCTCCGGATTGGTACCGTCGTGCTCGGAGGCAAATTCCCGCAGGGTCAGGCGAGCTGTCGTACCCTGGCCGATGCCTGCGCTATCGAGTTTGAGAGTGCCGTTCATAAGCTCGGCGAGACGTCTCGAGATGGTCAGACCAAGTCCGGTGCCGCCCTGTTGGCGGGTGGTGGACCCGTCGACCTGGTAGAACGACGAGAAGACCTTCTCGAGCTCGTCGTTGGCCATCCCCATCCCTGTGTCCTCGACGGTGAAGACAATCAGATCATCTTCTTCCTTGCACGCAACGGTGATGGAGCCTCCGCGGTCGGTGAACTTCATCGAGTTGGAAAGAAGGTTGGTGAGGACCTGTGACGTACGATCCGGGTCGCCCCAGATGACGAGCTTTCGGTCCGCACCCTCGATATTGAATTTCAGGCCTTTGCTCTTCATTTGGTGTTTGAAAAGGGTCTGAACGTCATCGAGAATGGCGCGCACAGGCACCGGGGCAAAGTGGATTTCTAGACGACCCGCCTCGATCTTGGCGAGGTCGAGCACGTCGTTGATGATGTTGAGCAGGCTCTCCGCCGACTCATGAGCGATAGCCAGGAACTCTCGTTGTTTGTCGGGGTCTTTGACTGCGCCGTCCATGATCAGGCGGAGGAAACCGAGAATCGCGGTCAGCGGCGTGCGAAGCTCATGCGAGGTGTTGGCGAGGAATTCGGATTTTAGGCGTGACGCCTCGAAAGCCACGGATCGCTGTTCATCGAGCTCGCGCACGAGCAGTGACAGAGAGACCGCGCCACCGAGAAGGAAACCTACTTGGGTGAGGAGATCGACATCGTCGATGGTGAGGTCGAGGGCGGTGCTCGAGGTGGTAAGGAGCACACCGGCGGATCGGCCGGCCGCCGTCAGCGGTAGGTAGTTGAGGTGCCGGATCTCGTGCTCGGACGCAAGCCAGTCGGCGAGTTCTTGCGGCAGTGCGACCGAGGCCGAAACGGTCTGCGGGAAACCCTCGACGTATGAGGTCCAGCAGGGGTGATCGCCCGCCATGATCGGGCTGAAGCGGTCTTTTTCGAACGCCTCGATCCCAGGGCCGGTGCCGGTCTCGAGCCGGATTCCGCTGCCGTCCGGCAAGGGTCGATAGAGCAGCAGGGAACGAAGGGGCAAAAGCTCGCGGCCCATTTCGAGAAAGTGGTCGAGGATCTTCTGCTCTTCCACTTCGCCTGCCATTGTCTGGGCGAGATTGGAGAGAAAGGCGAGACGAGTCTGGCGCGCCTCAGCTGCCTGCTGCGCGAGATGGAGGTCGGTGACGTCGATCGCCACCACCTGGATCAGGGTCTCGTTGACCACCGGATCCACAACCGGCTGCATCTGGGTATTGAGCCAATGCACGTTGCCTTCGGCGTCGACGACCCGAATCAGCTCCTCCCATGTTCCCCGTCCACCTTCGAGGACTGCGGGAATCGCCGAGTAGACCTGAGGCCGGTGGGCGGCGTGGATCCGGTCCAGCCAGCTCGAACCGTGGTCGGTTTCGCCGGGAGAATACGGCCCTGAGAACAAATTGCTCGCGGCGCGGTTGGCGTAGCGGACCTGACGTTCACGATCGACCGACATGACCAGGACGGGCAGAGTGTTGAGCAGGATTTCCATCCTATGCCGGAGGCGCTTGGCATGATCGGAGAGCGCAGTCTGAGATTCAAGCAGCGTGACATTCTCGAAGACCGCACCGACCGTCGGTGTCGCGAGGCTGAAACCGAGCAGAATATAGCCCCACATGAACGGCGAATCGTAGATCTGCCTCGACCAGGCGAGGTTCATGTGGGCGATGGCACTGAGGAGGAAAGCGACGCTGAGCCACACTTCACGCGGCTGCCGCTGCTCGCGGCCGCCCAGCATGGGGATCACTCCAGCGAGGAGAAAAACGCTCGCCAGCCCCGCCTCGAGGGGACCGATGTCGGTTACCAGACCATGATCGCTCAGATAGTTGAAAACCGCCCAAATCGCGACCGCGAACAGGAGCGCGATGGAAGTTCGCAGGGCGCGACGCCCGGAGCCGTGATCACGGCCCCCACGGAAGGTGAAGAGGAGGACTGCCGCGGCGAGGGTCTGCGAAACGACCCACGAAAACCCGACAAAGGCGTCGGCGAGGTCTTTTGACTTCAGGAGTGCCTCGAGCGTAAGCAAGAGAAGAAAATGGCACGCGATCGGCAAGAACACGTTTCGCACATGGCGGTCGAACGAGTCGCCGAGAAGCCGCCAGCGAATGTGAAAAAACCAGGTTGCGAGGGATGCCAGAAAGGCGTTGAAACCGGCTATCAGAAGGTACTCGGTACGATTGCCCTGCCATTCGACGACATTCTGAATGACGGCGACCGCCAACCCGGCCATCACCGCAACCATTACCGCCACCAGGCGCGCCCGCGGACCGGCAGTTTCGGTCGCGACGAACACCCTGCTCGGGGTCACGGTTTTCCGACCATTTCTGGACCTGCGATGCGCACGTTCAAAGTATAGCGCCAAACGAGATGCAATCTTGATTTATTGCCTCGCTTTGCTAGACTGACGCACTTCCCGAACAGATGCTTGAAGCATCCATCGCAGCGGAATAGACCAACGGGGGAAATGTTGACCTACTGGGAGGATTCTTTCTATGAAGCGATTGATTGTGATATCCGGTTTGATCTGTGCCCTCGGTGCGGCTCCGCTATTCGCACAGGAGACGGATACCAAAAAAGAAGAAAAAGAACCGAGATGGAAGGGCTCGCTCGGTCTGGCGTGGGTCGCGACCAGCGGCAACACCGATACGTCCTCGATCGGTCTGGACTTTGGGCTCGAGAGCAAGCCGGAGCCGTGGGGATTCAGTTTTGCGGCTCGTGGCAACCGGGCCGAAGACCAGGGAGTGCAAACGGCGGAGAATTACTTCGTGGCTGGTCGCGCGTCACGCAAGCTGGGCCAACGGTGGGACGCCTTCGGTGGCCTGCAATGGTCGAAAGACCCCTATGCCGGATTCGATAGTCTGTCGGTGGCATCGGCGGGTGCAACCTATCTCGCGATCGAGAGCGAGTGCCAGCACCTGAGCTTCGACGTGGGCCTTGCCTACACCTGGGAGGACCGGGTTCCGCCCAATGAGGACGTGGATTTCGCCGGCGGCGTTCTCGGCCTCGCATGGGAGTGGAAGCTCGGCGCGAGCTCCAAGCTCACCGAACGTCTGATGTACTACCCGAACTTTGACGACTCGGCGGATTGGAGGCTGACCTCGATCACCGCCATCGAGGCGGCCATCAATGAGTGGTTGGCGCTCCGGTTCGGTTACGACATCCGCCACCGCAACCAGCCGATCGGCGATGCGGACGCCACCGATACCACCTCGACGGCATCGGTGGTCTTCAACTTCTGACGGTTGTGCCCCGGGGATCCGGAGCTCAACCACGCGAAAAGGAGGAGGAGTGATGTTCAAGGAATTCAAAGAGTTTGCCATGCGCGGCAACGTCGTCGACATGGCGGTCGGCATCATTATCGGCGGCGCGTTCGGGACCATTGTCAAAAGCCTCGTCAGCGATGTCATCATGCCGCCGATAGGTCTGCTGCTGGGGGGGGTGGATTTCTCCAACCTCTTCCTCGTCGCCAGCAATGGTTCGCCCGCCGGCCCGTATGCGGCGCTGGTGGATGCCCAGGCGGCGGGCGCCGTGACGATCAATTACGGTCTTTTCATCAACAGCGTCGTCAGCTTCCTGATCGTGGCATTCGCGGTCTTTTTCGTCATCAAGTCGCTAAACGCCATGAAGCGAAAGGAAGAAGAACCCGCGGCCGAGCCGACGACCAAGGACTGCAGCTTCTGCGCCACCGAGATTCCGATCAAGGCGACCCGCTGCCCGCACTGCACCTCAGAGCTCGCAGGCGCCTGAGCCTTCTTGACAAGGGAGTCGATTATGGAACAGATGCAACAGCTGCTCGACTCGGCCTGGACGATGGTCGTCAACAACTACCTTGAAGTGGTCGCCGCGATCGTCATTCTCGTCGTCGGTCGCGTATTTGCCGGTTGGGCCCGCCGGCTGACTCGGAAGGGCCTGGAGCGCGGTAACGTGGACCCGACCCTGGTGCCGTTCGTGGCCAAGCTGGTCTATTACGCCGTCATGGCGGTTGTCGTCATCGCCGTCCTCAACCGGCTCGGCGTGGCCACCACATCCGTGGTGGCGATCTTCGGTGCCGCCGGTCTGGCGGTCGGTTTCGCGATGCAGGGGACCCTTTCGAATTTCGCCTCCGGCGTGATGCTGTTAATCTTCAGACCCTTCGACCTTGGGCACTTCGTTGACGCAGGCGGAATCGCCGGCACCGTTATGGAGATCGGCATCTTCGCCACCACGCTGAAAAGCCCTGACAACATCAAGATCACGGTGCCCAACTCGCAGATCTATGGAGCGACGATCTCCAACTTTAACGGTTATGAGACGCGCCGCGTCGATATGACCATGGGCATCTCATATGGCGACAACATCCAAACTGCGATGGACACGATTCAGAGAATTGTCACAGCGGACGAGCGGGTGCTGGCCGATCCGGCGCCGCAGATCGCGGTCTCCAATCTCGGCGACTCGTCGGTTGACATCGTCGTCCGACCGTGGTGCAGCGCGGGCGACTACTGGGCGCTGCGCTTCGATCTCAACCGCAAGCTCAAGGAAGGCCTCGAGGCGGCCGGCTGCTCGATTCCCTATCCGCAGCGGGACGTGCATATGTATCAGGTCGCTGTCTGATCGCTCAACGATTCAAATACACACCGGAGCCCGCATGGGCTCCGGTTTTTTCTTTCCCGTTCCCTTTTCCGTGCCTGAGACCCCACCCGCCGCGAGCGGCGCGCGGGTGGGGGTTTCGAACAGTACCAAACGCCTCTCGATTTTTGCCGCCCCCCCCCCCCCCCCACCGACACCCCCCGTGGGGGTGGCCCCCCCCGCCCGTACCCGGGGGGAGGGGGGAGTGACCCCTGGCGCCCGGGTG
>CAYRFI010000107.1:0-14496 GCA_964423595.1 uncultured Thermoanaerobaculia bacterium | reverse complement strand
CGCAATCTGGCGCCCGCAAGCGGACGCCATCTCACGACGTCTCCCGGCCCTCGCGACGAAGCCCCTTCACTCCAGCGACCGCCGACGGTCGCTGTTTTGAACGAATCTGCGGCGATCATTAAGGAACCGCAAGCCTCAAGCCCCAGGCCCCAGACCCTTATCCCCAAGTTCTGCCAACCAAGCGGGATAGCTGGAACTCGCGGTATCCTTGAATGGTCATGGAATTCAACGCCGAGCAACTGAAACGCGAGATTGTGGAGGCGCTCAAGGCGGAACGCTGGGAGGTTGCGCTCCCGAAGCTCGAAATGTGGTGCGAGCGTTTTCCGGATCATTCACGCTCCTGGCTCAACCGAGGCTACTGCCTGGTTCGCCTCGAGAGATTTGCAGAGGCGGTGTCGGCCCTCGACCGCTGCCTCGAGCTCGATCCTAGTTCGACGACAGCGCAGGGCTGGCGGAAGAAGGCTCTGGTGGCGCTCGATGCCGCCCAATCAGTTGCCGAGGTACCCGCCGCAACCGTGGCGGCTGAAGGATCCTCTGCGCCCGCGGGCGGCGAGACCCGCTTTGTGCCGGGCGAGACCGCCGCACCGCCGACCTTTGGGACTCTCTCCGCACCCGACCAGGGACGCGGCTGGCTTGCGGGGATGGTGGTCGACGGACGCTACGAGGTCCGAGAGGTCGCGCGTGGCGGTATGGCCGTCGTGTCGATTGCGTTCGACCGCGAGCTCCAGCGAATGGTGGCGGTCAAAACCCCCTTGCCGTCCGTGCTTGCGACCGAGGATGGACGCGCGCGCTTCCGGCGCGAAGCCGAGTCCTGGATCGCTCTCGGTGTGCATCCCAACATCTGTTCTGCGTACTACCTGCAGGAGATCGGTGGCATGCCCCGACTTTTCATCGAGTACGTGGATGGCGGTGATCTCAGCCAGTGGCTGAGACAGGAAAAGCGGCCGAGCCTCGAGCAGCGATTCGATGTCGCGATCCAGATAGCGAGTGGCCTGGATTACACCCACAGTTTCCTCTGGACCGACGATGAGGGGGTCGAGCACAAGGGCGTCGTTCACCGTGATATCAAGCCGGCCAACGTGCTTTTGACCCGCGACGGAACCGCAAGAGTCACCGACTTCGGCCTCGTGCGTGCCGAGGGTTTTCAGGAAACTGCTCGGGACGACGTGCGGGCGCAGGTGGAACCGACGTTGCCGCACACGGGGAGGGGTGAGGATTCCTCCATGGCCAGCGGCAGTTGGCAGACGGTGACGTTGGACGGTGGCCTCGTCGGAACGCCGCCTTATATGGCGCCCGAGCTGTGGCGGCAGTCGCTGCGCGGGACGATCGCAACTGACATGTATGCCTACGGTTGCATGCTCTACGAGATCTTCTGTGGACGCCGTCCGTTCATGATGCCGACAGATTCGACATCGCAAACCCGCGAGGCACAGCTGAGCGGTTGGATGCGATTGCACCTCCGCGAGGATCCGCCCGATCCGTTGGTGTTCGAGCCGGGTCTTGAAAAACGACTTGCAGCCCTCATGCGGGCATGCGTGACGAAGGACCCAAAAGGCCGACCGCATTCCTTTGCTCTGCTGCGAGGGTGGCTGGTCGAAATGTATCGGGAGACAACCGGTCGCGCCTATCCGCGTCCCGAGCCCCAGCGCACACAGCTCCTCGCAGACTCGCTCAACAATCGCGGCGTGTCGTTCATCACCCTCGGCCTCTCTGAGCGCGCGGGAGCGAGCTTCCGCGATGCGCTCGACGCGGATCCTCGCCACCTCGAGGCGACCTTCAACTCCGGCCTGCTCGAGTGGCGTCGTGATGGCCTCACCGACGCGGAGTTGGAACGACGGCTGAGCGAGGCTGAGCGCACCCTCGGCGATCCCTTTCGGAGTCGTTTACTGCGGGCGCGCCTGCGTCTCCTCCTCGACGATCCTGCGGGAGCGGATGCTGCTCTCGGGTCTGCTGACGAAGACGCCGAGACCTCGCACGCCGTGCGTCGCGAGCGCGGTCTCGCCATGCTCGCGCGGGCCCGGTCCGAAGGTGATTCGAACGACCTCGAGCGAGCTCGTGAGCTCCTTTCAGCCTCGATCGAGGCGAGTCCCTCCGATCTCTCGGTCGTGATCGGGCTCGCCGAGATCTACAAGCGACTCGGCAACGAGGAGGTGGCGAAGGAGGCAATGGCGCGCGCGCGATCTCTCGAACCCGAGCTCGGTGAGGATATTTCCGAGGCAGTGGCAACACATCTGCCCGGTCACCTGGTCACACGGGTGATGAACCACGCGGCGTCGGTTCAGTGCTTGCTTTCTCTGCCCAACGGTTGGCTCGTAGCGCGATCTGTCGCCGGCGATGCGTCGGTATGGGAATCAAGCGGAGACCGTCCGGCTCACCGCATCGATCTCGGCGGCCCTGCCCGGCCGGGGCGTTCGATGACGGCGATCGGCGATGTTCTTGTCGTATGTCTGGAGAATTCACCGCTGACCCTCTTCGATCTGGCCTCCGGACAGCGATTGAGAAACCTGCGAATTCACCCCGGAGTTGCGATCTGCGTCGATGCGTCACCGAACGGCCGCATGGTCGCAAGTGGTGGCTCCGATCGTAGCCTCAGGTTGTGGGACCTGGAGAGTGGAGAGTGCGTGAAGACGCTACAGGGCCACTCCGCATTTGTCAGCGCCGTCACATGGCACCCCTCAGGATCGAGGGTCGTCACGGCCAGCGCAGACGGCACAGTGCGGGTGTGGGATCTCGATCAGGAGCGATGTGTCCAGGTCCTTGAAGGCCACCGGGGTCCGATTCGTGACCTCACGATCACTGAGGATGGCCGGATAGCCCTGTCAGCGGGCCAGGACGGTTCGATCGGTATCTGGGACATCGTCGAGGGCAGCCATCTTCGCTTTCTGAGGGGCCACAGCGGTGCGGTCACGTCCGTCGCCCTGGTCGGAGAAACGGTCGTTGGAGGTGGCGAGGACGGAAGTATACGGTTGTGGAAGCTGGAAACCGGTGAGGCGCTGCGGGTGATGAGGCTGGCAAATCCGGTTCAGGCAGTTGTGACAGACGGTCGGGCATGCCTATCCGCTGCCCACGGTTCCGCAGTGCGCCAGCTTCTTCTTCCTCGCCGCTCGTCCTCTCGGCTGCCGCTGGTTTTAGCCGACACCGCGGCCTCTGGAGAGCTGGCCGGCCGTGAGCAGAAGTTCCGCGAGCAGTTGAATCTCGCACGCGAGCACATCGAGGCGGACCGGATGGAAGAGGCCATCAAACCTCTGCGGATCGCACGGGCGATTTCTGGCTACGAGCTCCACCAGGAGGCACTCGAGCTGTGGAACACGGTTTTGGCTTTCTTCCCCAAACGTACACCCCGCTCGGTTGTCGAGCTCCGGCGTATCGGAAGCGGCACGGTGGTCAACGCATGTCTGTTCACGGTTGACGGCGCGTCGTCTCTAGCCGGCGGTGGCGACGGCTCCTTGAGGCTCTTCGAGACGTCGACAGGCGTCGAGGAACGGGTTCTTGCCGGCCATGGCAGCGGCGTCACCTCGGTTGCAGCAAGCGATAACGGCCTCTGGTTGGCTTCTGCGGGTCGCGACTCGCGGGTCCGGGTGTGGGACATCGGCGATGGCGTCTGCAGGCACGAGTTCGAAGGCCATGACGGGGTCGTTCAGGCGGTGGCCTTTGACCCTGCCGGCCATCTGGTTGTTTCGGCCGGAGACGATGGCACGGTGCGGCTGTGGCCTCTCGAGGAAGGAATGCTGCCGGAGTTGCTCGGTCGCAGCGAGGACGCGGTGACCGCGCTTGCGGTCAGTGCTGACGGTCGCTTCGTGGTTGGCGGCGGTTGGGACAGCCAGGTCACGGTGTGGAATCTACCGCGGCGCGTCGAACTGCGGCGCATGGCTGGGCACGACGGGGCGATTAACGCGGTCGCGGTCAGCCCCGACTGTCGGGTCTTTGCCTCGGCAGGCGAAGACGCTTCGATCCGCCTGTGGGACCTCGAGGGCGGGCGCTGTTGGCGGGTTCTCACCGGCCACGAAGGTGGAATCCACGCCGTAACGTTCACCCCGGACGCCCGGTTCCTGTTGTCGGCGGGCAAGGATGCGACGCTCAGGCTCTGGAATGTTCGCACGGGCACTGCTGAGCTGGTGGTTGAAGGCCACGCGGGGCCCGTGTTCGACGTCGCTGCGAGCCGAGACGGTGGCGCGGCTTTGACTGCAGGTTCGGACGCGACACTGCGCCTCTGGTTCCTCGACTGGGAGCCGGAACTGCCCGAGCGGGGGCAGTGGGATGATCGCGCAAGACCGTTCCTTGGAGTCTTCCTCCGGCGCCACGAGCGCGAAACACTGGGTGAGGGCTCACCGAAGTGGAGCGAGGAGGACGTCAGTCGTTTGCTCGAGGATCTCAGCCGGCGTGGTTTCGGCTGGCTGGCACCCGAGATGGTCGAGCGCGAGCTCGAGAACCTGGCGCGTGGCCGGATCGAGCAACGCAACGAGGAGCAGAAGCGAATCCGAGAGCAGGCCAGAAAACGACAACTCCAGGTGCGGGTGGCGCCGGCCAAAGAGATCGTCGCGAGCCTGACGAAAAACATCGGCCTCAAGTTAGCCGGGGTCGCGGCGGCGGTGATTCTCGGTCTCCTGGCGATCATGAGCTTGCGCACGCCGGACAGCGGCGAGGTGACGTTCAGCGAGCAGCTGCACGGCGAGGTGTCCCTGCTCGTCAAGGAGCGCAGCATGCGTTTGCAGCGCGGCATGGTGTTGTCGTTCCAGAACCGGCCAACGGTGGGCTCGATCAACTGTGCCGACGGCCTCTTCAGCGATTTCCTGGATTTCGTGCTCAACGCCGAGCGCGAGAAGGAACCTCCGCTCGATCCAGGTGTGCCGGCGGAGGACATGAACTTCAGGGACCGCTATGCGGGCGCCGTCAACTGCGTTGGCACACTCGGCGACCGGAGCGTGGTCGACGACCTGTTGCGCCGGACCAAGAGCGATCTCCACCCCTATCGTCTGGAGGATCTGTTGTCGATCATGGTGCGCGTCGGCGGGGGCGTTGATCCCCAGGTTTTCGATGCGCTTGACGACCGTTCCGACACGACGCGCCACTTTGCTGCGCTCGCCATCGTTCACGGCGGGGATCAGAGAGGCATTCAGGCGCTCGTCGAGGCCCTTGATAGCGAGGAGGGCCGAGTGGTCGAGGGGGCGAGCTATGTGCTGACCGAACTGATCTCGATCGGCGCCATCGACGAGGCCTCGGCATTCGAAAAGGTCCGTGCGTTGTGTCGGAACATCGATCCCCGGGTGCGGCGCAACGCGGTCCGTGCGATGGTGCATTTCGAACGCAGGGGGGCGGCGCGCGAGATTCTGGATGAAGTCCTGGAGGACAGTGATCCCGAAGTCAGGGCAGCCGCTGAGCGGACCCGCGATATTCTCCGCTCCGCGAAGGCGTTCGAGCTTTTCGGGTAGGCAATCCTCTTCAGATCCCGGGTTTCTTCGCGCGTCTCGCTTCGGCGAGGTAGGTGCCACTCTTCACATTGATTGCCCGAGAGGCGCTCCCAACTTAGGACCGGTTCATCAAACAATGTGAAGGGTGGCACCGGTGTCGGCGAAGCGGCTATGGGAATACAATTGCACACAGCTCGACTGTGGGAGATAGCATGCACATCGTTCGCGTAGCAACACAGGACGGCCCAGCGTGGGGCGTAGTTGAAGATCGTCAGGTTCGTCGACTTCCGGATGGGCCTTTCGGATCACTCGAGGCGGCGGAAGTGCTTGGTTTCCTCGATGACTTGCTGCTGCTCGCGCCAGCGATGCCGAGCAAGATTGTCTGCGTGGGACGCAACTTCGCGGCCCACGCCGCCGAGCATGGGGCGGACGTTCCGACGGAACCGCTTCTCTTTCTCAAACCTCCGTCAGCCGTCATTGCACCCGGCGCCGGAATCGTTTTGCCCGATCTGTCATCCCAGGTGGAACACGAGTGCGAGCTGGCGTTGGTCATCGGCCGCCGATGCCGGGCTGTGTCGGAGGAGAGTGCGTGGGAGCAGGTCCTCGGAATCACCTGCGGCAATGATGTCACCGCCCGTGACCTCCAGCGGGCCGACGCCCAGTGGACCCGCGGCAAGGGTTTCGACACATTCTGTCCGCTCGGCCCGTGGATCGTGACCGGACTCGGCGAGAAGGAGATCGGTGAGCTCGAGGTCAGCTGCACGGTCAACGGCGAGGTTCGGCAACGGGCGAACACCGAGCAGATGATCTTCTCGCCGACCTTCCTGATCGTCTACATCACCCAGGTCATGACCCTCGAGCCTGGTGACGTCATCATGACGGGAACACCCTCCGGTGTGGGCCCGCTCCAGGCAGGCGATCAGGTCACCGTGGAGGTGGAGGGCGTTGGCAAGCTCACGAACCCGGTTTCCGAATGAGGAATGAGGAATGAATAATGCCGCCCACCCACCCGGCACGACTCGATTATGGGGGGAGGGGTGGGAATTCCTCATTCATCATTCCTGACTCCTAATTCGCGGAGCACGTGTATGATGCTCCGTCAATGATGAGAGCTGGATTCAGGTTTTTGCTCGCCGGCACGGTGGGAATCTTCGCGGCCGCCTGCGCCGAGTCACCGCCGGTACAAAACCTCCGCATGGCCTACCCGCACGAGCTGGTGACGATGGATCCGCACGCGCACGCGGATGCTGTCACCAGCCTCGTTCTGTCAGCGGTCTATGAGAGCCTCGTTCGATTCGAACCTGGCCAACCCGTCAAACCGGGACTGGCGGATCGATGGACGACCCCTGACGATTCGACCTGGTGGATTCACATCCGTGACGGGGTGCGCTTCCACGACGGCACCAGATTGATGCCTGAGGACGTTGTCACGTCGATCGAAAGAGCGCGGGCGAGTCGGATTCTCGGCCACCAGCTTGATGAGATCGAACACGTCAAGATGATTGAAGACAACGAGCGGACCATCGAGATCACGACGGGCAAGCCGGCTCCGTTGCTCTTGACGCGGCTCGAGTCGGTAGCCATCGTGCCCCGCGATTTCGATCCTTCAACTCCGGTCGGGACTGGGCCCTACCGATGGCGCGTCGGTTCGGTCGAGGGCCCGATTGTCCTGGATCGTTGGAACGATTATTGGGCGCGGGCGCCGGACTTCGACGAGGTTACGATCCAGTTCGTATCGTTGCTCGAAGAGCTCGCGGAACTCCTGCACAGCCACCAGCTGGATGTGGTGGCCGCGGTCACGGTGAGCTATGTCAGGGACCACGAACCGGACCAGTCCTGGCGAGTGGTGGCACTGCCCACGGTGGCCACCGCTTATTTGGGGATCAATCTGACCCGACCACCACTTGACGACCTCAGGGTGCGCGAGGCCATCGATGATGTCATCGATCGAAAGAAACTCGTCGCAGCGGTCTATCCTCCCGGACTCGCGACGCCGGCGACGTCGTTGGTTCCTCCCGAGGTTTTTGGCTTCAGCCCGGAACACCGGCGCCATGGGCCCGATTTCGACACCGCGAAACAGTTGCTCGCAGAGGCCGGCGTTGTGCCGGGGACTCGACTGATTCTCGATTATCAGGAGCGCTACACGTCAGTCGTCGGGCCTCTTGCCGACACGCTGGCGGAGATTGGGATTGTCGTCGAACCCCGGCTCCATCAGTACGAGTCCTTCTATCGCCGCATCGAAGCGGCCGAGAACGAGCTCTTTCTCTTCTCCTGGAACTTCGCGGTCGCCGACGCCTCACCGTTGCTCGATGCCATCGTCCACAGCCGTGATCCTCTTCGAGGGTTCGGCAGCTTCAACGCTGCGGACGTGAGCGATCCTGAGCTGGATCGCCTGATCGAGGAGGCGGCCCACGAGACGAGATCGGAGGCGCGGCTCGAGCTCTTGCAGGTGGCTCTCGCAGAAGTCGGTGCAATCCACGCCTACCTACCGCTCTTCCAGCCCGCTGCTCTTGTCCTGGTTCGTGAGCCCTTCGATATAGCGGGCCGCCAGGTTCGGCCTCAGGACGTCCGGCTGAGATGAGAAGACGGAGCACCTGCTTGACATGGCGTGTGCTCCTTACTACAAACGGGGACCCAACGGCTCTTGGCCGTCATCACTGGAGGATAGAAAATGAACGATAAGAAGGCAGATCTCGCCGGCCCAGGCATCAGCACGTACGAGGAGGTGGCGAAGATCCTGCCCACCGACTACGAACCGCTGCAGAACCCCCTCGAGCGCATGAAGGCGGTCTACGAAGCGAAACAGTACATCGAGAAGGGTCTTGCGGAGGAGCTCAACCTGACCATGGTCCAGGTGCCGCTGATCGTCGATCGTGACAGCGGTGTCAACGACTACCTCGATCGCGACGGCTCGCGGACACCGATAGATTTCCAGTGCGGGCTCGGTCTCGAAAAGAAGATTCAGGCTCAGGTCGTTCAGGCCGCCACCAAGTGGAAGAGGATGGCGCTGGCCCAGTTTGGGTGCAAAGTTGGGGAGGGCATCAACACCGATATGCGGGCGGTGCGTAAAGACTACTTCCTCGACCACGATCACTCCTCGTACGTCGATCAATGGGACTGGGAAAAGGTCATCGCCCCCGAGCAGCGAAATCTCGATTACCTGACCGGTACCGTCAAAAAAATCTGGAAGGTCATCTATGGCGCCGGCAAACACGTTCAGGAGCTCTTCCCGGAGCTCAAGAACGACAAGTTTCCGGACTTCCCCGAGGAACTCACGTTTATTCACGCCGAGGAAATTCTCGAGCGCTATCCGGATCTGCCTCGCAAACAGCGCGAGACCAGGATCATTCAGGATTATCCGGCGGTCTTCATCTATGGCATCGGCTGGCCGCTGGCCGACGGTTACCCGCACGAGATGCGGGCGGCCGACTATGACGACTGGGTGACCGAGACGGTGTCAGCCGACGGCCGACCCATGCACGGGCTCAACGGCGACATTCTGGTGTGGAACCCGGTCACCAAACGGCGCCACGAGCTCAGCTCCATGGGCATTCGGGTCACCAAGGAGACCATGAGGATGCAGCTCGAAATGAGCGGCCAGCTCGATTTTCTCGATCTGCCGTACCACCGGGCGATCCTCAACGACGAGATTCCGCTCTCGATCGGCGGCGGCATCGGCCAGGCACGGACCTACATGTACCTGCTGCGCACTGCCCACCTTGGAGAGGTCACGGTCACCGTGTGGCCGAAACAGCTCAAGGAGATCTGCTCAGCCAGAAACATCCACGTGCTGGAGTGATTTCGAATTTCGAATTTCGGATATTCACCCTCCCTCCTTGTGAATGCGAGGTGGGCGAAAGATTCGAAATCAGAAATTCGAAATCAGCCTGTCAGCGCTACCGCTTCCATTTCGATCTGAACGCCGAGCGGGAGCGCGACGACCTGCACCGCAGAACGTGCGGGCGGAGTGGATGGGAAAAACTCTGCGTAGACCCCGTTCATCGCCTGAAAATCCGACAGATTGGTCATGAAGACCGTCATCTTTACGACCCGGTCAAGGCCGCTGCCGGCCGCGAGGAGCACCTTCTCGAGGTTGGTCAATACCTGTCGCGTCTGGTCTTCGATGATCTCGGCTTCGACCTTGCCGGTCACGGGGTTGATCGGGATCTGTCCGGCGGTGAATACGAAACTATTGGTGGCGATGGCTTGCGAGTACGGACCGACCGCGCCGGGCGCCTCCGTGGTAGCAATGACGTTGCGTTTCTGGCTCATGAGTGACCTCCTGTTCGCGGTTAGAATACTCCAGACGTTGGTTCGCACATGAGTACCTTCTGGCGCGTCGTCGCTTCACCCGCACGTTTCTACAAACGGTTTATCTCGCCGTTCATGCCGCCGGCCTGTCGCTTCCAACCGACCTGCTCGGTGTATGCCGCGGAAGCCATCGAGACGCACGGGCTGTTGGGAGTCTGGTTGGCCATCAAACGGATCCTCAAATGCCACCCGTTCCACCCGGGCGGGTATGACCCGGTACCGCCTCGACCAGACCATTCCGACCCCGCCTAAAGGTCGCGCGCCCGCGTCCGCTCGCCGTCGACCCCTCCGAACGCAAGCGTTCCTCGGTCCAGACGGCTCGCGGCCTGGCGCGCCGCGAGCGGCGCGCCGGCGGGCTGTTGAAAACACTGGTCGCACTCTCGGTAGGCATCCCGCCCCCTCCCCCCGCCCACCCACCCTCAGAAACTCGACATGCGCGGCGCATGTCGAGTTTCTGAGGGAAGGGGGTGTATATAAAGCGGGCGCCGGAGTCTTTTCTGGTTATTCCAGGGCAGAGGTCGAATTGAATGAATTCTTGGCGTCCTTGGTGCCTTGGTGGTGAATAAGGGTGGGCGGGGGGTTAGCCCTCGAGTCGCTTCTGCAGCCAGGATTCAACGCGCTCGAAGACCATCTCTTTCTCCGGCTCGTTGAACATTTCGTGATACAGCCCTTCCCACTCGACATAGTCAACCAGGTCGGAGGGAGCATCGGCGACCCAAGAGCGGGTCGCGGCCGGGTCGGTCAGACGGTCGTCACCGGATTGCATGATGAGCGCCGGAACCGACAGGGTCGAGGCCCTCGCCTGGGTGTCAGCTTGGGCTCTCAGCACCGAGGTGAACCACCGCGCCGAGACCGTGGTGCTGACCAGAGGGTCGGCCATGTAGGCTTCGGGAACCTTCGGATCGCGGCTCAGCGCGCTTGGTTCGGCGATCTTCGAGAACATCAGCTTGGGAGCGAAGGTTGAGACAATATTGGCCACCATATGCAACGCGGCGGGCGGTGCGGCGTCCGGGTGCATGCCGAGAAAGGGTGACGACACGACAATGCCCTCGAGCCCTTGTGGCCGGGTGAGGGCCTCGCGCAGAACGATGAGACCGCCCTGCGAGTGGCCGACCAGAAAAAACGGCACGCCTTGTCGGGCCTCACCGACCATCCGGCGGGCGGCCGCGAGATCGGTCAGGAACTCGTCGAATTGGCCGACGTGCACGCGAGGACCGGGGCTCTGCCCGTGGCCACGGTAGTCATGGGCCCAGCAATCGAAGCCGGCATTGGCGAAACGGTCGAGCACATGGAGATAGCGACCGGAGTGCTCGGCGAGACCGTGGACTACGAGCAGAACCGCACGCGTCTCTCCCTCGGGGGCGTGCCGCCGCCAGAAGAGGCGGTTGCCGTCCGCACTCTCAGTCCAACCATCTTCGATCTTCATCGCACGGCCTCCCGGCGGTCGGCGCGAACCCGTTCTACCGCATCACGCCAACCCGCATAGAGCCGTTCCCTCTGGTCCGCGTCCATGGCGGGATCGAAACGCCTGTCTTCGCGCCACGCGCCCCCGAGCTCTTCGGGATCGCGCCACATCCCTGTTGCGAGCCCGGCGAGGAAGGCTGAGCCCGCCGCAGTGGTCTCCAGCAGCCGCGGCCGAACGACCGGGACACCGAGGATATCCGCCTGAAACTGCATGAGGTGATTGTTGGCGGCGGCACCGCCGTCGGCGCGAAGCTCGAGCATCGGTTCGGCGAAGTCATTGTTCATGGCGTCGATGACGTCGCGGGTCTGGTAGGCGATGCTGTCGAGAGTGGCGCGGATGATCTGCTCGCGGCCACTGCCTCGAGTGAGCCCGACGATGGCGCCTCGCGCGTCCATGTCCCAATACGGCGCACCGAGGCCGGCGAACGCAGGCACGACGTACACGCCCTGGGTGTCGTGAACTCGTGAGGCGATTTCTTCGGTTTCGACGGCACTGCCGATCAGGCCCATCTCGTCGCGCAGCCACTGGACCGCGGCGCCGGTGGTGAAGATCGAGCCCTCGAGCGCATATGCGGCGCCTCCGGAGGCGTCGCAGCAGACGGTCGTGAGCAGCCCGCAACAGCTCCGCTGGAGCTCGGATCCGGTGTTGACCATCACAAAACAGCCGGTGCCGTAGGTGTTCTTGACCATCCCCGGTTGCCAACAGCCCTGGCCGTAGAGTGCGGCCTGCTGATCTCCGGCGATGCCCGCCACCGGGACACCGCCGGAGAGCGGGCCGACCGGAACCGTTGTCCCGAAGACCCCAGAGCTCGGTTTGACCTCGGGCAGCATCGCCTCGGGCACGCCAAAGATCTCGAGCAGCTCAGGATCCCAGGCCAGCCTTCGAATGTCGTAGAGGAGGGTCCTCGACGCATTCGTTGGTTCGGTGGCGAGGGCCTCGCCGCCGGTGAGCTTGTAGAGCATCCACGTGTCAATGGTGCCGAAGACGAGCTCTCCGGCCTCGGCCCGGGGCCGCGCCTCAGGATAGCGATCGAGGATCCACTTCAGCTTGGAACCCGAAAAATAGGGATCGACCACCAGCCCTGTCCGCTCTGTGATCATGGGTTCGAGGCCGTTGTCCCGGATCTCCTGGCAGATGTCGGCGGTCTGCCGGCTCTGCCACACGATCGCTCGGTGCAGGGGCTCACCGGTGGCCGGGTCCCATACCACGGCGGTTTCGCGCTGGTTGGTGATGCCGACGGCTCGGAGGTCTCCGTCGGCCAGCCCGGCGTTGCCAAGGGCGGTGCCGATGACTTCGAGGCTGACCCGCCAAATCTCCTCGGGGTCGTGCTCCACCCAGCCGGGCTGCGGGTAGTACTGAGTGAACTCTTCGGTGGCGCGTCCGAGGACCCGTCCGTCCCGGTCGAGGACCAGCGCCGTCGAGCCCGTCGTCCCCTGATCGATCGCGAGTACGGCTTCAGGCATGCACACCCTCCTGGTGGTAGTGTACTGAAGCTACTCGGCTATCATGCGGCATCGAGAGGAGCGCAGAGATGGAAAAGCTGTTCGAAATCGTATTGAACCTGATGCCGATGACGGTGGTCATCATCATCGGTGTCAGTGTCCTGGGAATTCTCAACCGCCGCATGGACCGAAAATCCCTCGAGATGGCGGGGGAGGGAACGTTCCGGCGCCAGATGGTGCTCACTTTTCTCGCCCTGGTTTTTGTCGTTGTGATCATCGTGACGGCGCCGCTCAAAGAACACACTCAGGGCAACTTGATATCCCTCTTCGGCATAGCGGTGACCGGCGTCATCGCGCTATCCTCGGCGACTCTCGCCTCGAACGCGATGGCGGGGTTGATGTTGCGGGCGGTGCGCAACTTCAAGCGCGGTGACTACATCCGTTGTGGCGACTTTCTCGGCCGGGTGACCGAACGCGGCCTCTTCCACACCGAGATTCAGAACGAGCGCTCGGACCTCATCACCCTCCCCAACCTCCATCTCGCCACCAACCCGGTCACCGTGATCCGACCAACGGGGACCTTCGTCTCGGCCACGCTCTCTCTCGGCTACGACCTTCAACACGATGAAATCGAAAAGCTCCTCACAGAGGCCGCCGGCCACGCGGGCCTTCTCGAGGCCTTCGTCCGCATCCGCGCGCTCGGAGATTTCTCGGTTACCTACGAGGTCTCGGGGCAGCTCGACGACACCAAGAAGTTCCTGGGTTCGAAGTCCGCCCTCCATCGGGCGATACTCGACACTCTCCACCGTGCCGGGGTCGAGATCGTCTCGCCGACCTTCATGAATCAGCGGCTCATCAAGGAAGATCGGGCTTTCGTTCCCGAGGTGGCGGACGACAAGCCGATCGAGCAAGCCCACGAGCGCTCGCCGGACACTCTGGTCTTCGACAAGGCGGACCAGGCGGAAAAGGTGGAGGACCTTCGCCTCCGGTTGGCCGCTCTCGACAAGGAGATCACCGATCTCGAAGCGCAGGTCAAGGCGGCCGAAGGGGAAGAGGCGGAGAAGATCCAGGAGACGATTTTCCTTCGCCAACGGATCCGCGAGCGACTCGTGGAGCGCATCGCGGACATCGAGAAGAAGGTGGGGGAATGACCGCCCGCCCGCCCAATTCGGAATGAGGAATTCGGAATTCGGAATTACCGCCCGGCCACCCGATGGACTAAGACTTGGATCTGAATTCCTGGCGAAGACCGCGATCGATGGCCCACATCATCTTGTCGATGTGCTGCTGCTGTTCGAAGACTGCCTCCATTAACACCTTGAGCGGAAGCAGGCGCACGTGGGCCGCTGCGTCGAGGTTGACCGTCTTCATGGACCAGTCGGGGAAGAGTCGACTGGTGATGTCTTCCTCGATTCCGAGCACCACGAGGTCGGTGTGGCGTTTGTCCGCTCGGATGTAGCCGAAAACCTCGTCGACGGCTTCTTCAGGTCCCTCGAGGACCTGGTAAAAGAGGCCGCCTGAGGTCAGCAGGACACCGGTGATGTCGAGGCCCTTGTTTTTCTCGGCCGCCTTTGCTCCGAGCTCCTCGAGCTCGCTCTCGCGAAACGGCATGGCGAAACGGCTGACGTATTTGATGCGTTTCATGGTGGGCTCGATGGTAATGGACCGCTCTCACCGCGGTCAACACGCATCCCTCCACCCAGATGACAGATGCCAGATGACGATCAGGGATCTGGTATCCGGGATCTTGCTTCGAGCGCCTCTAACCAGCATATCTCACCGGCTTTCGTCGCGAGGGCGGCGAGGTGCCGTGCCCAGTGGGGTTTTCGACCTAGAGATCCGGCTGGAGTCCTCAGCGCCGTCCGCCGAT
>CAYRFI010000106.1:10995-14833 GCA_964423595.1 uncultured Thermoanaerobaculia bacterium | reverse complement strand
GCATCGGCGCCCGCAGCAGGAAGCTGGTGAGATATGCGGGCTGGCGGCCTGCCCACGGGCAGGCCGCCCTTTTTTGGACTTTTCGGCGAATGCTGGCAGAATGCCGAGACCGCGGCGCCGCAAAAGGAGGTCCATGAAAACACGCGCTCTTCTTCCAATTCTGATTCTCCTCTCGAGCCTGCCGCTTTTCGCACAGGATGAATCGACCGGCCCGGCACCTTCCCCCACCCCATCACCGGTTCAGTGGTCACTCGGAATCGGAGCGTTCTCGTCGCCGCGTCCCTATGTGGGAGCGGAAAACTCGCAGATCGTGGCTCCCCTCATCGAGGTCACCTACAAAAAACTCTACGTCCAGGGAATCCAGGCGGGGTATCGGTTCTTCAGCACCGAGAAATTCGGCCTCGACGCCCGTGCCGGCATCGTCTTTAATGGTCTCGATCCCGACGATTCACCTTTCCTGGAAGGGATGAACAAGCGCAGGTCCTCGATCGAGGGCGGGTTCGTGTTCGCCTGGAAGCCCGGCAAGTACCAATTGAGCACCGCCGCCTACACCGACCTTCTCGGCCGTTCGTACGGTCAGCAGGTTTCTACCGATTTCTCCCGCACCTGGACCTTCAACCGATACCAGTGGGGTTTCACTCCCTCGATCGGAGCTGTGTGGCAGAGCAGCAACTTCGTCGATTACTATTACGGCGTCACTCCCGAGGAAGCGCGTCCGGGGCGCCCCCCCTTCCGCGGCCACTCGGTGATCAACTTCCGCAGCTCACTCTTCGGCTTCTTCTTCATCAACATGCGCGTCCGCCTGGTAGGGCTGATTCGAATCCAGAGGCTCGATAACGAGATCATCGACAGCCCGATCGTCGACCAGAGCAGAGGGATCTTCGCGACCGCCGGGGTCAGCTACCGCTTTGGCAAGCTGCCGCCGCGGCCTTCGAAGTGAATTTGAGTCTGAAGAGATCCGAGGTAGACTCTGCAACCGAAACCGACCGGGAGGTGCTCTGTGACCGCAACCCTTGACCCTCAATACCGCCAACGGTTGCTCGACCGTTTCCTTCGATACGTCAAGGTAGACACGAGGTCCGATGAGGCCTCGGAATCGAGCCCGACGACCGAGAAGCAGAAAGATCTTTCGCGAATGCTGGCGGAAGAGCTCAAAGAGCTCGGCTGCGACGACGCCGAGATGAACGAGTGGGGCTATGTCTTCGCGACCATCCCCGGCAATCTGCCGGGCGACCACCCGGCCGCGGAAAAGACTCCGACCATTGGTCTGATTGCCCACGTCGATACCTATTTCGGAACCTCGGGCAAAGACGTCCAGCCGCAGATCATCGAGTCCTATGAGGGCGGTGACATCCGCCTCAACGACGAGCAGGTCCTCAAGACGGAAGACAATCCCAACCTCGAAAAATGCGTCGGCCACACCCTGATTCACACCGACGGCACGACCCTCCTCGGAGCCGATGACAAGGCGGGCGCAGCCGAGATCATGACAGTCGTCGAGTGGCTCAGGGACCACCCCGAGTTCGAGCACGGTCCCATCCGGATCGCCTTCACCACCGACGAGGAGGTGGGGCGCGGCACCGAGCACTTCGACGTCGAAGCCTTTGGCGCCGACTATGCCTACACCCTCGACGGCTCGGATCTCGGCGAGATCGAGGACGAGACCTTTTCGGCCGACACCGCCAACGTCACCATTGTCGGCCACGATGTCCACCCCGGCTACGCCAAGGACAAGCTGGTCAACGCCCTGCGCGTGGCTGCGGCGATCATCGAGGGCATCGACGAACGGTGGCTGCCGGAATCGACCGAGAAACGCGAGCCCTATCTCCATCCCTACATCGCTTCGGGCGACGTCACCAAGGTCGACCTCAAGGTCCTGGTGCGGGCCTTCTCGGTAGAGAAGCTGACTGAGCGCGAGGACCACCTCAAGGAGGTGATCACTACGGTCGAGAAGCGATTCCCGAAGGCCAAAATATCGGTCGAGTTCGAAGAGTCCTACCGCAACATGTCGTACAAGATCCGAGAGGATCCCAAGGTTCTGGACTTCGCCCTCGAAGCGGTCAAACGCATCGGAGTGGAGCCGAAAAGGCAGGCGATCCGCGGCGGCACCGACGGCGCGCGGCTTTCCTACATGGGCCTTCTGACCCCCAACGTTTGGGCCGGCGGTCAGAACTTCCACTCGGTCCGCGAGTGGGTGTCGCTGGAGTGGATGGACGCTGCGGTGATGGCGACCTTGGAGATCCTGAAGGTGTGGGTGGAGAAATCGGCCTGACCGAAATCGACACCAGACGACTCAATCCCCGGTCTCTGACCGGGGATTTCTTTTCCCGTCTCCGTGCCCGATATCAAACAAGCTAAGATCACGATCGATGTCCAGTGATCCAATCCCAGCGATCGCCCGGGTGGAGTGCCGAAGTGAGAGTCGGGGCGAAGATACACCGGTCGCCGTGATCATCGGCGGCGAAAGGTTCGAGATCGTCGACGTCCTCGATACAGCATTGATCACAAGCGTCGAGGCCGGGGAACCGGTGCGCCACCGTCTCTGGGTCGAGCTTGAAGACGGACAGCGGTGTGAGTTGACGCGGAGGACTCCGGATGGGGCGTGGATGGTCAGAGTAGAGCGCTAGCCTGCGTATCTCACCAACTTTCTGCTGCGGTCGACGATGCACCGCCCTCAGCGGTGTTCTCTCGCCTCGGGGTGCTCGACGTACCGCAAGTGCGCGCTCCGCGCCCTGCGAGGTCCGGCCGGGGTCCCCAGCCGGATCTCTAGGTCGAAAAACCCACTGTGCACGGCACCTCGCCGCCCTCGCAACGAAAACCGGTGAGATTTGCAGGCTAGTCGGGCACGGAGACGGGTTTTATGCGTCTGACCCTCCATCATCCATGATCGATAACCGCTCCTGCATCTTGTTCGCCGTCGCCAGGTCACCCTTCGCTGCAGCGACATGCACGCCGTGGCGGTAGGTCTGGCGCGCCGCGGTCAGGTCTTTGGCGCCCTCATGGGCCCGACCGAGGGCGAGCAGCGCCGCGGAGTATCGCGGGTCAGCCGCCAGGGCGCGCTCGAGGTGGGCGACGGCCTCCTCGTAACTCCCCTCTTCCACCAGCAGCTCGCCGAGCCCAAAGTTTCCGAGGGCATCGTCAGGGTCGAGATCGAGGACCTGGCGGAACATCTCGGCGCGCCGCTCTCGATCGGCGATCACCGACTCCTTCCGGTGCCGTGCAGCCGCGGCCATATCCTTCCCGTCCTGTTCGCGCCGGAGTTTCGCTCGCGTTGCCTCGGCGGCCTCGCGTTCGGCATCTTCGATCCGACCTTGCTGGTTGTAATAGAGCGAGAGATTTGTGTGCGCCATCACCGACAACGGGTCGACCTCGAGCAATCGCAGCATCAGCTCGACGGCTTCTTCGTAGCGGCCGTGTCGACCGAGGATAACCCCGAGTGCCTCATAGGCGTCCGCATACGACGGGCAAACCGCGATCGCCCGTTGGTAGAGCTCGATCGCCCCGTCCTCACGATCGGCCGCGAACTCTTCGACCGCTCGCAGCTCGAGCCATCGCGCCCACGCCGCCGGTTGGGGAGCGGCAAGATACGGTAGTGAGTGGACCCGTACGGTCAGCGTGGGACCTCCCTCGAAAAAGCACTCGAATTCTCGACCCTGGACGCGCAGCTCGCGGACGAGCGTCGCCTGGAGAAAGACTTTCTCCTCCCACCGAACGGACGACAACACCGTGCCGCCTCTCTTCGCCGCATCGAATGCGAACTCTCGACCGGCCAGCCCGCCACCCATCGCGTCGCCGGTGACGACCTCGAGGAGAATCGGCGCCCGCACCGCACCGCGCC
>CAYRFI010000106.1:0-10985 GCA_964423595.1 uncultured Thermoanaerobaculia bacterium | reverse complement strand
CGACGGCGGTGAGATTGCCGACCTTGTCGTACTCGTAGCTGGTCTCCAGGGGATCGGTGGACTGGTCGCCGAGGGTGAGGGTGACGAGGCGGTTGCGCTCGTCGTACTCGTGCTTGGTGCGATACGTTCCGTCGCCGGTGACGACCTCGAGGAGCATCGGCGCCCGCACCGCACCGCGCCCGCTCGCGACCTTGGCCACAGTTTCCTGGCCGAGATAGCATCCCTTTTTCGTCGAGACCGCGGTGTCGATGAGTGCCGTCTCGTGGATCAGCACGCCGTCGGACACCTCCTCGCCCCAGCGAGGAAGGCCCGTCAGAACCCGCCGTGCCTCGAGCTCGTTGCCGGCGAAAGTCGGCAGGTCGAGCTCGTCATCACCCCATGTGACGAACCCGCGGCTGCCGAAGACTTCGATTGGAAAACGCCGATCGACTCTCTCCTGCACCGCTCGGCGCACCGCCTCGGCGCCGAGCGCCAGCCGCATCCGAGGCGCGTCGACGACCGTCAAACTGACGTCATCGGCGATGACGCTCTTCTCCAGCCGCCGCACGGTCGACGCTGCGATCTCGGTTGGGAGAAGAAGCTCGATGCGGTCTGCGCGCCTGCACAAGAAACCGAAAGCTCGCAGTCGCCCACCGCGATCGAGGAGCGCGGTCTGCTGCGATGTGTCCGGTTCAAGGCCCCGGACGTCCGAGGTTAGCTGGCTGTGGAGGAAGCGCACGGCATCGCGGCCGTCCACTCCCGCCAGGGTCCAACCCTCCAGTGGCGCCTGACCGCCGTTGAAGAGCAACACATCAGATGCTGAACGACTCACCACAACCGCAGGTATTGGTGGCGTTGGGGTTGCCGAAGACAAAGCCCTTGCCCTGGAGCCCGTCCTGGAAATCGAGGGTGATCCCCTTGAGGTAGATCGTCGACTTTGGATCGAGCAGGACTTTGAATCCCCCGCACTCGATCACCGAGTCATCGGGCCTTCGTTCCGAGAACTCCATCTGGTACGAGAGGCCGGAGCAACCACCGCCGATAACCCCCAACCGCAGCCCCACATCGCCGTCCTTCTCTTCACGCTCGAAGATTGCGCGAATCTCGGCCTTCGCTTTCTCGGTGATCGTCACCAAAGCATGTGCATCGACTGCCGTCGTTTCTGTCATCCGCCGCTCCCCGAAACCAGACCTCGCAGCTCACCGGTGTCATACATTTCCATCAAGATGTCATTGCCACCAATGAACTCGCCATTGAGATATATCTGAGGGAAGGTCGGCCAGGAGGCAAAGTCTTTGGCTGCGGCGCGGATCGATTCGTCCGACAAAACGTCAAACGTCCGGTAGGGAATGCCGAGCGTATCGATGATGGCAACGGTGTTCGCCGAAAAGCCGCACTGAGGTCGCTGCGGCGTTCCTTTGATGAACAGAAATATCTCGGACGATTCCACCATCGATTGAATCCGATGAGTCGGGTCTCCACTCGGGTCGCTGTCCATTACCGGCCGACCGAGACCCTGTTCGGGTTCCGGGACCGCCGAGATTCTGAACGGGTTGTCGTCAGATCGGTGCATTCGAGTCCTCCACGGCCATTTCGAAGCCCTGCCATAGAACAAAACCTGAGATGCTGTGTCATCAATTCCCGCTGCTGCTGTTCTTTTGGTCAGGTAACGGGCCTCTCGAACGTCACGGTCTCGCGGAAGCCGTGTTTCAGCGACTCTGATTTCAACAAGTGGCGGGTTTTGTGGTGCAGGCGTCTCGCCTGCACGATTCCACTGCTATCGAAGAAGTGCGTCCGGGACGGCCGCACCACAACGGCGGTCGACATGGGCGGCATAGAGGCAGCCCGCCCACATGCTAAGCTCGCGGGCGATTCGATGAGCGCTGATCAGATCAACCTATTGGCACGACTGGACCGCCTCCAGATGCTGGTGGTCACCGGCAAGGGAGGGGTCGGCAAGAGCACCGTGACGGCCGCGCTTGGCGCTCTCCTCGCGAATCGCGGCCGCAAGGTATTGCTGATCGAGGTCGACCCGCGTGAGAACCTCCACCAGCTCCTCGACACACCGCCGTCGGGCGGCGAAATCGTCGAGGCCGCTTCCAATCTCTGGCTCCAGCACCTCGATCCGCGCGAGCTGCTCGATGATCTGGTTCGTGAAAAACTCAAGGTCGGAGCGCTCGTACGTAAGGTCCTCGAAAGCCCCGTGCATCTTCACTTCACGGAGGGCGCGCCCGGTCTCAAACAGACGGCCGTCTTCGGTCGGGCGCTGCGGATGGTCGAGGGGCACGGTCCGAAAGAGCTCCGGCGCCCCGACGTGGTCATCCTCGACGCCCCCGCATCCGGCCACGGCGTCGCCTGGATGGCTGCCCCGCAGCTGGTCTCGGAGGTCATCTCGAGCGGTCCGATCGGCAAGATGGCGGTCGAGATCGCGACTTTTCTCGCCGATACCGAGCGCTTCGGTTCGGTTGTCGTCACCACCGCCGAAGAAATGCCGGTGCATGAAGTCCTGGAGCTTCTCGACGCGATGCGGACGCGGCTCGACCGCCGGCCCGAGCTGGTGGTCGTCAACGCGGTCTATCCGCCGGCTCCCGAGCCGCACGCCGGGGACGACGAGGCGACCCGCCTGTGGATCCGGAGGCGGCAGGTCAACGAGGATGAGCTGGCCCGGCTGGTCAACGTGTGGGATGGACCGATCGCCGAGATCCCGCTCGAGCCGATCGACGCCGGGCCGGTTTTGGTCGGTGTGGTTGGCGAGCACCTCGCCGGCGCAGTCGAGGACCGATAATGGATCCCCGCGAGCACTCGCTGGTGATCGTGGTTGGATCGGGCGGGGTCGGCAAGACGACCCTGGCTGCAGTCATGGCCGCGAGCTCGGCCGGCGCCGGTAACAACACCCTGGTGATGACCTTCGATCCGTCGTTGCGACTCAAGGACACTCTGGGTGTGGGGCTCGAAGCCGCCGAGCACGCGACGCGTGTCAAGACGGACACCGCAGGTGCGCTGTACGCGAGCCTTCTCGACGCGCGCCGGACTTTCGACCGGCTGATCGACCGCTACGCTCCGGACGAGGAGGCACGCCAGAGGATTCTCACCAATCGCTTCTATGACCGGCTCTCCGCCAACCTCGCGGGAGTGCTCGAGTACATGGCCTCCGAGCGCCTCTTCGAAGTTGCACACGAGGGAGCTTACGACCGCATCATCCTCGACACGCCGCCGACGCGCCAGGCGCTGGACTTTCTCGGCGCCCCAGCGCGGATCGTCGGCTTCCTCGATAGCGGCGCGCTGCGTATCGCCCTCAAACCCTGGTTCGACACCGAAGGCAAACTCAAAGCCACCGCGAGACTCGGCATCCTCGGGCGAAACGTCGAGGCATTTCTCGACCGCATGGTCGGCCTCGAGCTCCTGCGCGACATGGCCGATTTCTTCCGCGCCTTCTCCCCCCTCTATGAAGGATTCCGCGAGCGCGCTCTCGAGGTCCACGATCTCCTGCGCTCTCCCGCGACAATGTTCCTTCTGGTCAGCGGCCCCGGCCAGGGACGGGTCGCCGACACCCTTTTCTTTGCGCGGCGCCTCACCGAAGCCGGCTACAACCTCGGACCGATTGTCATCAATCGGGTCCATCCGACGCTCGACGACCCGAACCGGGAGAAGCGAAGCGAGGGCCACCGCCTGCTGGGATGGCTCGGCCGACGCGACCGCCAGACCGTGGCGGAGCTCCGCGATCTCGTCGGCGGCTCACATCCGGTCATCGAGATCCCGCTTCTTCCCGACGAGCCGACGGATCTGAAGTCACTGAGTGCGTTGGGAGAACTCTTCGAATCTCGGTTGGATGAGGCGCTCGCAAGGCTTTGATTCTCATTTTTCTATTCTCGGTTCTCAGTTTTGAATTCCCACCTGTTCCTCCCGGAGGCCACGAGGGGCAGAAGGAAATCCGAAATTTCCGGGAGGGTGGGCGGGAATTCCTCATTCGTCATTCCTCATTCCGAATTGGGTGGGCGGGTAGGTGGACAGGTGTGCTACAACACCCCGATGAATAAGGCGATCTCCCCCACCGTTCTCGTGTCGATCGTTGTCACCCTGCTTCTCAGCCTGACCGCCTGCGCCAAGGCGCCGCCCCCGGTCGATCCGGCGTACGCGGCCGAGGTCGAGGAGTGGCGGAGCGAGCGCCTGGAACGACTGACCGCCGCCGACGGCTGGCTCACGCTCACCGGCCTGTATTGGCTCGCGCCCGGCGAAAACCTCTTCGGATCGGGTGACGATAACGAAGTCGTGCTCCCGGATGACAGTGTTCCGGTCGTCGCGGGTCGCCTGATTCTCGGACCTGACGGCGTTGTCACGGCGATCGCCGACGACGGAGCGCACGTCAACGTCAACGGCGAGCCCCTGACGGAGGTCACCTTGACAACGGATGCCGAGGGCGAGCCCGACATCGTCACTGCGGGGCGCATCCAGTTCTATATCATCGACCGGGAGGGACGTCTCGCGGCGCGGGTCAAGGACCCCGAAGCGTCCACCCTGACCTCGTTCGAGGGCATCGAGCATTTTCCGATCGATGAGTCCTTCCGCGTCGAGGCGAGACTCGAGCCGTATGACGTTCCGCGCGAGGTGGCCGTTCCTACCGTTCTCGGTCAGGACACGACGTATATCGCGCCAGGTGTGCTCAGCTTCACCATCGACGGCATCGAGGCGTCGCTGGAGCCCTTCCTCAGCGGACCGGAGGACGAGAGATATTTCCTGATCTTTCGCGACGCCACCAGCGCCGTGACGACCTACGGTGCCGGGCGTTTTCTGTACGCGTCTGCAGCCGATGACGAGGGCAGGACGATTCTCGATTTCAACCTCGCCTACAACCCGCCCTGCGCATTCACGCCCTACGCCACCTGTCCCCTGCCACCGCCGCAGAACTGGCTCCAGGTCTCGATCGAGGCCGGAGAGAAGTACAGCGGAGAGGCACACTGAGCCGCACGAATCTCGGATCGAACGGATCGCGAAACGGCGGAGTTGCGCTACACTCTCGCGCCATGCGGCTCTCTGTGTCCATTCGCTCGACAATCTTTCTTCTCGTCCTCCTCCTTGTGTCATCCGCAGCGATCGGGGCCGACGACGAGACAGCCGACACCGTCAACAATAAAAAGAAGGTTGGCGTATGGTTCCCGCCGTCAGACTTCTACCCCCGCTACATCGCGGACCCCCTGCGGCCGCAGAGCGCCCTTACCTTGCAGTGGCTGGCCGATACCGAGGTTCCGGAGACCGGGGCCTTTCGATTCGGTCTTCGCCTCGGCGGCAGCCTCGGCATCCGCCGCTGGCATCCCGAGGGTGAGCCCGACAAAGGGTGGCAACTGAGCTTCGAAGGCGGTTTCGCCGGCGAGTTCGATCTCGAGTGGAGCTGGGACAACACCGGCTGGGACGGCTTCTACGGCCTCTACCTGAGCCGGATGATCTCGCCCGAGCTCGGGTTCCGCGTCGGCTCCCAGCACGACTCGTCGCACATCGGCGATGAGTACTCGCTTCGAACCGGCATCAAGCGGATCCACTATACCCGCGAAGAGGCCGTCTTCGGGGTGGCCTGGACCTTTCAGCCACATACGACCTTCTACTCGGAGCTGGGATGGGGTAATGGTCTGAGGGGCGGTATGACCCTTCGCCTCGAGTCCGGCCTGCAGTACATCTCGGATCGGAAGTACTGGAAGGGACGCGCCTCACACTTCGCCGCGATCGATCTCCGCACCTATGAGGAGACGGACTGGAATGCGAGACTCACCGTGCAGGCCGGATATTGGATCCCGGTCGGCGACCGCAGCTCGGTCCACCGTATCGCCTTCGAGTACGGCACCGGCCGCTCGGTCATGGGCCAGTTCCTGTGGCTGAAGGAAACCTATTTCTCGTTGGGCTGGTATTACGACTGGTAGCGATTCTGCCGGGTGCAGCTTGCGGGCTGCCCCCGGCAGAATCGCTGAAAAACAAGATTTAACCAATCCCTATCAGCAATTCTCGGCCGGAATTTCGGCGGGTGAAACCCGCCGGAAGAACGGCCGAGAATTGCTAGACGATACGTTCACGAATCTTGGCCGAAATGATATCCATCAGCCAAACGGTACCTGCAATCAACAGCACCAGCGTGCCGACTTCGCCCCATTCCCCGAGGTCCACCCTCGGCTTGAGGATGTAGCCGATCCCGCCACCGCCAACGAAACCGATGATAGTGGACATGCGGACATTGATGTCCCAGCGGTAGATGGTGAAGGAAAGAAACGGCGGGATCACCTGAGGGACGACGCCGTACCGAAGCACCTGGAGGATGCTGGCCCCGGTGGCCTTGATGGCGTCCATCGGCCCGTCGTCGATTGACTCGATCTGCTCGGAGTAGAGCTTGGTCAACGCCGCTATCGAGTGCACCCAGAGGGCGAGCACACCGGCAAAGGGGCCGATACCGACCCACGAGATGAAGATCAGGGCCCACACCAGCGGTTCGACCGCCCGCACGAAGTTCATGAAGGTGCGTGCCACGGTATAGGCGATGCGTGCTGTGGCCGAGCCACGGGTCAGGTTGCGGGCCGAAGGAAAGGCGAGAACAAATGCTACCGGTATCGCGAAGGCGGTGGCCATGAAGGCGAGGAAGATGGTCTGGACGAGGAGCACCAGCCCCTCGTGGAGGACGCTCGCCGACGGCTGCGCGAGCCCGTAGACAATGTCCCTCGCCTTGCTGAATTTGGTCAGGAAAGCTACGAGGTCGAGCTCGGTGATGAGCCATCCGGCGAAGAACGTCAGCTCGATGAAGACCGCGGCGAACCAACCGCGAAGCGTATGCGTCCACTCGAGGTCGCGCTCCCCCTCGGGAACGCCCACCACCAGGGCTCTCCCAGGCGTCGCTCCCAGCCGGCGGTGGAAGAGATGCCAGATGATTGCCAGCGCCAGACCCGCCAGTGCCGCCCAGGCGTAGTGCAGGAGATCGAGGATCTCCTCGGCGGACAAGAGGAGGCCGGTGGGCCCGCGGCGGCCCGAGAACGCGACGATCAAGAGCTCCACCATGAGGAGGGCCATCGCGATCAGGACGGCGTCGATACCGATCGCCTGCAGCCGCGCCACATTTTTGCGCCAGTCGCTGGCTTGCCCGGGGTGATGTGGCGAGACGGCCATCAGAACCCCGTGTTCGAGGCCGGCTCCGCGTCCTCGCCGTAGATCTCTTTGAAGGTCCCTCGATCGAAGTCCTTCGGCAGGCCCTCCCACACCATGCGGCCGTCGCGCAAAGCGACAAGCCGCGTCGCGTACCGTTCCACCAGATCGATATCGTGCAGCGAGCAGATCACCGTCAGGCCTTCCTCGCGGTTGAGGGCCTCGATATGGCGCATGACCGAGTGCCGCAGGGCTGGATCGAGGGAGGCCACCGGTTCGTCGGCGAGGATCAGGCGAGGCTCCTGCATCAACGCTCTCGCCACCGCCACCCGCTGCTGCTGGCCGCCGGAGAGAGCGTCGGCCCGGCTGCCTGCGCGGTCTCCGAGGCCGACCCTTTCGAGGTTTTGAAGGGCGCGTTGACGCTCATTCGCCGGGAACGAGACCATCAGGCTCGGCAGCAGCCGACTGCGACCGAGGCTCCCGGCCAACACATTGCTCAGCACCGTATGGCGACGAACCAGGTTGAACTGCTGGAAAATCATCGCGACCTGGCGTCGCAGGCGACGGAGGTCGCTACCTGAGAGCGCTGTGATCTCCTGTCCGAAGATCCACACCTTGCCTTCGGTGGGGTCGACGAGGCGGTTGATGCAGCGCAGCAGAGTCGACTTCCCGGACCCGGAAAGGCCGAGGATGGCCAGAAACTCGCCCTCCCCGACCTCGAGATTCACGCCTTCGAGGGCACGCACGCCGCCCGGGTAGACCATCCCGAGATCGGCCATGCGGACCGCCGGCTGGGTTCCGGATTGGGGCGCGACGGCCGCACTCATGAGCCGCCGCCCTTCTTGCTTCGTTGCCGCTCGAGCCGCTGCTCGGCGGCTTCGAGGAGCGCGGATGCGCTCACCCCGGCATCGGTGAGGGCGGCCCTGAACTCGTCAAAATCGGAGTCGGAACACGGAGAGGCCGCGACCCCGGCGACGAGGTCGTAATACGCGCCGCGGCCGTTGGGAGTCTCGAGGAAGCGCTGCAGCGAGGCTTCGAACTGCGTCCACACCTTTTCGGGAAAGCCTCTTCGCACGCAGCACACGTCGTTTGGAATGGGATCGGTCAGGGCAATGATGCGCACCTGTTCGAGAAGCTCCGAGCGCTCCTCCTGGGTCGCCATGTTTTTGAGGATCAGGAAGCGCGCATCGCCCACCAGCGTGCCATCACGCCGGTTGGCGGCGGAGGGTGGCGAGTAGAAGGCGGCGCCTCCAGATACTTTGCCGTCCCGTACTGCCTGCACGACGTTGGGGTGCCCGCCGGCGTACAGCACATGTCCGAGATGGACATTCGAACGCTGTAGCAGGGCGCTGGGAAATATATGGCCTGATGTCGAGGTCTCGTCGGAGAACGCGAAGCTCGTGCCGCTGAGGTCCTCGAGCCGTTTGATTCCCGAGTCGGTGCGGGTCAAGATGCATCCGAAATAGACGTTTGACAGCTCGGCCTCGGGCCGCTCGCTGGTGCGGATGACCCTCGTTTCCCTCAGGGTCCCGGGGCGGTCGTACTCGAGCTCCTTGCGTCCGTCCCCCACCAGATCGTTGGGGCCTGAGTAGACGTGACGGCTGGCGGCGGCATCGACGTCGCGGTCCTCGATCAGGCGCCACACCGCTTCCTTGTCGGTCGCAACCGGCACCTCGACCCAGCCCGGCGCGAACTCGTCGAGCAGCTCGACGAGGGATGCGCGGAGACGGCCCGTGATGATGGCGGGGATTGCCACCCGCCGATCGACCAGGTTCTCGAGTCGTTGTGGCTCGCCCGGACCATCGCGGGTAACGACTATCGAGTATCGATCTACCGACCGCACCACCTGAAGTCTCGCTTCGGCGCCGTAGCGCGCGTTGGCGAGAACATACGCAAAGGCCGGGATCCATGCCACGTCGGCCTGGCCTGCGCCCAATGCCTGGATCACCGCCGCGTAGCTGGTGGGAACCTGCGAGCGTAGGGTCAGACCGCTGTCGGCGCGGATGAAGCGAGCCAGCTCGTCGCCGCGCCGCACCAGGGTCCCTTGCTCGACCGATGGCACGAACAGCATCTGCACCGCTTTCTGGCCGCTCATCTCGAGCTGCGATCGCCGGTGCATTCCCCAGATGAAGGCCACGAACAACAGGCCGACGATCAGCCAGCCAACGCGCGGCATCCAGGGGTTCCCTCGGTGCGAAATCATGCGGACGGCGGTCAGCGTAGCACAGCTCGAGGATCGATCCGCTCGCGCCGCCGGAGCCGGAATCTCGCGGGTTTGGTACCCTCGAACGCCTGTGGGAGGGCCGCGTTCGAGGAAAGCGGCATGCTGCGAATCTTTCCGCTGATCTGATGAAGCAGGGGGACTCTATGATCCGTCGCATCGTCTGCTCGCTGGTTTTTGTCTCTCTCATCGCCGCGAACACCACCGCGATCGAAGCTCCGCTGCCGCGCCACCCCGCGCCGTCGCCCGACGGATCCCAGATCGCCTTTTCGTGGCAGGGTGATCTGTGGCTGGTCTCGGCACAGGGAGGTCAGGCGTCCAGGCTCACCGCGCACCCCGCCGTCGAGCGCTTTCCGGTGTGGTCGCGTGACGGCCGCCTCATCGCATTTGTCTCGAACCGTCACGGCAACAACGATGTCTTCGTCATGCCGGTGGACCGCAGCGCCTCGCCAATTCGCCTGACCTTTGCCTCGTGCAACGATTTCGCGAACGGGTTCACGCCTGACGGCGGATCGGTGCTCTTCGCCTCGCAACGGTACGAAGGCGTCAGCAGGGGGCTGCAGCTGTGGACGGCGTCCCTCACCGGGGGCACGCCGACCCTCGTCCAGGACGCCTTCGGCGAGAACGCCGCTTACTCACCGAACGGCGAGACCCTGGCCTTCGTGCGCGGTGATACGAAGTGGACGCGCCGCGGTTACCGCGGGGCCGCCGCCCGCAACCTGTGGATTCGAACGTCGGCCGGAGAATACGTGCAGCTGACCGACTTCGACGGTGACGATGATTGCCCGTCGTGGCTCGATGACAAAACCATCGTCTTTCTGTCATCGAGGAGCGGACGCAAGAACGTCTTTCGAATCGATACCGCGACTCGAGAAGCGACCCAGCTCACGTTTCACGAGGGGTCGGCGGTTCGATTCCCCAAGGTCTCCGCCAACGGCACGATCATCGCATACGAGTTCGAGGATGGATTGTGGACGGTCTCTCCGAATGGCGGAGAGCCGGCCCGTCTGAGCATTCAGGTGCCGGCCGACGAGATCAAGAACCCCGTCCAACGCAAAACCGCATCCGATGACGCGGATGAGCTCGCGATCAGCCCGGATGGAAAGCTCGCCGCCTTTATCGTTCACGGCGACGTCTTCGTCACCGGCATCGCCTCCAAGGAGGACCAGAAGATCGCCGAACCATTTACTGCACGGGTCACGGCGACGCCGGAGCGCGAACGCGACGTGAGCTGGTCCCCCGACGGCAAGCAGCTCCTCTTCAGCTCGGCCGTCAACGGTAACGACGATCTCTATCTGGCGCGGCGGATGGATGAGGGCACGCCATGGCCGGAATCCTTCGATTTCGAGCTCTCCCGCGTCACCGATTCACCAGCAGAAGAGTACGCCGCGCAATTTTCACCGGACGGCAACCGGATTGCGTTCGTCCGGGGCAAGGGCACGCTGGTTCTGAGAGATCGAGAGGACGGCGGGGAAATCGTGCTGCTCGATCATTGGGACACCCCCGATTTCGACTGGTCGCCAGACGGTGAGTGGCTCGCCTACTCGATCGCCGATGAGCAATTCAACAACGAGGTGTGGATCGTGTCGGCGACCGGCGGCACCCCGTACAACGTCAGCCGCCATCCGGACGACGACCTTGAGCCCAGCTGGTCGCCGGACGGTCGCCGGCT
>CAYRFI010000105.1:0-14879 GCA_964423595.1 uncultured Thermoanaerobaculia bacterium | reverse complement strand
GAGAAACCGGTCGCTCAGGATCTCGTCCACCGCAGTAGGGATGCCGTTGGTTTCCACAGTCTATCTACCCCACCAGAGTAGCAGCCGACGGGCGATCATCAACGCAGATCTCAGTCGCGATCATGCGCCAGAGCATTGATGTCGCGGGTCTCGAGCACTGACCTCGGAAACCCGTTTTCGGCCACGCGGATCATCGCCAGGCCGACCTTCTCCGTGGTCGTGACGAAGCTCGGGAACAGGGTCTTCCATATCGGGTAAAGAGGCGCCAAAACGGTATACATCGCCTGGTACAGTCGGGTTTTCGATCGAACCTTCCTCTTCGGTTGGATGTAGCCGGGCCGAAACATATAGGCCGCCTTGAAGGGCAATTCCAGGAGGCGATTCTCTGTCATTCCCTTGACTCGAGCCCACGTGCTGCGGCCGCTCTCTGAGCTGTCGGTGCCGGCGCCCGAGACGTAGCAGAAAACCATTTCGGGGTTGAGGCGTGACAGGGTCTCGGCCGCACCAACCGCAAAGTCATAGGTAACGTGTCTGTAATCCTCCTCGCTCATTCCCGCCGCCGAAACGCCGAGGCAAAAAAAGCACCCGTTCAAGCCACCGAGCCGGTCCTCGATCGGTGCGTAGTCCGAAAAATCGCGATGGAGAATTTCCTCGACTTTCGCGTGTTCGACGCCGCACGGATTGCGACCGACAATCAGAACCGAAGACACGTTCGGATAATCGAGACACTCCAACAGCACACCCTGTCCGACCATTCCGCTGGCCCCGAAAATCACAACGTTCATCCAGTGTCCTTCCTCTTTCGATTCAGGCAACAATATCGCACGACCTTCCGCCAACCACGACTCATCATCTCACCGCCGTCACCTGATCGGTTCCCTATTCTCGCGTCGGACCGCAGTGTGGGGTTGCGAATCCCAAATCTGTGGCTCGCCGAAAAACTCTGTGCTTTGAGGCACAAATGCTGCGAAAACTCGTTTTCAGAGGAGTACACTTGGCCGGAGGTTGTTTGAAGAAGGGTCATGCCGAACAACGGAGTCGCTGAACGTGAGGGATCGGGCATTTTGGAGCCATGCGACCAGGTCGTGGTCGATCAGTCATTGCTCAGGCGCCCTTCGATCAGCATCCGCATCAGGGTTGCCGCGGTCTTTGCGCTCCTCTTCGTCCTGACCGCTGCGATGACGGTGGCGGCCGTGTTGCTGGTGTCACAGCTCCGCGAGAAGCAGCAGTTCCTCGAAAAAGTAGGCGATTACGCCTTCGAGATCGACCAGGCCCGGAGATTCGAGAAGGACTTTTTTCTCTACGGCACCAACCTGGCCGATGCGCTTGCTCGAATTCGCACCGCGAACCGCATCCTCGAGGCGAACGAAGACAACCTGCGGACAGTCACCGGGGCGCCGATGTGGTCAAGGATGAAGGACACGGCGGCCCTGTACGAGGGCTCGCTCAGACAACTGCTCAAGACCCAGGAGATGGGCGAACCGGAACGCGGCCGAGAGCAGCACCGTATCGAGGCGGAGCTTCGCACATACGGCGCGCAGGCTATCGCCGACGCCCATGAGTTGATCGACCGCGAACGTTTCGCCATCGCTCGTCTGCTCCAGACCTCGGCGGTGGTCGCGATCAGCGCGCAGGTGGTCATGCTCTTTGTGATGACCATCCTCGCCGCATTCATCATTCGAGCGTTTTTGAACCCGCTCGCCCGCTTCAAGGCATACGCCGCGCGCATCGGAGATGGGGACTACACCCCTATCAGGCCAGCGCGGAGGTTCCGTGACGAATTCTCTGATCTGGCGATCACCTTCAACAAGATGATGTGCGAGCTCAAGGGGCGCCAGGACCAACTCATCCAGTCAGGGAAGATGGTCGCCGTCGGCACGCTGACGGCCGGCATCGCCCATGAGCTCAACAATCCGATCAACAATATCGGCCTCAACGTCGAGGCGATGCTGGAGGATTACGAGGACTACTCCGACGCCGAAAAGAAAAGGATGCTCGAACAGATCTACACCCAAGTGGAGCGGGCCGGCGCCACGGTTCGCGACCTCCTCGACTTCACCCGCAAGGGTACACCGGCGTTTTCGACGGTGTCGATCGAGGACATCATCGGTTCGACCCTCAATCTGATCAGCAACGAGCTCAACCTCGCCAGCATCGACCTCGACATCGACATCGCAAAGGATCTCCCAGATATCAACGCCAACCCCCGCAACCTGCAGCAGGTCTTTCTCAACCTCTTCCTCAACAGCATTCAAGCCATGCCCGAAGGCGGCAATTTGGCGGTGCGCGTCGCTCGCGAGGACGGTCAACTCACAATCGAGGTCTCCGATGACGGCGTCGGCATCGCGCCGGAGAACGTCGACAAGCTCTTCGATCCGTTTTTCACCACCAAGGAGATCGGCGAGGGGACAGGGCTCGGGCTATCAGTGTGTTACGGAATCATCGAACGGCACGGGGGCGGCATCAGGATCGACAGCGAGCCAGGCGCGGGAACGACCGTCACGGTTCGCTTGCCGGTCAACCATCACTGACGCGGGAAGGAGCTGGAATTGGATCTTTCGATCTATCTCCCGGTGGCCGAGAATGCGGTGAGCATTCCCCTTTTGTTCGGTCTCGGCGGCCTGGTCGGTTTTCTGTCCGGGATGTTCGGTGTCGGCGGGGGCTTCCTGATGACTCCCCTCCTGATGATGATTGGGATTCCACCGACAGTGGCGTGCGCCTCCGACTCCAACCAGATCGTCGCCGCATCGGCGTCGGGCACCTTCGCCCACGCCAGAGCAGGCATGGTCGACTTCAAAATGGGCACCCTGCTGTTGATCGGAGGTCTGACCGGCGGGTCGCTGGGGGTCTTTTTGATCAAGCTGCTCCGCAGCGTCGGCCAGGCTGACGTTCTGATCCATGCTGCCTACGTCATCATGCTCGGCGGCGTCGGCTCTTACATGTTTTACGAAAGCCTCGGGGACCTCCGCGGGACCCGTCAAAGCAAGCTTGTCCCGCGGCCCGACGGTCGCCCGTCGATCTATGCACGAATCGTCCGAACCCTCCCTTGGAAGGTCCACTTTCCCCGTTCCAACGTCACCGTCTCGGTCATCATGCCTCTGCTGCTTGGCGTCATGGTCGGCGTCCTAGCTGCCATCATGGGGGTCGGCGGAGGTTTCATCATGGTCCCGATCATGGTGTATCTCCTCCGCATGCCGATGCACGTGGTGGTCGGCACGAGCCTCTTCCAGATCCTCTTCACGTGCATCAACGTCACCGTGCTACAGGCGGCGGTCAACCACACGGTCGACTTCGTGCTTGCCCTTATTCTCCTCGCAGGGTCGGTGATCGGCGCCCAGATCGGCGCCAGGGCCAGCGAGCGCCTCAAGGGCAACCAGCTCAAGATCCTGCTCGCCGTCATTGTCCTCGTCGTCTGCGCGAAGATGCTGCTCGGGTTCCTGTTGCCGCCGGACATCTTGGTCGGTCTCAAGGCGGGCGAGTGATGGCGGCGTCATCAACCCTCTTACGGAGTGTCCTCCGCCTGCGGCGCGCGTTGGCGGCATCGATGGCGGCCGTGGCCATCATCATCGCTTCGGCGGCCGGCGCGGAAGAATTGGACGCAGCTGGAACCTCTCTGGGTCCGCGTCTCGTGGTCGATCCGCCGATGGTCACCGCCCGGCTTTTCTATCATGGTAAGACCGTCCGGGTCAGCGGCACGGCTCCGGCCGGCCACGAGGTCGCGATTGTGATCAGTGGGAAAGAAACCCCTGTCGACCTCAAGTTGAAGGGCAAAGTCGGTGGCTTGCTCTGGAGCAACATCGGCGACGTGACGATCGAAAATGTCCCATCGCTGTACTTGCTGGCGACGTCGCCGGGTCTTCGGGGGTCCCTCGGCGCTCACGCGGTCGAAAGCGCATCGGTTGGTTACCGTGCGGTCGAGTCGAAGTGTCGCGTGTCACCCGCTCGCGGCGCCGACGAAGACCACCGGATCTTCGGGGAGTTTGTCAAGTTGAAGGAGAAGCAGAAGCTGTATGGCGTGACCGAGGGTGGAGTAGCGTTGACCGCCGGGAGCTCAGGAGACCTCGACTGTGCTGCCGATTTTTTCATCCCTCCGGACGTGCCCGTGGGCAGCTTCGATGTGCAATTATTGGCCTTCGACCGACACCGCGAAACCGTCCTCGCTTCCGCACTCCTGACGGTCGAAAAGGCCGGGCCCGCCGCGACCATTTCGGCCATGGCGCGGGAAAGAGGGCTGCTGTACGGCGTCTTATCGGTCATCGTGGCGCTCCTGGCCGGGGTGCTCGCCGGCGTCGTCTTCGGCCATCGCTCGAAGAGGGGCCATTGATTTCGGCAGTGCCGCGGCGACCGCCGGCTGACCCTGGACCGTTTCGCCAACATGTGACACCGTGAGATAACACCGGACGAGAGGCCCATGTCCCTTCTCACCAGGATCCTGCGCAGGCTCACGCCCCACGATCACTCCGCCGTGATTCGCGAGCGGTTGGAGAGCTTCAAGGCGTTGCTCAGAGGCAACAACCGCATCCTGGAGCTCATGGCCGAGGCTGGTGAGATGTTGGGCGGCGAGTATGTCTTCGACACGCAGTACCTCAGGTCCCTGGCCGCCGACCTCGAAAAGGCGATGCACGAGGTCGTGTACAACCTGCAAATCATCACGGGTGAGCACCACGCGGAGCTCCTCAATAAGGTGCAGACAATCGCGGCTGAAATTCGGGCCGCAATCGATTCCCGCCTGGTAGTGCCGAAGGCCGACCTCGTCATACCCCTCGATCGAGTCAACCTGGACATGGCCGAGGTTGTCGGCGACAAGATGGCGCGGCTGGGAGAAGTCAGGGAACGTCTCGGCTGTCGAGTTCCGGACGGTTTCGTGGTCTCCGCATACGCCTGCCGGCAATTCCTGGAAAGCGCCGGCATTGACCCCACCACGGCGGAAAACCCGCCCGAAACGTTGCGAGAGCTGCGCCGTCGCGTCGAGAATGCAGAGCTGCCGAAAGAACTCACACGGGAGATCCGGAAGGGGCTCAGGAGCTCGAGAGGAAGGGCGGGATCAGCACGCTCGCGGTCCGCAGCAGCGCTCTCGGTGAGGACGGTCAGACCAGCTTTGCCGGCCTCTACGAGACCGTATTGGGCGTAGCGCCAGAGGATGCGCTTGCCGCCTACAAACAGGTGGTCGCGAGCCTGTACAGTGACCACGTCGTGGTCTACAGGAGGCGATGCGGATTGCCACCCACGCAAGGCCTGATGCCGGTCGGCTTCCTGAAAATGATTCCCGCGCATGCCGGTGGCGTTGCCTACAGCCTGGATCCCGCCCGGCCGGAGTCGGATATTGTCCTTGTATCGGCGTCCCGCGGTCTCGGCAAGACCGTTGTCGAGGGCACGGCGCCGGTGGACACGTTCGAGCTTTCCCGGCAGCCGCCGTACTCGGTCGTGGAGCGGCGCATCGCGGACAAGGAGACCGCATACACCTCTGGTCCCCAGGGCGGTCTCCGGCAGACCCCGATTCCGCACTCGGAGCGGAGATCACCAGCGATCACCGACCAGCAGCTTGCGGAGGTGGCCGCAGCCACGCTGATGATCGAAAGATACATGAAGCGTGCGCAGGACATCGAGTGGGCGCTGGATCGCGAAGGACGGCTGCACATCGTCCAGGTGAGGCCGCTGGCGATTCCGGAGAGTGAGCCACCCGGTGGGCGAATGCTGAGAGAAGCGGCCTCGCGGTACCCGGTCTTGTTGGCTGGTCAGGGTGTCGTGGCGTGTCGGGGTATCGGATACGGCCGCGTCCATGTTGTTGACGATCGCTCGCCGGCCGATCCTCCACCCCAGGCGGTGTTGGTCGCCAGGACGCCGACACCGAGGCTCGCCGCGTCCTTGGCCGAGGCGAGCGCAGTGATCACGGACATCGGAACCGCCACCGGCCACCTGGCGGCGATCGCCCGCGAGATGCGCGTGCCGGCGATCGTGGATGTAGGAGACGCCACCCGGCTTCTCGAAGAAGGCCAGGAGGTGACCGTCGATGCCGAGGAGAATGTCGTCTACCGGGGAAAGGTCGACGAACTTCTGCGTTTTCACCTCACGCAGCGTTTCTCGTTTGAAGAGCGCCTCGAGTATCGCCTCCTTCGAAGCCTCCTCCACCGAATCGCACCGCTGCACCTCGTCGAGCCCGAGTCACCCGCGTTCACGGCCACCAACTGCAGCACCTACCACGACATTATCCGATTCGCGCACGAGGTGGCGGTTCGGGAGCTGATCACCGGCAGCTGGCTCCGGGCGCCGCGCACCGGCTCCGCCATTCGACGGTTACTTCTCGACATCCCCATTGATCTGGTTCTCATCGATCTCGGCGATGGTCTCTGGGAAACGCAAGACCCTCGGAAGGCTCAGGTCGAAAACGTCAGATGCGCTCCCCTGCGCGCCCTCCTCGAGGGACTTCTCAGCGAGGGCGCGTGGGCCACTGATCCTGCTGACATGGACCCGAACGGATTCATGGCGAGTGCGACTCGTGGCGGTGCGCTGACGCGTCCATTGGCGGCGCGGCCGGAGCAAAACCTCGCAATTCTCTCCCTTGAGTACCTGCACCTCAACCTCAAGCTCGGGTATCACTTCAATATCATCGACTGTTATCTAGCGGACGAACGCAATCACAACTATATCTACTTTCGGTTTGCCGGCGGCGTTACGGAGATCACGCGCCGGTCGCGACGAGCCGTGGTGCTGAGGAAGATCCTCGAGAGTTTCGACTTCATCACCGAGGGCACCGGAGATCTCGTTATCGGCAGGATAAAAAAGATATCCCGGAACGAGATGGTGGACCGCCTGCGGATGATCGGCAGGCTCATAGGGTTCACGCGCCAGCTCGATATCCTGCTGCGCGACGACGCCCTGGTCGAACACTCGGTGAAGCGTTTTCTGAAACAGGTGTACGATGAAACCGCCGGCAAATCGGCCTGGGGGAAAAGATGAGCAACCAGGGAGACGTGCTCGTCCTCGATGACGAGCCGATCGTGTGCGAGCGGCTCACGGAGCATCTGCAGAAGAACGACTTCTCGGTCGAGGCTTTCACCGAAAGCAGTAAGGCGATCGAACGGTTGGCGGAAAGGACCTTCGACGTCGTGGTCACCGACCTCAAGATGAAGGGCCCGACCGGCCTCGAGATTCTCCACTACGTGCGCGATCACGCCCTCGGCACTCAGGTGATCATCATCACCGGTTATGCGTCGATCGATTCGATGCGGGAGGCCGAGTACGGTGGTGTTTTCGAGTTCGTTCCCAAGCCCTTTCGCATGGAGCGGCTGACGTCGCTGGTCAAGAAGGCGACGCGAAAGGCAAGAAAAGAGAAGCGCTGATGACAGCCTCGAAAAAGGTCGTGATTCTGGATGATGAACCGATTGTCTGCGAGCGCCTCAAACCGGCGCTGGAGAAGGCCGGATTCGAGGTCGAGACCTTCACGACCGGACAGGAGGTGATCGACCGCTTCACCGAGACCCGGTTCGACGTTCTCGTAACCGACCTCAAGATGCAAAAGCCGGACGGGCTGGAGGTCATGAAATTCGTCAAAGAGAACTCGCCTGCGACCAAGGTCATCATCATCACGGGATACGCAACGGTCGAGACGGCCCGCGACGCGATGAAGGGCGGGGCGGTGGACTTCATCGCCAAGCCCTTCAAGATCAGTCAGCTCCGCGATCTCATTATCAGTGTGACCAAAGACTGACGACTCACCCTGTCTTTTTACCAGGTTGTATGACGAGGCCGGCGAGGAAACCCTACCCCGAGTATTCCACCAGTCCTCTGTAAGCCCGCACAACTCACCAGTTTCCTGCTGGCCCGCATTGTTCATGAGGTCTCGTTGCGAGCGCGGCGAGGTACATCGTCCGCCGCAGTGGAGACCTCATGAACAATGCGGGCTAGGGTCGGTAGAGCTGAATCCTCGACTCGGGCACGCGTTGGGACAGCCTCGCCATGCTCTCCCCAACCCTGGCGGCAATCTCGGCCCTGTCGAGGGTCAGCAGCTCCCGGTCCCGCATCAGGACCTTGCCGTCGCAGATCACCGTTCGAACGTCCGACGCCCGGACCGAGTAGACGAGATTGGCTGCTGGGTCATGAGGCGGCTGGTTGTGAGGTCCGCTGAGGTCCACCAGTGCGATGTCGGCGAGGAATCCGGGAGCGAGATGACCGAGGTCGTCTGGGAGACCATAGACTCTGGCGCTCTCACGGGTCGCGATGGTGAGGGCCTCTCCGATCGTCAGCTTCTGTGGGTCACCGCTGTCGTGTTTTTGCACCATTGCCGTCAGCCGAAGGGATTCGAGGATGTCGAGAGTGTTGTTGGACACCGGTCCGTCGGTGGCCAGGCCTACGGGTATTCCGGCCTCTCGAAACGCAATCACCGGAGCGGCCCCCATCGCGAGCTTGAGGTAGGTCTTGGGCGCATGGGCAACGCCGCAGTTTCTGCCCGCCATCAACTCGATGTCCTCGGGCGTTGCCCCGCAGCAGTGGGCGAGAATGGTGGGGCGGTCGAGTACACCGGTATCGGCCAGAATCTGGATCGGCGTTCGTCCGTGCGTTTCAACACTGGCGCGTGTCTGGTCGGCCGTCTCGGCGGCGTGGATGTGCATGCCGAGTTCGAGACGCTCCGCTTCCCCCGCCACTCCTCGCAGGAATTCCTCGTCGCAGGTGTAGGGGGCGTGAGGGGCAAGCCAGGTGGTGATCCGTCCCGACGCCGCGCCGTCAAACTCCTCGGCAAAGGACGCCGTGCGCTTGATGCCTTCCTCGCCCTGACTGCCGAAGACCGCCCACGCGAGGGCCGCCCGGGTCCCGGCCCGGTCGACAGCGTCCGCCGCGCGATCCATATGGAAATAGTGGTCGGCGACCGATGTCACGCCGGCCTCGATCATCTCCGCCAAGCCGAGCTGCATTCCCCAGAAGACGTCTTCGGCGGTGAGGTTCGATTCCAACGGCCAGATGTACTCGTTGAACCAGGTCGAAATGTCGACGTCCTCGGCCAGACCGCGGAAGATCGCCATCGGAACGTGGGCGTGGGTGTTGATCAATCCCGGAATCGCCAGCATGCCGGCGCCGGGAAGCGCCTCACTGGATTCTTGCTCACGACGACCTTTCGCCGGCTCGATCGCCTCGATCCGGTTGCCGCGTATGAGGATGTCGTGGTCCCGGAGAATGCGGTAGGCGTCATCCTCGCATTGGAGGACGTCCGCACCGAAAATCACAAGATCGTTCATGGTCTGCAATTGTCGGCGAGGCCCCTGGGAGATGCAATATTGTGGAGAGAGATTCGCCGGTCAGCCGACCTGACCTTTGGCGATCTCTCCGTCGGTGGCCTCGCGGATTGATTCAATCGACACTTCGAAACGAAGGGTCTGCCCCGCCAACGGGTGGTTGCCGTCCAATGTGACCGTTTCGCCTTCGAGCTCTGCGATCAACAGATGCTGCTCGCGGCCGTCGGGCAGGCGGGCCGAAACGACGGCGCCGATCTCGGGCTCGAAACCGAGCTGCTCCCGGTTGACCTGAACCACACGTTGCGGATCATGTTGGCCATAGCCGTCCTCGGGACCGATTGTGACGTCGAGCGTGTCGCCAACCTCATGTCCGTCGAGCTCCTTCTCGAGGCCCGGAATGATGTTCCGATGTCCGTGAAGGTACTCCATCGGTCCCCGTTCGGCGGTCGTATCGACTTCGGTCCCATCGGCAACCGTCAAACGGTAGTCGATTGCGACCACAGCATCCTTGGCGATTCGATCACCCACGCTCAACCTCCGTTCGGGTTCGCCGACGCAACGCCCGGTGGGGCATTCTTGACGATGGTCGCAGTTTCGCTCAGTTCCGCGAGCACCGCGGCCAGTTTCTCCCTGCTCCGATTCTCGATGAGGAACTGCCTCAGGGGCGCCTTTGCTTCCTCGAAGGTCATCTTCGAGGCGGCGCGCTTCTCCTCGACTTTGAGAATGTGAAACCCGAACTGAGTCTCGATGATGTTCGATATCTGACCGATCTCGAGCGCAAAGGCAACGTCTGTCAACGCCGGCATCATCGAATCGCGAGCGAAGAATCCCATGTCGCCACCGTTCGATGCTTCCCGTCCTTCAGAGACTTCGGTTGCTACCAGTGCGAAATTCTCACCGGCAACCACCCGCTGATGGGCTGCCGTGGCCCGGGCACGGGCCTCTTTCTTGTCCGCCGCGGTCGGGTTCGGCATCAGGCGGATGAGTATGTGGCGGGCACGAACCATGTCGGGCCGATCGAACTCCTCAGGGTTCGCATCGTAATACGCCGCCACCTCTTCCGCCGTCACCAGAACCTGTGGCTCTATCTGAGTGGTCAGGAAGACCTGGACGAGATCCTTCTCGCTGAAGTTCGCCCGAAGCTGTTCGTAGGTCGCGCCGAGGCGGCCGAGAGAGGTATCGAGTTCGTCCCGGCCACCAGCTTGAGCCTCGAGCTGTGCCAGGGCCGCGTCAACGCGCCCGCTATCAGGTTTCAGGTTTCTCCGACGCGCCTCCTGGCCGAGAAGCCGGGAGTTGATGACCCTCCGCACCGTCATATCGATGACATCCTCACGCTTCGGCGGCGTTCCGCGACCGGCCAACTCGCTCTGAACCTGAGGAATCAGGAGAGCAATCTCCCAGGAATAAACAGGTTGATCGTTCACGGTCAAGATGACCGTGCTTTTTTTCTCCTGGGCGGCAAGAGGCAATGCAAACGAGACGACGAGCAGCACCGCCCACAGACGGAATCTTTTCATTCAGGACTCCTCAACACAGATCTACCGAAAACGCGCAAAGCTAGAGAGTTTCGCGACAGGGGCAGGTCGATGATCCGCTCGCGCCATCTTCGGCGGCGCCAGCTTAGCACAGGGGGCGGCCCGCCGGCTGAGCTCGGTTTCACCCTTGATATCGTATGCGGCCGAGAGCGATAACGATCATATACACGGCGAGTGCACTCTCTCCGCATGATTTCACTTTCAGGCCTGGTATCTGGATTCGGGCCGTGGTATACGGAGTTCAGAGATTCGGTTCCAAAAACTCATTCTAGGCGGGACCTCGCAACCGGCGTGGTCCACCGTCGGTGAATTGTGAACGATCGCCGGCGGCGATCCTGAGAAAAAGGGGGATACAGATGAAGCTCGGAAACCTGTTTGTCGTCAACGCAGTGATCGCGGGCCTCTTCGGCCTCGCATTCATCTTCGCGCCGGCCAAGCTCCTCGCACAGTACGGCCTCGCCGTAGACGCGGGGTTCGGCCTCGTGGCGCAGCTTTTCGGTGCCGCGTTGATCGGGTACGCAATCCTGACGTGGCTGGTAAGAAAAGCCGCCGATTCCGAGGCGCGGCGAGCGATCGTTCTCGCCCTTTTCATTTGCGACGCCGTCGCCTTCGTGCTCTCGCTCATGGCGCAGCTCAAGGGCCTGGTGACCTCGCTCGGTTGGTCGACCGTCGTCATCTACCTGTTGCTCGCCCTCGGATTCGCCTATTTCCTCTTTGCCAAGCCATCCGAGGCCTGAGCGTCGGTCACTCTTCGGCGGCGCCCGCAGCCATTTTTCTGTCACACCTTGATGATCAGCCTGCGCTGATACATCCAGTAGAGGACAAGGAACCAGCCGCCGACCCATGCGATCGCGTAGCCCAGAGACGCAACATACGGTGGTAGCCACGACGCGAAGAGGTGGCCGTGGATCAGCTGCTTCAGCGGCGCCCCTTCGATCTGGAGGTACGCCAGGGTCCGTGCCAGCGCACCGCTGCCAACGTAGAGCGCGATCGCGTTGACACCGAAAACCGCGAAAAAGGTCGCGACCCGCGGATTGTCTCGAATATCGAAAAACCAGGAGCACATGGCGAGCCCGCACATCGCCAGACCGGCGGTGAAAACCGCGTAGGAGCTCGTCCAGATCGGCTTGTTGATCGGGAAGAACCAGCCCCAGACAAATCCGCCACATACGAGGAGGCCGCCGAAGACGAAGAGCCGAGCCACTCTCTCGACCAGCGCCAGATTTGACGTGAGCAACAGCCCGGCGAATACGCCGAAGAGGGTCGTCGCGATCGCCGGCATCGTGCTCAGGAGCCCTTCCGGATCGTACACCTTTGCGTACTGCCATACATGGTCACCGAATACCGCCCTATCGACCCATGCCGAAAGGTGCCCCCCCGGGTCGTCCAGCTTCGGCGCACCCAGGCCCGGCACCGGGACGAGTGTCATGAGAGCCCAGTAGCCGACGAGGAAAACGACAGCCAGCACCTTCAGGGTGCGCGGCCGGCTGAAGAGCGCCAGGAGAGCAACCACCAGGTAACAAACCGCGATCCGCTGCAGCACTCCGGGGATGCGCCAGGTCTCGAGAAGCTCGCCGAAACCGCGCGGACCGAAAAGGCCGAACGGATAGCCGTTGAGGAAGAGCCCCAACCCGAAAAGGATCACCGATCTTTTGATGATCTTGCCGACCAACGGTCTCTTCGACTCACCGGCATCGAGGCGTCGTTTCAGCGCCAGCACGATCGCGACACCGACGATGAAGAGAAAGAACGGGAAAACGAGATCAGTCGGTGTCCAGCCGTGCCACTCCGCGTGCCGAAGCGGCCAGTAGGTCGTCTCCCAGTTACCGGGGTTGTTGACGAGAACCATGGCGACGATCGTCATGCCCCGGAAGACATCGACGGACACGAGGCGCGTCTGGGTTGTGGTGTTGTCTGCCACGAGATGACCTCAGCTTCGGTAGAGTACCTGTTCTCTCGTTGAATCCGATGCGTCGGACACGACCTCAGCACGTGTATACGAGCTCGCAGATATCGCTTCCCTCCTCTGAAATCTCGAGTGGAAGGAATAACATTGAGAATTAATCGCAGGAAAACGGTCTCGCTAGAATGATATCGCGAAAATGTATTGGGGGTATCTCATGGCTACCACGAATTGTCGTGTCAGATGCGTCGGCAGCGTGTTCTCCGTTCTCTCGATCGCTTTCCTTCTGGTCACGGCGTGTTCACCGTCGCCACAGTACGACCTCATCATTCGCAACGGCACGATTTACGACGGAAGCGGAACGCCGGGTTTCGTCGGCGACGTGGCGATCAACGGCGATGCGATTGCCGCCGTCGGCTCCCTTGGCAAGGCCACAGGGCGAGCCGAGATCGATGCAACCGGTCTCGCAGTGTCACCCGGTTTCATCAACATGATGTGCTGGGCCAACGAGTCGTTGATCGAAGACGGTCGCTCCCAGAGCGACATCCGGCAGGGCGTGACGCTCGAGGTCCTCGGAGAAGGCGACTCCATGGGTCCCCTCAACGAGGCCATGAAGGAAGAGATGGTCAGGCGCCAGGGCGACATCAAGTACGACATCGAGTGGACCACACTCGATGAGTACCTCGAGTTCCTCGAAAAACGCGGCGTCTCCCCGAACGTGTCCTCATTCATCGGCTCGGCCACCCCCCGCGAGTACGTGATCGGATACGAGGACCGGGCGCCGACGCCGGCGGAGCTCGACGAGATGCGCGGAATCGTTCGCACCGCCATGGAGGATGGCGCGCTGGGCGTCGCTTCGGCCCTGATATACCCTCCGGGGAGCTTCGCCCGGACCGACGAGTTGATCGCCCTCGCCGAGGTCGCCGCGGAATACGACGGTATCTATATTTCCCACATCCGCGACGAGGGCTCTCACCTGCTCGAGGCGATCGGCGAGTTGATCGAGATCGCCCGCGCGGCTGACATCCGGGCCGAAATCTACCACCTCAAGGCCGCGGGTAGCGCCAACTGGCCGCTCTTTGCGGAAGCGGTGGCCATGGTCGAGCAGGCCAGATCCGAGGGCCTCCACATCTCCGCAGACATCTACACCTACCCGGCCAGCGCCACGGGTCTCAACGCCACCATGCCGCCGTGGGTACAGGAGGGTGGCTTCGAGGCCTCGCTGGAGCGGCTCGCAGATCCCGCCCTTCGTAAGCGAATCGTGCGAGAGATGAACGAGGAGTCGGACGCGTGGGAAAATCTGTACCACGGCGCTGGATCCCCCGACAACATTCTCCTGGTGGGATTCAAGAGCGAGGAGCTCAAGCCGCTGACCGGAAAGACCCTGGCCGAGGTGGCGGAGATGCGAGGAACAACGCCCGAGGAAACCATCATGGACCTGATCGTCGAGGATCGGTCCCGCATCGGAACCATATACTTCAGCCAGTCAGAAGAGGTCGTGCGGCGGGCGATAACCCTCCCCTGGGTCAGCTTCTGCTCGGATGCGGCCTCGCTCGCCCCGGAGGGCGTGTTCCTGAAGCGCAACCCGCACCCACGCGCCTATGGCAGCTTCGCCCGCCTCCTCGGCAAGTACGTGCGGGAAGAAAAACTGATCCCGCTCGAGAAGGCGATTCGCAAGCTAACGGCGCTGCCCGCCAGCAACCTGAAAATCGACCGTCGCGGTATGCTCAAGGAGGGGTACTTCGCGGATGTCGTCGTCTTCGACCCCGATACGATTCAGGACCATGCCACCTTCGTCGAGCCCCACCAGTACGCGACCGGCGTCATGCACGTCTTCGTCAACGGCGTTCAGGTGATCGAGGACGGAGAGCACACCGGAGCCACTCCTGGCCGCGTTGTCCGTGGACCCGGTTGGAACCCGATTCCGCGATAATCCCGCACATTCGGGACCCAGGCTTGTCCCGGCGTAGCCCTGCGGGGGAAGCCGGATGCGCGGTCGCGGGTGGACCGGATAGTAGTTCTGCGATTGACGATGGCGGTCTCTGGCGAGGGCGCAGGTCAGTCCGCGACGACCTTGTGGACCGCGTCGTTCTCGCGGACATAGTCGGCCGTTTTCAGGGCGACCTCGTCACCTTTCCGCGCAACCTCGACCGGCTCGTGTTCGACCTGCATCGAGTCCACGGTCTGGGTGAAATCGCTGGTGCGCCCCTTGAC
>CAYRFI010000104.1:0-15011 GCA_964423595.1 uncultured Thermoanaerobaculia bacterium | reverse complement strand
CCTCGCGGCTCCGTGATCTCTTCGAGGTCTTCGATCCGATGCCGGACCTTGCCGAGCTGCTGCACGAACGGCTTGCGGCCGAGCCGGCCCAGGTCGCCGGCGCGGGCGTCATGGCGAGCGGCTGGGACGAAGAGCTCGATGAACAGCGAAGCCTCGCTCGGGGCGGCAAGGAGCTGTTGGCCGGCATCGAGTCCTCAGAGCGAAAGCGCACCGGTATCGGTTCCCTCAAGGTCAGGTATAATAGGGTCTTTGGCTACTTCATCGAGGTCAGTAAATCAAACCTCGACCGGGTTCCGGATGACTACGACCGACGGCAGACGCTGACCAACGCCGAACGCTTCATCACCCCGGAGCTCAAGGATCTGGAGTCGCGTATTTTGTCGGCTGAGGAGCAGGCGACAGCACGTGATCGCCAGCTTTTTCAAGAGCTCATCGAGGAGCTGTCGAGCCACGCTCAGAGAATCGCCACCGCGGCGGTCACGGTCGCCCAGCTCGATGTCCTCGCGGCGTTCGCAGAGCGCGCCCGGCGTTGGGGCTACTGCCGTCCGGTGATGGCCGAGGAGGCAGGCATCACGATCCTCGAGGGCCGCCACCCTGTGCTCGAAGAGCTGCAGAGAGACCCACCGTTCATCTCCAACGATTGCCGGCTCGACCCCCGGGCGAGCCAGATCGTGCTCCTTACCGGGCCCAATATGGGTGGTAAATCGACCTACCTCCGGCAGTGCGCCCTGATCACCCTGATGGCTCATGCCGGCTGTTTCGTACCCGCCACCGAGGCCGAGATCGGTCTCACCGATCGCATCTTTACGAGGGTCGGAGCATCGGACATGCTCGCCAAGGGAGAATCCACCTTCATGGTGGAGATGACGGAAACCGCCAACATCCTCCATCACGCGACACCGCGGTCTCTGGTGATCCTCGACGAAGTCGGGCGCGGCACAGCCACCTTTGACGGTCTTTCGCTCGCATGGGCGATCGTCGAATATCTGCACGACCGCGATGACCATGCGGCGCTCGTACTCTTTGCGACCCACTACCACGAGCTCACTGAGCTCGGCCGGATGTTGCCGCGACTGGTGAACAGATCGATGGCGGTCAAGGAGTGGCGCGGCTCGATCCTCTTTCTCCATCGGGTCGTTGAGGGCCCGACGGACCACTCCTACGGCATCCACGTCGCGCAGCTGGCGGGAGTGCCGGAAGAGGTCTGCAGGCGTGCCGAGGAGGTGTTGGCCAATATCGAACGACACGAACTGAAGGTCTCCGGAGATCCAGTGATGCAGACCCCGCCCGCGGCCAATGCCGAGCGCGTCAACCAGCTCGATCTTTTCCGTGCACCAGTGGATGAGATTTCTGATCGCCTGCGCCGCCTGGATGTCGATGGGTTGACCCCGCGCGAGGCGCTCGAGCTGCTCGCCGAATTGCGCGAGAAGGTCCATGAAAAGGACTGATTTTCTTCCGTTGGTGGTCGGGCTTCCCGGCACCACGGTCACTGATGACGACAAGGCACTGCTTGAGCGGGTGCGACCGGCTGGAGTGATCCTCTTTTCGCGAAATATCGAAACCCCGGCGCAAACACGGGAGCTGGTCGCCGACCTCGAGAACCTCGAGCCCTTGCCGTTTGTCACCGCCGATCTCGAGGGCGGGACGGTCAATCGGCTGTCGGCCCTGTGGGGAGATCTGCCGGCACCGGCCGAGGCCGCGGCCGCTGGGAGGCGCGCGATGCGGGCACTCGGCGAGGCGGCTGGCGCCGCCTGCAGATGCCTCGGCATTCAGCTCGATCTTGCGCCGGTGGTCGATCTCGACTGCCCGGGTGGCTGTCTGGGCGGCCAGGGTCGATGCCTCGGCAGCGATCCCGACCGGGTCGTCGTTCTCGCGCGCATTTTCAACGAGGGCCTCGGGATATGGGGGGTGTCGGGCTGCAGCAAGCATTTCCCCGGGCTCGGTCCGGTGCCTGCAGACACCCACGAGGAGCTTCCCATCCTCGAATCAGACGAGGAAGAACTCGGCCGCCAGCTCGAGGTCTTCGCCCAGCTGGGGTCAGATTTCCCAGCCGTCATGGTGGCGCACGTCGTGGTGCCGGGGCTGGGGGACGCCGAGCGCCCGGCATCATTGTCACGGACGGTGGTCGAGCGCGCCGCTGGCCTTCCAGGCTCGCCTGTGGTGCTCGCCGACGATCTCGAGATGGGAGCTCTCAACGATTGGGGCGATTTGCCGGAGAGGGTGGTGACCGCGATCCACGCGCGAAACCACGGCATCCTCATCTGCAACGCGTGTGATCGAATCGAAGAGATCGTGAATCACTTGGAGGCAATCGCCGAAGATGATCCGACGATCATCGTTCGGTTGGCGGAAATGAATGCCCGCATGGGGACGCTCGCCCGCGATCTCCACCAAAAGGCCGCCGCCGTGCCGGCCCCTGACGATGAAACCGTCGCGCAGCTCTGGGAGCAGGCGCGCAAAGGGGCGGCGACGTAGCAACGGCGCTCAATTTTGAGTTCTCAGTTTTGAGTTTTCCGCACCCACCCAATTCACCACAAAGACACAAAGGACACCAAGGATTCACGAAGAAACCACTTTGTCCCGGGAATGCCGGATATCGATTGTTCAGTCGACCGCCGCAGTGGGCGGCGTTGGCTTTCAATGAGCGAGGAAAACATTGACAAGACCTTGGTGATTTCTTTGTGATTTTTGTGTCTTCGTGTTTCTGGGCGGGAGGGTAGGATCCGAAATCTGCGTCCATCTGCGTAATCTACGGTTTTCCCTGGGTGGGTGGGCGGCATTCCTCATTCCTAATTCCCAATTCCTAATTCCTAATTCCTCATTCCTAATTCCTCATTCACCTGCCAGAATATCTCCATGAACTCATCGCGCGCCGTGATTCTGTTGTCTGGTGGTCTCGACTCAGCGACCGTCCTGGCCATCGCCCGCGCGGAGGGCCTCGAGTGTCACTGTCTGACCGTGGACTACGGGCAGCGGCATCGGGTCGAGCTCGATGCGGCGCGAAGGGTGGCGGATGCCCTCGGGGCCACATCACACCGGATCATCACTCTCGACCTCAGGGCAATCGGCGGTTCCGCCCTGACCGACGATATCAACGTCCCCAAGGACCGCGACACCGGGTCCGGCGAGGTGCCGGTCACCTACGTCCCAGCCCGCAACACCGTCCTGCTGTCGCTCCTCCTCGGGCTTGCCGAGGTGGTCGAGGCCGACCAGCTCTTCATCGGCGCCAACGCCGTCGACTACTCGGGCTACCCCGACTGCCGACCGGCCTTTCTCCAGACCTTCGAGGACCTGGCCGCGCTGGCCACCGTCGCCGGCGCCGAGCACGGCGTGCAGTTCCGCGTGCGAGCACCCCTCCTCGAGTTATCCAAGGCCGACATCATCCGCCGCGGCCTCGAGCTCGGAGTCGACTACGGTCTCACCTGGTCGTGTTACGACCCGACCCCGGACGGCCTCGCCTGCGGGCACTGCGACGCATGCATTCTGCGGCGGCGGGGGTTCAGCGAAGCCAACATTTTGGATCCTATTGAGGCAGCCTGAAGGGCGTCAATTCGGTTGGGTTTCAGCACCTGCGGACCGGGGGCCGGCACCGACCCTCCGAAGACGGGACTGTCCGAGCGTCAGGGCGCCCGGCACGACCTCGCGCAGGGTGGTCCACTGCTCGGGGGTCAGGGTCTTTCGGACGGCAATCAGCTGATCCACCGACACAGCCATCACCGAGGCACCGGTTGCTTCGATTTCGCGCCGCCGGGCGCCGATGACCGACTCATCGACCGTGACCTCCGACAGGGCATCGAGGTATCGGGCATACGCCTCTGCAAACTCGGCCGACGCTGCGGCTCGCTTCTTCTCAGCTTCGTCGGCGACGGCATCGAGCCGCGCCTTCTGATCGTCCGAAAGGCCGACCTTATCGGCGATTTGAGGCCTGTTCCACCACCGCGCCGCCCGGTCCATCTGCCGCATCAGGGACTGGCCGCGGCCTCGGGTGTTGCCCCCTTTCGCCTGCTGCGCGATCGCCGTCGTCAATGAGACGAGCATCCACATCGCCAACATGACTGCGAAAACCAGCTTCCGTCCCATGGTCGCCTCCACTTGCATCTCACCCCCGGTAGCCTACCATGACGCCTGAGGTGCGAAGATGACCCGTCGTAGATTGGCGATCGTGCTTTCGTTGGTCGGTTCGGTGGTGGCCGTTCTCGGTTTCGTCAGCTTGCTCATCCGTCCGTCAACCCAGGTTGCAGGAGGCTTGCGACCCGTGCGCGGCGCAAGCTTGCTGCTCCTGACGATGGACACCACGCGGGCCGACCATCTTGGAGCCTTCGGCGGCGACCATGAGACCACGCCCAACCTCGACCGGCTTGCCGCCCGCGGCGCAAGCTTTCTCCAGGCTCAATCGCCCGCCCCCATCACCCTGGTCGCCCACACGTCGATTCATTCGGGTCTGTACCCCTACCACCACGGGGTCCGCAACAACGGCGCATTCAAGCTCCCCGACTCGGTGCCCACCCTCGCCACCACCCTGCGCGCCGAGAAGTACCACACCGGCGCGTTCGTTTCAGCCTACGTCCTGGCGCGGCGGTATGGCCTCGACCGAGGCTTCGAGGTCTACGACGACGATCTCAGCCTCGGTCGGCAGGACCATGCCGGCGAGGTCCCGTCGCGTCGCGCCGAGGTCACCATAGACTCCGCGATCCAATGGCTCGACTCAATCGATGATGACTCGCCATTCTTCTGTTGGGTCCACCTCTACGACCCGCACGCCCCGTACGACCCGCCTGGGGAGTACGGGCGCCGCTTTGCATCCGACCCGTACAGCGGAGAGATCGCCTACATGGATGCTGAAATCGGTCGATTGCTCGAGCATCTCGAGGCGAGAGGCCTCAGCCGTCGCCTGGTTGTCGCCGCAATCGGCGACCATGGCGAGGCCCGCGGTGAGCACGGCGAGCTGACACACGCGATCCTGCTGCACCAGGCGACGACCCGGGTTCCTCTCATCCTCGTCGCACCGACCGTGCCGGCCGGCGCTCGAGTCAGCACGCCGGTATCCGCGGTCGACCTGGCGCCGACCGTGGCATGGATCCTCGACGTCGCCTTACCCTCGGACCCGCCCCTCGACGGCATCTCACTGGAACCGCTGATAAGGGGCAACGCGACAGGATTTTCGGACCGCCTTATCTACTCCGAGACCATGCTGCCGCGCTTCCAGTACGGGTGGAAACCTCTCCGCGGTCTGCGTCGGGGCAAGTGGCAGTACATCTCGGGCGTACACAGCTCGCTCTTCGATCTCGACCGCGACCCGCGGGAGCTCGTCGACCGCCTCGACCGCGAGACGATGGTACGAAACGAGCTCAGCACCGAGCTCGAACGCATCGCGGCGGTCGACTCCTTGACACCGGACGAGCAACAACCGATCAGCGAGGGCGAGCGCGAACAGCTGGCCGCCCTCGGCTATTTCGGCTTCAGCGATCTCCCGCGGACCGACCCGCCCGATCCGCGCGACCTCATTGGCGCCCATGTGCACATGGAGCGCGCGCGAACGCTATCGGCTCGGGGTATGGCGGATGAGGCGCTGGCGGAAATCAATCGGATGCTCGACCAGGACGCTCAGAACTCCTCCGCCCGGAGCCTCAGAGCGAGCATCCTAACGCAGCTCGGTCGGCTCGACGAAGCGGCGGACGAGTACCAACAAGTCATCGCCCTCGACCCCGAAAACGCTCAGAGCTATCGCAGTCTCGCCCAGCTCGAGCTAGCCAGAGGGCGGCCCGCGGTGGCGCTCGAGCTGGCGCGGCTTGGATCGGAGAAACGAGGCGCTTTCGGATCGCTGGCGGCCAGCGAAGCGGCGGCCCTGGTGGCACTCGGGCGAATCGGCGAGGCCGAAACGCTTCTCGACGGGAAGCTCACGGTCAACCCGGACGACCCCGAGCTGCTGGCGGCACGCGCCGGGCTCTATCTCGCAGCCGGCGCACATGAGGAAGGCGAGACCCTGTTGCGTAGGGCGGTCACGGCCGACGCCCTCCACCATCGATCCCGGCTCGCCCTGGCCTCGCTGCTCGAGAGCACCGGGCGTTCGCAGGAGGCAATCGCTCTGCTCGAAGATCTCCTGAGGATCGACCCCGGTCACGCCGAGGCACTGGCGAGAATAGGCGCCATGCATCGCGATGATCCCGATATCGCACGTGCATACCTCGAGGAGGCCGTCCGCCTACAGCCGCGACGCGCCGACTACTTGCTGCAGCTGGGCGTCTGCTACCTCAAGCTCGGCGACCACCGCCGCGCTGAGGCGTCATTGCGGCGCGGTCTCGAGGTGCGACCCGAGGATCGTGACCTTCTCAACAACCTCTCTATCGTGCTGACCCTCGAGGAACGTTTTGCCGAGGCGGAGACCACGCTCGGGCGCGTGCTCGACGGGGATCCCGAATTCGCCGAAGCGCGCAACAACCTCGCACTCTGTCTGCTGTACCAGGAGCGGTTCAACGAGGCGGAGGCTGAGGTGCGGCGCGCCCTGGAGCTCGAGCCCGGGCTGCGCGACGCCCGGCTCACCCTGTCATCGGTCCTTTTCGAGACCGGCCGTTTCGCAGAATGCGCGTCGCTCCTTAAGGATCTCATGGCTGAGGATCCAGACCCAGAGCTGAGGGCTCGCCTCGGTATGGCGTTGGAGGCGGCCGGCGAGGCGTTGCAAGCGCTGCCACACCTGCGCGCCGCAATGCCGTCGTTCCCGCAACATCTCGAGCTCGCCATGGCCCTCGCGCGGGCCGAAGAACGGGTGGGAGATCCGACCGCGGCCAAACGCCTCTACGCATCGCTCGCCCAGACCAGCCCGCACGGCGCGCTGCGCGACGAAGCGGCGGTGGCTCTCGAGCGGATGGCCCTCGGCAACGGGTCGCATCGAACGGATAACAATGCCGTTGAAATCCGCTGATGGTGAGAGTATCGTGAGATAACGATTGAGTTTTTTGGGGGGAGTTTGATGCGTTCGACAACCGCAGCCCTCGTTGTTGTCTCGATCGGCGTGTTCTGCACCACGGTCTCAGCGGACACGGGACGGTTCACCTCATTCTCGGCCACCGCGGCGAGGTCCCCGGCGCAGGTGACGGTCAATGTCAGCGTGAGCACGACCGGCCTGGTGTCACCCGGCACGACGACACCCGACCTCGTGTATGTCCTCGGCGGAGTGATCCCAACGACCGGGACCTACTTCACTGGTACCGGAACGGTGCTCACCATTGCCCGCTCAGGGCTCGGAGCCAACGCGTTCGCCGGTTCGTTTTCGGTCACCGGTCTGGATCCCGGTACGAACTACAAGTGGATCGCGCTCGGATTCGGCGACGTCGGTGGTCTCGGATTTGGGTTCACCGGCTTCTATTTCGTCTATTTCTTTCTCTACTACGGGTGTTTGCCAATCCCCACCACCTCCCCGATCTTCATCACCACACCATCCAACCCGACCCTGGTCCCCGCCGCCTGCACCACCACTCCAAGCTATGGCGGCCCGCTGTACGATTTCGTGAACAGCAATGTCAGCACCATCGACACCACCATCAACTGGTGGTATTCGAACGGGACGACCATCTATCCTGCGCTGGCCAGCGGTCTCGAGGGCGGAAGGGCCGCTCTGATTGCGGGGATTCCGACCCTCGCGAGCTGTGGATTGATGGTTTTGGGAGCCCTGATCGCCCTCACCGGCGTCATCCTCTCGCGACGAGGCTGAGCGGCACCGAGCCAGCAAACCCTGTATCGGAACAGCCCGAACTGCGTGTCGTGTTTCGACGTCTTGACAAACTACCGAGGTAGTATTACCTTGGTAGTTTAAGGAGACTTCATGGGCAAGCACACACTCGGAGAGCTGCAGCACGCCATCATGCGGGTGCTGTGGGCACGCGACGAGGCGACGGTGGCCGAGGTCCACGAAGCGCTTTTTGATGAGCGTGGCCTGGCACCGACAACCATCGCCACCATGCTTCGTAAGATGGAAGACAAGGGGGTTGTCGCCCACCGGGTCGAGGATCGCCACTTCGTCTACCGGCCCATGGTCACCGAGGATGCGGTCCGATCGTCGATGGTCGGCGAGCTCCTCGACCGACTTTTCGCCGGCGACCCGGCGGCGCTGGTATCGCACCTAGTGGCCGACCGCGACATTGACGAAGAGGAGATCGAGCGTCTGCGCGCGCTCCTGCAGAGCGCAGAGGCGAAAAAGGGAGAGAACCGATGAGTACCGCGGCCATGACATCCTGGCTCCTCACCTATCTGGTCCACAGCACAGTGCTGCTCGGTGCCGCCTGGCTCATCACGCGCTACCTGGGTGACCGTTGCCTCGCGTTCCAAGAGATCCTCCTCCGCACCGCCCTGATCGGCGGTCTGCTGACAACCACTCTTCAGGTCGGTTTCGGCGTCGAACCGGTCGGCGGAGCGCTGGCGATCGCTGACATCTCACAGCCGGAAGTTGTTGCGACCAGCGGTAGAGCCAACACAGCTGTCATCGCGGAAAATATCCCCCTCTCGCCCACCCCGACCATCAACAGTCCGATCCTCGATTTCTGGCCGGTGACGTTGCTCTCGCTGTGGGGTCTCGGGTCGCTGCTGGCGATGCTGGTCCTCGGCCGCTCGATCCTCGACCTCAAACGGCTCCTGAAAACGCGCCGTTTTCGTCCCGCGGGGCCGCTCCTCGACCGCCTGGCCACCGCCATGGGCCTGCGGAAGTTGGTTCGGCTGAGCACGTCTGCGGCCATCGCGGTGCCGTTCGCCACGGGTATTCGGCATCCGGAGATCTGCTGCCCGGAGCGCGTTAGTGACCTCGCCTTCGAACATCGGAAAAGCCTCTTCGCACACGAGCTGGCCCACCTCGCCCGCCGTGATCCGGCCTGGCAGCTCCTCTACCGCCTCGGCGAAGCCATCCTCTTCCTGCAACCACTCAATCGCGTCGTACGGCGCCGGCTCGAAGAAATCGCCGAGCACCTGACCGACGAACGCGCTGTCGCCTGCACAAAAGACCGTCTCGGTCTCGCCCGTTGTCTGGTGGTGGTCGCCCACTGGGGCCTATCGGATGCTCCCGGAATACCGGCAACGGCCTTCGCGGCGAGCCCACGTCTCGACCGCCGTGTCCGACATCTGATCTCCGGCACCATCGGCCAACACCGCAACACACGGTGGACGGCCCCAGTCCTCATGGCGCTGGTGGTCGGGTCGGTCGTCCTGCTGCCGGCCGTTGCTCCGTCCTCGGTCCACGCCGACATCTCACCCACCGGTCCCGGTTCGGCGCCGATCCAGATGTGGTCCATCACATCTGCCGACGACCCCGAGGCCGAGGCGCCGGCAGCTCCGGCACCTCCTGCGGTGCCACCTTCGAGCGACGTTTCCCCGCCGCTCGCACCGGTGACCGATGTGGCGCCCGCGCCCGATGTCGTTCCCCGCTCGCCCGCAGAACCGCGGCCCGTCTCTGCGCCGGCGCCTGCGGTTGAACCGGCACCAGAAACCACCCCCGACTCAAAAACGATGTCGGCACCTCCGGCCCCTCCCGCCTCGCCGGCGCCTCCGTCCAAGGCCGACAAACAAATACCCGAGGAACGCACTCCGAGTGAACGTGAGCGGACCAGAGACGAAGCGCGGGACCAACAACGCGAGACCCACAGAGAACGCTCCGCAGCCGAAGCGCGGGCCCCCGAGCAGGCACGCGCACTCGAAGCGGAGGCTCTAGCTTTCACCGATCAGGCCAGAGGGCAGGCCCGCCAGTTCGCCGAACAGCTCTCGCGGCTCACCGACGCCGAACGCGAAAATCTCAGGAACGCGGCCCGTGAACAATCAAGGCTGGCGGCGGAAAGACTACGTCTTACCGAGCCCGAGCGCGAGGAAATGCGGCGTCGTATCGAGGAGCTCCAAACCCAGTCTCGGGAGTTGGCCCGCCAGTCCACAGAACGTTCGAAGCTCTCCGACACCGAACGCGAAAAGCTCAGGGAAGAGGCCCGCGAACTCAGGAAGCAGGCCGAGGTCAAAGCCCGAGAGCACTCGAGACAGGTGGCCGAGCGACTGCGCTTCACCGATGCAGAACGCGAGGAAATGCGCCGTCGAGTCGAGGCGCTCCACGCCGAGGCACGGGAGATGGCGCGCGAAGCTGCCCGCGAGTCCAGGGAGCAGGCGAGAGAGCTCGCCGAGCAAGCGCGTCGCCTCGCCGACGAGGCCGAGGCGGAGCGTCAGAAGAAAGAAGAGCGTCGCCGGCACGAGCGACACGACTGAGAGCTACGAAAAGAACAGAGCGTAGCCGAAGCGTCCGGTAACCGCGATCACGGCTGCCAACACGACCGAGAATGCAGAGATCACAGCAGTGTCACGCCAGCCGAGCTCCTTTGCCATCACCGCTATCGTCGCTACACACGGCACGTAAAAAACAACGAAGAGGGTAAACGTCAGCATCTGTCCGTCGGTCATCACCGCCGAGAGGTGGGCCGTGCCCAAGGCCTGAACCAGCATCACCAGGGTCAGTTCCTTGCGCAGGATCCCGAACACCAGAGTCAGCCCGACCGCCGCCGGCAGGCCGAGGAGGGTCACCGTCAGCGGTGACAGCAGGGCATTGACGGCATCGGCCCCGTGCGCCCACTCGAGGACCCCGAGGACGATCGACGAAACCACGAGGAGGGGCCAGGCGATGGTAATGAACTCCTTCAAGGTGAGCCAGGTCTTGGCCACCAGAGTCTTCAGGTTGGGGACCTGGAGCTCGGGAATCTCGAGAATCAGACCGGGCGAGGCGCCTTTCATCGTGCGCGCCAAAACGTTGCCCAGGATAACGACGACGAAAAGGTTGAGGAGGTAGATCCCGAGCGCCCACCAGGGACCCATGTAGGCCGCCACCAGCCCGAAGATCACGATGGTTCGCGCCGAACAGGGGATGAACGACGCCAAGAATGCCGTGATCCGGCGATCCCGTCGCGACTCGAGGATGCGGGTCGATAAGACCGCCGGAACCGAGCACCCATAGCCGAGGATCAGCGGCAGCACCGACTTGCCGTGCAGGCCGATGCGGTGCATGAAGTTGTCGAGGATGTAGGCGATGCGCGGCAGGTAGCCGCTGTCCTCGAGAATCGCAAGCCCGATCAGGAAGGGCAATAGGTAGGGCAGAACGATGGCCACGCCACCCGCGATGCCGTTCAGAGCGCCACCCGCCAGGGTCCCGAGAAGGGTCTCCGGCGGGAGCTTTTCGGCCAGGGCAGCTGCGAGCTGATCCGTCAGCTCGACCAGCGGCACCTCGAGCCGCTGGCCGACCCGGAACACGACCCAGAACAGCAGACCGAGGATCGCAACCATCACCGGCCCACCAGTCCAGGGATGGAGGAACACCCGGTCCGCCCACTCCCGCCAACCGATACGCGGTCGCTCGAGGGTCACGGTCTCCTCTTCAATACAGTGGGCGACGGCATGGCGACTCCCAGAGATCACTTGGTCGGCGCTCCAGCCGTGCGCCTTTTGCAGCACCGAGGCAACTCCGCGGACCGTCTTCTTGAGCTCAGGATGCTGTGCGTAGATCTCGCGTTCGAAGTGGGGATCCCTCTCGAGCAGCTTCTCCGCTACGAACCGTCGCGGCACGCTGTTGCCGAAGCCGTTGGCCTCGAGCAGCTCGGCCACCTCCTCGAGCGCCTCCTCGACCTCACGGTCGAGGGTGAGGGCAAAGCTCTCTTCGCCCTGGTGGGCGTGCTGCAGCGCTCGCCGGAAGAGCTCCTTGAGTCCGAGGCCCCGTCTGCCGACCGTCGGCACCACCGGCACCCCGATCTGCCGCGACAGCTTCTCATGATTGACCTCCATGCCGTGGCGCGCCGCCTCGTCCATCATGTTGAGGGCGACGATCATCGGTCGTTCGAGCTCGAGCAGCTGCATGGTCAGCTCGAGCGACCTGCCGAGGCGGCTGGCGTCAACGACGTTGATGATGAGATCGTACGACTCTTCCAGGAGATAGCCCTCTGCCTTGCCCGAATCCTCCGTCGAAGAGGTCAGAGAGTAGATCCCGGGAAGGTCCACCACCTCCACCTCGCGGCCGAGAATCAGCGCACGGCTGAAGGTGAAGGTGGTCGAGGAGCCGGGGAAATTGGCGGTCGCAGCGCGGTAGCCGGCGACCGAGTTGAAGATTGTGCTCTTTCCGCAGTTCGGCTGTCCGGCGAGGACGAACCTCATCGCTGTTCGGTCTCGGATTCCGGCGCACGCCGCACCAGCGGCTGCAGCGCGCCATCAACCTCGACCTGGATCTTGGCGGCGACACCGCGTCCGAGGGCGAGGCGGGTGCCGTTGATCTCCACCAGAACCGGCCCCCGAAAGGGAGCCCGCTCGACCACCGTCAGCCAATCGCCAATATGGATTCCGAGGGTGTTGAGGTGGGCGCGAACACGGTGACCGCCATCGATCATCATGACCCGGACTTGCCGTTTCACATCCACCGTATCGAGAGCCATCATCGGGTTCAGCACCCTCCAGAAAAAGATCTTATCTGATTGTGAAAAGATTTGCGAACAGTTTTCAACAATAGATTAGTGATTCCCCACGAGTACTTTAGCTCTCTCCCTGGAGGTTCAACGCATGTCATTATCGTGTCAGATTCGAGATGAATATTGAGAACCAAACTCCACCATGCGCCCACCCGCTGCTCGATGCTGGATGCCTGATACGCTGCACGGCCTTACGGCTATGCGGCTATTCGGGGCACCCCCCACCCAAGAGAAACCGCTTCCCGAGAACAGGGCGTCCCACCATGAAGCGCTAGGTGCCATTTTTCGCATTGTTAGAGGTGAATCGACCAAACGAGACCAATGTCGCTGTCAACAATGCGAAAGGTGGCTCCTGATACTCGGTGGCGAAACCGAGTAGTGGTCGGGCGCGGACTCGGACGCGGAAGCGGGCGCAGGTTGAGACCAAGACGTATATTGTCAATGTCCGATCGAAACCTCGGAGAACGAGGAGGTACGTCATGAAATCGGGCCGACGCGCCGTGTTGGCGCTTTCAATGTGCCTGGCAGGTCTTTCGGTGGCCGCCTCTTTCGACGACGGGCTGCGAGTGAAGCCATCGCCGCGGGTCCCGACCCGCCGAGTGCGGCCGGCGAGGCCGGTGGCTCAATCGACCATCGCTCTGCAAGCCCTCTCGAGCTGCGATGAGGTTCGCGCCTACCTGATCGAGGTGGCGGTCGAGCGCGTCCTCGAGTACCGCTACGGCTGGCGATGGTGGGGACCGCCGTGGGCGGGTGCCGAAGGCGGCCGCGACGTGGCGGACGTGCCGAGCGATTACACGACCACAAATACCCAGGAGTACGGTGTCGACGAGCTCGATATCGTCAAGACAAGCGGGACTCACCTCTATGCGGTCGAGGGCGACCGGCTGCATATCCTGAGATCCTGGCCTGCCGAAGCGACCTCGGAGTTGGCTACAGTCGACGCCGGGGATTACAGCTCCGGCCTCTTCCTCCGTGGTGATCGAGTTCTCGTCGTGTCGTATGCCTGGAGCGAAGAAGCCGACTTTTTGTTCGAATCCGGCGGAACCCGTCTCGAGCTTTTGGACGTGAGCGACCCATCATCACCCCTGGTGCTCCGCACTATCGACGTCGAAGGCTGGCTCGTCGACGCTCGCCTCATCGACGGTGATTTCTACGCGGTGGTTCGCTCGTATATCGACCTCCCGAGCGAGCTCTGGGACCTGGCGTGGCGCGAGGACATCGGTCTTCCCGACCTTCCCTGGGACGCAACCGACCTGGAGCGCGAGCGAGTTCTTGCCGAGGCGCGAGCCGTTCTCACACCGTACGTGATCGAGATCATGAACCGCCATCCACTCGAAGAGATGCTCCCGCACCTCCGTGACGAAACCCCGTATGGACCCGACACAGGACCGAGGCAGCTCTTCGACTGTGAATCGATCTTCAGACCGGCGAAGACCTCCGATTGGTCGATTCTCTCCGTCCTTCACCTCGACCTCGACGAGGGTGGGCCTGTCACCGCGACCGGCTTGATTGCGGAAGGATGGACGGTCTACGCATCGAAGGGAAATCTCTACGTGGCGCAGACGAGTGATTCGTGGTCGTGGTGGTGGGGCTGGGCGCCGGCCGAAATGACCACCGTGATCCACAAATTCGAGCTCGAGCCGTCTGCCCCTGAACCGGTGCAATATGTCGCATCCGGGGAGGTGCAGGGTTGGATACTCGACCAGTTCTCAATGAGCGAGTACGACGGCCACCTTCGGGTCGCGGCCACCGATTTCGACTGGTGGTGGGGTGCAACACCAGAAACGGAGCCGGCGAGCTCGGTGTCGGTGCTCGCCGATGATGGAAGCGGCAACCTCCGCGAGGTCGGGCGCGTCGGTGGTCTCGGCCCGGGCGAAAGGATTTTCGCGGTCCGATTCATGGGCGCCAAGGGCTATGTCGTGACCTTCGAGCAGATCGACCCACTCTACACCCTGGATCTCTCGGAACCGACCCAGCCAACAGTTGTCGGCGAGCTGGAAGTGACGGGTTTCTCATCGTACCTCCATTCGATCGACGACGAGTGGCTGCTGGCGGTGGGTATGGAGGCCGACGAGGAGGGTCGGGTACGGGGGCTGGCGGTGAGTGTCTTCGACGTCCGCGACGTCGCCAACCCGACGCTTGCCCACCGTTGCCTGATCGAGGGCGAAGAAGACACCTGGTCGTGGTCCGAGGCTCTGAACGACCACCACGCCTTCACCTATCACCGCGGCGTCCTCTCGATCCCGGCATATATCGGAGGCGCAGACGGGCAATTCAGTGGACTGCTCGTGCTGGCCGTCGACCCCGAGGATGGAATCTATGAACTCGGCAGAATCGATCATCAGGATTTGAGCGGAGCAGACGGCCGCGCCTGGATGCGGCGCAGCGTCTATATCGAGGACGCCATCTACTCGTTGTCCTCGGCCGGGGTCAAGGTCAACAGCCTTTACAGTCCCGACGTTGAACTCGCGAAGGTCCCGTTCGGGGAGTAACGGAGCAGCGGCAGCGAACAGCGACGGCGATCAGCGACGGCAAGAAGCCCCGGAGGGG
>CAYRFI010000103.1:13649-15051 GCA_964423595.1 uncultured Thermoanaerobaculia bacterium | reverse complement strand
TCTCGAGCTTCTCGAAGATCTCGATCGCCGCATCGAGGTCCTTGCGCGCCGCCTCTGCATCACGCGGGCGAGGTGCAGCTGGCCGCGGATGCAGGGATCGACTTAGGTGGCAAACGTGCGAATAGTCGTCCGCGTCTCCGTCAGGTCCAGCACGGCGTAACCAACATCCGCGTCCGGGAGGTTGACGTGGGTCATTCTGCTGTACCACCGGGGCACCTTGACCCCTCTTCCCAAGCGGACGTTTCCTTCTGGAAGGCTGCCAATGACAGAGAAGACCTGCTCCACCCAGGCGGGGTCGGATTCGGGGGCCTCCAAACAGGATCTCTTGGTCTTCAGGACTCCACGTTGAAGTCGATCGGTTGCTTCTTCAACGGAGCGAACCGCAAAGGGATTCCAAACCATCGAGCTCGGCGCACCCATGTGCCCGCTGACCGTGAACTCCGCCCGGGTCCGCGCTGCGAGAAATTCGATGAAAGGCTCTTTGCCCGGGCTGACGTGGGAGACGAAGATCCTGGTCCCAGTCTGATCCGCCTGACCGTCGATAGTCTCGATCAACTCCAAGTACTGGGACAACGTGCTCCAGATTCTGCCGGCTCCTCCGGCAAAGGGACGCTGCAATAGCTTCGACCCAGGAAGGTGATTCCCGCCGAGACCATAGACGAGCGCCGGTCCAATTCGACATACGTTGTGTTGGCTGAGGACGTGGAGGTTTTCCACCTCGAGATCGCCACTGAAGAACCTTTCGACGACGCCCTTATCCTCGTGATTCCCCCAGACGGCATACACGGGAACATCAAAGCGCCGTCGACCATCGATGTACAGCGGTAGCTCACTGAGCGGGCATGCCTTTCTCAAAGCTGCGGTTCTTTCCGCACGGGGAAGGCTCAGGATCTCTTTCTGGGTTTCGGTTTCCAGATCCGAGTGGGTGATGTGGAGTCGGAGCTCTCGATCGGAGAGCCGATCGTAGCTACCATCATCGTAAAACCCGAAATCCCCCGCATGAATCACCGCAGCGGCCCGCACGCTGGCCGCGAGCTCGTTGATGATCCCGAGCTTGCCGTGGGTGTCGCTGAGCAGGAGGAATCTCATGGAGCGTCCCCGCTGAAAATCTCCTCGCCCTCGCCGATTGTACGCAGCGGTACTGCCTCCACATGTTCGGCAATGGGGAACCGCTTCGAACCGGGGTACAACACCGCGACCCGCGCCAACTTCAAGTCCTTCAGTGCAACTCGGATGGATGGAGTCATACGCGGTGCATCGGTGCGTTTACACTCCACGCCCAGGAACTCACTGCCCCGGCGAAGGACCAGGTCTATTTCGGCTCCCTGGTGCGTGGCCCAGAAAAACGCTTCGTCGTGATTCACCGTAGTCAGCACTTGCTCGATTACGAATCCTTCCCATG
>CAYRFI010000103.1:0-13639 GCA_964423595.1 uncultured Thermoanaerobaculia bacterium | reverse complement strand
ACCAGATCGTGACGCGGGGCCACTCGGTCCCCCTCCTGGTCGGCGGCGTCGGCACGTACGCGCAGTTCCGGCACGTCTACGCCGTGGACGGGGGCACGGATTGCGTCATCAATGTCCTGGGCGAATCGACTCCGATCAGTTGATGAAAGAGACCGCTGTCGCGTACATAGATTTTGGGGGCCTTGACCTGCCGCTTACTGATATTGACGTGATACGGCTGCAACTGACGAACCATGAGTGCGTCCGTGAGCAGGTCAAGATGGCGACGAGTAGTGGATTCGCTCACCCCCAGAGCTCTGGCGGGCTCTGCCGCATTCCAGGTCTGCCCGTGATAGTGCGCAAGCATGGTCCAGAAACGCTGCAGGGCAACTGCCGGCACGCGGATCCCCCACTGGGGAAAATCGCGTTCCAGCAGGGTTTGGATGAAGTTCTTTCTCCATGCGTCGCTTTCGGCATCGGTGGGCGCCAGATAGGACAGTGGGAAACCACCGCGCAGCCACAACGTTTGCTCCACCTCCGCCCCGAGCTCATACAGCGAAAAGCCGCCGATCATCACCCGTTCCATCCGGCCGGCCAGGCTTTCAGAGGTCTGCCGCAGCAGATCACCCGAGGCACTACCGAGAATCAGGAAACGTGCGGGGCTGTCCCTCCGGTCAACCAGCACGCGCAGCACCGGAAAGAGGTCCGGCCGCCGCTGCACCTCGTCGATCACTATCAGGCCCCGCAAAGGACTGAGCGCCGTCATCGGCTCTTCGAGCCGGGCCAGGCTGGCGGGGTCCTCCAGGTCGAAGTAGTTGAGGGAATCCTCCTCGAGGAGAAGCCGTGCCAAGGTCGTCTTGCCGCACTGCCGCGGCCCGACCAGCACCACGACACGGCTGCGTTTGAGTGCGTTCTTCAGGGAGTTCTGGATGGTTTTTCGCTGGATCATGACTCGATATTACCATGAAAATCCATCAATACAAGACGGAATTTCATGGAACAGTACAACGAAAATTGAGAAAAGGCGTTCCTGGCCGATCTCGAGCTGCTCGACGCGTGGCACCGCTTCGAGAACGAGCGTACCAAGGAAGCGCTCCTCGAGTGGTGCGAGAGCCAGGGGATTGCGATCGACGAGTGAGTGAGTTGTGGTGCGGCCGTCTCGGCCGCACAAAGACCGTGGACCAACCGACAGCCAAGAAATGTGCGGGCGGGATCCGGCTCCGCCGGGGGCTTCGCTGTGACAGGTCGCCCGCACCACAACGATGGATGCGGCAGTCAGAGAACGGATGTCAGCTGGAGTTGGATGGCAATAGCGTGCCCGACCCGCTGCATATCATCGCCCGATAACTGCCCGGCGAGATTCACTAATCGACGTTTACTGACCGTGGCAATCTGGTCAGCCATCGCCTTCCGGTTTTCGCCTTTCAGCCGCACAAGCGCCTCGCTGGGGAAAACGCGTTCGACGTTTGACGTCAGCGGAACAACCTGAACGCGGTTGAGGTGGAGGTTTGAAGCGTCATTGCTGACAATGACAGCCGGTCGAGTCTTTTTGATCTCTCCGCCGAGCGAAGGATCGAAGCTCACCCACCAGACCTCACCGCGTGTCATCAGCGATATCTCCGATGAGGCCTTCGGCCCACTCGGCGGCCTCCGCCTCTCGCACCTCGTCGCCAGCCATCTCCTGATAGGCGGCCTCGATATCAGGAGAGACCACATGAGGCCGTGCCAGGTTTTCGAGAAAACGGCTGATTCGTCCACGTCCGATGACTGAATGCAGGCCCTTGTACACCTCTTCGTCGATCGTAATTGTGAGCTTCTTCTGCATCGTGTTTTCCTTTATACACGTATTATATACGTATAATGCATTGCCCGCAAGCAAGTGTTTGTTTTGCTTGGGCTTGGCGACTCTTCCAGAAATGCAGAAACCGCCTTTCGGCGGTTTCGCGCCCCGCGCCGCAGCAACGGGGGTGGTAAGTGTTCATGAAGGGCGCCACCCCGCCGAATGTCTATCCACTACGGGCTTGGGTGCGCTGCGTCCAACCATTCGAGCGCGCCCGGCGTCGTCGCCCAGGCTTCTTCGGCATCCACGAAATAGACAACGGCTTCATCCCGGCTTCCAGCCCGGTAGTTGGAGGGGAGTTCGTCGGGAAACTCGGCCCGCCCGGTCAAAAGATCTGCGACGTGGGGATTGCGTTCGAGGGCTTCCGCCAGGCGCTTGCGCGCCTTCTTGCCATCCCCCTCGAGGCGAAAGGCTACCAGCGCCTGGTTGTAGGCGTGGGCGGCGGTGATTTCTTCGGGGTAGCTGGCGAGCAACTCTTCGGCCGCCCCGTCGGCGCCGGTCATCATCAATGCGGGCGCGAGGGTGAAGCGAATGCCCTGGTTGTCGTTCGGGTTCAGACGCAGCAGCTCGACGTAGTGGTCGACCGCGTCCTGCCGCTCGCCGGACCGCCAGAGGGCGTCGGCGAGGCCCTTGCGCGCTTCCATGTACGATCTCGTCTGAGCGAGCATCCAAAAATCGCCGGCATGCCGCTCGAAGATCTCGGGGCCGAGTTCGCGCTCCGCCGCTTCCACCGCCAGGCGGTACCTCTCGACGGCGGAGGCGTGATCCGGCGCCCGTTCGGCCAGCGCGATGAGGGCGATGGTCGAGTTGGGGTCGAGCTCGAGGGCGCGACGCGCGAGGACGATACCCAGTCTTCCAGGCGTTTCCATGGCCTCGAGAGCGAGCTCCCTGGCCTCGTCCTCAGGGCCGTGTCTGCGCGGCGCGGGCGCCTTCTTGCCGACGAGCTCGCGTTCGATGAAAGCACGGGCCTCTTCCCCGGTCTCGAATTCCTGCTCCTCGAGCAGTTGCCGGATATCGTCCATCACCATCCCATGGCGAAGGGGGTTGAACCGCCCGTGAACATTCGGATCGCGGGGCGGCGGGTCGAGGATGTCCGGCAGCGAGAGATTCAGCTCCAGCGCACCCAGGGCCGTGTCGACCGTCTTGCTCCAGGCGCCGGAGTCGAGCTCCTCCTCGGTGGTTTCTGCCAGGGCGCGGAACAGGCCTTCGAAGAACGCCAGCATCTTTGAGCTCGCACGGCGGATGCGCCGCTTCGGCCCGTACTGGATGGCGGCGGGGATGCGCCCGTCGGGATGTGTTGGCAGTTCGCTCCCAATCCACGCGTCCCACTCGGCGATCGGGATATGCCACGGTTCGCAGTACGTCACCGACCACAACGAGCGATCGGCCAGCCGTTCGACTGCCTGCTCGTCTTCGTCCGGCCCGGATTCGAGCAGGTCGCGGTCGTCGGAAAAGCCGAGGCCGAGCTGGCCGTGGGCGCTCAGCACGCTCGCAAAGCGAACATTCGGCCCGGGGCGCGGTTGGGCGATCTCGATCACGTCGCTCGAATCGAGGTGGCGCCACGGCGCCGCACGGCGAAAGACCTCCGCCGCCTCCGCGAAACCGCGCAGGTGATCCATCGTGACACCGGGAACGTCTGTCGCGGAGTCGAACGGTTCCTCGGCGGCAAGCTTGCGGTACAGCTCGCGGACGGGCTCCGCCAGCAGCGGCAGGCCCTCCCGGCATATGACCTCGATCCCGCGTCCCGCGAAGACCTCGGCGAGGGGGCCGGCCACGCCCTGCTCCTCGACCTCGATTTTCGCAGGGCGGGTGCCGGCGGCTTCCTCCAGGCTGTCCATCGCCGCCTTGACGGCTTCGACGTCATCCCCGTCATTTCGGTCGAGGGGTGACGTGCCGATACGGCCGGTCTCGGCGCTGACGGCAAGCGCGACTCGCGGGCGAAAGAGCTCGCCGTCCTCCTCGAGCCACGCCGGGTAGAGTACGAATCCGACCTGCCACGTGTCCGTCGGCTCGGGCGGTTTCGGGAACGGCACTACCTTTGGTTGCTTTGGCACGCGACGAGGATACGAATTCCGGCATTGAATGCCAAGCACGTTCCGCGAGCTCCGTCGGCGACACTTCCCGTTTGCCCTCAAACAAAAAGGGCTGCAACTTTTTTCGCTTCTGAGCAAAAATTGTCAAACGAAATTCGCCGGTCCATCACGAAAAGCCCTCGGCGCTCGAGGGAATCTCAGTCTTCGATGCGGCGAAGTAGAGCCTGCAGACGCTCCAGTGCCACCGGCGGCGGATGCCGCCCCTCGCCTCTGCAGGACTCCATGAACCACGTCAGGTACAGATACACTTCGTAAACTCGGACGTCCGTGGGGCGAAGGTGCAGCTCGGCCGTCTCGTTGTAGACGTCCAAAAATTCTTGAAAACCATCTCGCCTTTTGAATGGCTGCTTTCTTCCCCGCGTCACGATCGCGAGGTCGTAGGCTGGATCGCCGAGACGGCTGTACTCCCAGTCGATCAGGGCCGGCGGGTTTTCGAAGTCGAGGAGGATGTTTTGCCCGAGAAGGTCACCGTGGATCAGCGTGGCCGGGTCGTCCGGGGGCATGTGGGCGCGGATCCAGGCGACGGCATCATCGGCCACTGGCTCGTTGGCGATCTCTTCGACCTCTCGGAGGCAGGCCTCCGCATGGGAGCGGCGGGTGGGGTGCGCGGGAAGCAGGGACTTCAGCGTTTCGGCGGGAGTCGCGTGTACCTCGGCGGCAAGCCGACCGATCACCTCCCACGGCGCGATGTCTTCGCGCCGTTCGGGAAACGCATCGAGCGGTATACCTCGGAGGCAATCGCGGACGAGAATCGACCTTCGAGTTTCTTCGACGGCCACCGCCCAGCCGGGGATGCGGAACGGTAATTCCAGGTCGCCGAGCTCCCGCAGGAGGGCGGCTTCCTTCCACGCCCCTTCGTCGGTTTCTGGCGGGGCATCCCAGCGCGGCAGCAGTGCGGCGGCGTTCAGCTCGATTCTGCCGTCGCCGGTGACCGCGTCGACCAGTCCGGAGTAGACATCTCGGTAAAGACCCTCGCCGATTTTCTTCACCCACCCGACCTCGATTTCTGCGTCGTCACCGAGGTGGGTCTTTGCGGCGGTGGTGATGGCAGACTTGGCGGTCAGCCAGGCGGTTCCCTTTTTCCGGCGCCGGGTCATGTGCGTACTTTAGCGGTTCGCGTGGGTGAATCGAAGGGGCAAGCCCGGGCCGGGAAAGACATCGTCACGACGGCGAGATGTGCGGGCGGGACGCCCGCACCACAAAGAGCATCGAGAAAAGAATCTTGTGGTCCGGCCGTCTCGGCTGCACGCGCTCCAGGCGTTATTCTTTCTTCCTTGCCGGGCCCGCACAACATCACTCGTAATGCGTCCACATTCGCAGGACTTTTACTGCGCGGTCTTCCTTCAAAACCTGGTACACCAGTCGGTTTTGGATGTTGATTCGTCTCGAATAGGCGCCGGCGAGGTCGCCGACCAGCTTTTCAAACTGTGGTGGTGACTGAAAGGGATCCTCTGCGATGATGTCGAGAAGCTCCTGGACTTTGTCGCGGAGGCCCGCCCTGGCTACCTTTTTCGCGTCTTTCTGGGCCTGTCTGGTGAAGACGACCCGCCAACGGCTCACCAGCCGGGCTCCTCGCTCAAGCCATCGATGGGCTCCGCCATGCCTTTGCGGATCGACTCCCGCATCCCTGGGACCGAAAGCAGATGGAGGGTTTCCTGGATCGCCCGCCAGTCGTCTTCGGAGACGAGAACGACGTTGCCGCGCCTGCCGGTGATCAGGATGGGTTCGCTTTCTTCGTTCGCCTGATCCATCAGCTTGTACAGCTTGGAGCGGGCGTCGGTGACGGTGATCGTGGTCATGCTAGCCTCCATCCATAACGTACGTCATTCCGTACGCTGTGTCAAGGTTAGAGGATTTGCTCGCCCTATCAAGCGCGGACGCCACCGCTACACCTCGCGGCGATGGGCCACGCGAACTCATGATCGAACCCTTGTCGGGATCGGGATCCGGAATGGGGACGGGAACCGGCCGCCCGCCCATCCGGATGCAAGATACAAGATGCAAGACGGAGGGCCGCCCACCCACCCGGCAGCCGAGACGGCTGCCCCACAAATGGCATCGAGAAAAGAATCTTTGGTGCGGCCGAGATGGTGCACCACAAAGGTCGGGTGTCAGCACCCGCTACCCCTCGGCCGTCGCGGCTTGGTCAATACGATCGAGCTTCCACACGACCTGGTTGATGTGGTCGGGGCAGCCGATGGTGATGGTGCCTTCGCGTTTCTCCCAGGGGAAGGAGGCGCCGAAGCGCAGGGCCGTCAGGTACGGCAGGCAGGAGCTGAAGGCGCCCATGCAGATGCCGCCGGGGGTCTTGCCTTCGACCAGCCACTCGTCACCGACCTGATGGCCGTTGGGGCACTTCTTTTTCACCTCGATGATGCGCATGCGAACCGGGTGTGAGTTCTTCATGGTGTGCCTCCCCTCACAGCATCAGGGTGCCGCCGCCGACCGGCACGTAGGCGCCGGTGACGAAGCCGGTGGTGTCGGCGGCCATCGCGAGCACGACACCGGCGATGTCCTCGGGCTCGGCGTTGCGGCGGAGCGGGGTGGCGCGGGCCGAGGCGTCCTTGGTCTCCTGCGGCAGGAACGCTGTGGCGTCGGTGATGGTCAGCCCGGGCGACACGGTGTTGACGCGGATGCCGTGCGGGCCGAGCTCGAGGGCGAGCGCGCGAACGAAGGCGTCAAGCCCCGACTTGGCGGTGCTGTGGGCGCAGAAGCCGCGGCCCGCGTGGCGCGAGAGGCCACTCGAGACGGCGATGATGCAGCCCCGCCCATGCTCGATCATCGCCGGCGCCACCGCCCGGCAGCAGAAGAAGGCGGCGCTGAGCTCGCCGACCAGCTTGTCGTGGAAGGCCTCCCAGGGGTACTCCATGAAGGGAACGACCGGGAACTCGATGGCAGCGTTGTTGACCAGGGTGTCGATGAAGCCGAGCTCGTCCGAGACCCGACCGACCATGGCCCCGACCTCGGATCGATCGCGGACGTCGGCCTGGACCGCAAGGGCGCGGCCGCCCTCGGCCTCGATGGCGTCGACGACGGCCTTCGCCGCCTTCTCGTTCTTCAGGTAGTTGACCGCCACCGCCGCGCCGTGCGCGGCCAACAGCTTGGCGGAGGCGGCGCCGATGCCGCGGCTCGCTCCGGTCACCAGCACGATTCTGTCTTGCAGCAACATGTCCCCTCCACTTCGCGCGCCCGCCGGCCAATCGTCGCGCGGGCCGCTCCTGAGGTGTCGAGTATAGGGGAAAGGGAGGTGCTTCCGCCCGCCCGGTAGGCGAGATCCGGCTCCGCCAAAGGCTGCGCCGTGACAGGCTGCGTACCCCAACGAGGTGACCTCGGGAGGCGCTCAGAGAGCCAGGACGAGGTGGAGCCCTTCATCCAGGGTGGCGATGAGACGTTTTGGGAGGGCCCGCACGCACCCGGTGAGGAAGGCCTTGTCCAGGGTAATCAGCTGCGAGACGTTGACGACCGAGTCCTTCGGCAGACCGCTGTCTTTGCGGCGAAGGAGGAGGTTGGCAGGGGCCGCCGCGAGCTCCAGATTGGAGGTGATCACCGCTGCAACCACTGTCTGAATTCGGCTCAGATTGAAGGCATCGGATTGGACGATCAACACGGGACGGCGTCGGCCTGGGCCGGACCCCCTCGGTGCCGGCAGGCTCGCCCACCAGATCTCTCCTCGCTGCATTACCAGTCCTCGTCGTCGAGCGAGGCTGTCTGGGCCTCAGCAACCCGGAGGTCGAGACGCGAGTCTTGATACTCATACACTTGGTCGAGTCGTTCCGTCACGCCTCGATTTCGATGCGTATCGAGAAACTCGCGTACCGCGGTCGCATAGAGCCGGCTGCGGCTGATACCGAGGCGCTTCGCCATGTCGTCGGCCGCATCAAAGACTTCATCCGGGATCGAGATCGCGGTTTTCATGGACAGAGTATAACTATGGTCATACCCGGCGTCAAGGCGCGTGAACCGCGCAACCCTCCCGTATTCCCCTTTGTTTCCGTCAGGCCACGTCCAGTCCGCGCGCCACGAAATCGGCTTGGGACTCGTCAAAAGAAAATGTTTGTAATAAAAGAAGATATCTGTTATGGTGATGCGTCTGTTGCCGGCCAACGGGGCCGGCTTCTGTTTCAGTGGACGCAGAGTCCACCACGGTTGCGAGAGGGGCGCACCCCAGAAAGGCAGCGCCCAGGGAGATAATAGAGAGATATGTCGAAGAAACTGTTTGTTGGAAGTTTGAGCTGGGATACGAACGACGAGGGCCTGCGCAATGCGTTCAGTACCCACGGCGCAATCAGCGAAGCCATCGTGATCAGCGATCGCGACTCGGGTCGTTCGCGGGGTTTTGGCTTCGTCACCTTTGAAGAGGACGAGGCGGCCGACAAGGCCGTTGCAGCCCTCAACGGGACCGAGCTCGACGGCCGCACCATCAAGGTGGACGTGGCCCAGGCGAAGCAGCGCTCCAATGGTGGCGGCGGCGGCGGTGGCCGTGGCGGCTACGGCGGCGGCTGGTAAACACCCCATCACAAACAACAGAACCCCTCCTCGCGGAGGGGTTTTTTCTTGCTCTGTTTTCTCCGCGGCACGCATGCCGAGGCTCGCGCTGACGGCCAAGATCGCCACACCCTATCGAGGGAAATGTCTCGAAACGATGCACTGAAATCCGTCCTCTGATCTCAGAATCTGAACAATCTCTGGCACAGGCCTTGCGTTATCGGCGCGGCGGAGGGCTTGTTGAAGACATTTCTCTGGGACCCACCAAAAGACCTCAGCCCAGTCAATTCATTCCATTGGAGGAACCGATGATCCGTAGAAGCTCACTGTGGGTGTGTGTATGCGTGTGTCTACTCGTCGCCGGAGGAGTCGGTGCCGGAGAAGGACGTACCGCGCCCAGTGTCGATGCATCAGCCTGCGCGATCACCAAGGAGTATGCGGTCAAGGAAGCGCCACTGCATCCGGCGTTGGACTCGGGACTCAACGCAATCCTGGAAAACCGGTCGCCGTTCGAAAAGGCCCGTGACCTCGGATACAGAACCAGAGTGGACCAGATACAGGTGGTTCTGGTGACCGCCGAAGGCTCGACGGCCGAAATCAATGAGTGGCTCGTCCAGTCCGGGGCCACCGGCGTGATATCGGCAGGGAACCTGGTGGAAGCGTTTGTTCCGGTCGATCTGCTGACGTCCATCGACACCGACGAGCGGGTTCTCTTCGTACGGAAGCCGACGTATTACCAACCCGGTCCCGCGCCCGAACCGTCTTTCATGACGAAGGCGGGCACCTACCAGACCGAAGGTATGGCGGCGATGAACGCGTCGGCGTGGCACAGCGCTGGGTTCACCGGCGAAGGACTCAAGGTCGCGATCATCGATGTCGGATTCCAAGGTTACACCGGCCTCTTCGGCTCGGATCTGCCGGTGAATTCGCGCGTGTTCTACGCCGACTTTTCGGGAGAGGGGATGGAGAACGAAGCTCACGGCACCGCCTGTGCCGAGATCGTCCACGACATAGTTCCGGATGCGGATCAGATGCACCTGTACGTTGCGCTCACGGACGTTCAGGTTGCAGAGGCGATCGCGACCGCAAAGAACCAGGGCATCGATGTTATTTCGATTTCCCTGGGGGCGTTGATCTGGGGCCCCGGTGATGGAACCGGCGTGATCGCCAACGCCATCAACAGCTTCACATCCGCCGGCGGCGTCGTGTCGGTCTCGGCCGGTAATTACCGCGTCGGGCACTGGCAGGGGGCGTGGAACGATCCCGACGCCAACGAATTCCTGAATTTTTCCGGCGACGTCGAAGTGAACTACCTCACTTCGGACGGGGCCACTATTTTTGAGTTCCCCGCCGATGAGGAGATTTCCGTGCAGCTGGTGTGGAGCCAGTGGTCGGCTCCGACGACCGACCTCGATCTCTTTCTCTACAAGTGGAACGCGGGCACCGAGCAGTGGGACCAGGTGGCGGTTTCCGATGAGTTACAAAACGGCGGTGCCGGCCAGCTGCCGATCGAATTCGTCTCGTTCACGACGACCGAAGCCGGTTACTACGGCGCCGTGGTCAAGCATTATTCCGGGCCGACATCGGTTGATATCGAGCTCATGGTCCGCCCCGAAACACTGCCTCTCCGTGCATACGTGGCGAACGGTTCCGTGTCGGTCCCTGGAGATACCGCGTCCGCCATCAGCGTGGCGGCGTTGGATACCACCTCGCCCTACACGCTCGAGTACTACAGCTCGCGCGGGCCGACCAACGGCCCGGGCGGAAGGCTCAGCGGCGGATCCGTCAAACCGGATATCTCCGGATACGCAAATGTGTCGACGACGGCATACGGGTCGCGCGGATTCAACGGCACCTCTTCGGCGTGTCCTCATGTCGCCGGCGCCGCCGCGCTCGTGTGGTCGGCGCACCCGTCGTGGACGAACTCCCAGGTGCGATCGTTCCTCGAATCCAACGCCAAAGACATGGGGACCTCGGGGAAAGACAACGACTATGGATATGGGCGCCTGTACCTCGGCTCGCCCCCCGCGTCGTGCACGTACTCCCTCTCCCCCGCCTCACAGTCCTTCAGTTCGGGCGGCGGTTCGGGGAGCTTCAGCGTCTCGGCGGAGTCCGGTTGCAGCTGGAGTGCGACCACGTCCCAGGGATGGATCCACATCACCGGCGGGTCGAGCGGGAGCGGCAACGGTACGGTCTCATTCACCGTCGACACCAGGTCCAATGCCAGCGATCGCAGCGGCTCGATCACGGTGGCCGACAAGAGCTTCACCATCAGCCAGTCGGGGGCGAGCTCGTGCACCTATTCCATCTCACCGAGCTCGCGATCGCACAGTGCAACTGGAGGTTCAGCCACCGTCAGCGTCACGTGCGGTGGCGGTTGCTCGTGGGGCGCTTCGTCAAACAAATCGTGGATCACGGTCAGCGGTGGATCGAGCGGCAGCGGCAACGGGACGGTGTCGTACAGCGTCGGAACCAACTCGGGCAGCAGCTCGAGAACCGGAACCATCACGATCGCGGGAAAGACATTCACGGTCAGCCAATCCGGCACCGGCGGCTCGTCCTCGTCCGGTGACAACACCTACTATGCGGTCATCGCGCACACGACGGGCGCCAACGACAGCGTGTGGAAGTCGAGCCTCTCCATATGCAACGTTTCGGACACAAACGCTTCCGCCGTCCTCACCTACCAGTATGGAAGTAACAACAGGGTGGTTCGAAACGTCGTGATACCACCGTATGGTTTGGCCGAATGGACGGATGCTCCGGTCGACCTGTTCAATGTCGGTGGGAAATCATCGGGTGTGGTTACGATCGAGTCCGACTCGCGGCTTCTGATGGCGGTGCGGACGTTCAACTCGAGCGTCGACGGCACGTTCGGTCAATCCCTTCCCGGGGTCTCGTCGTCCGTATCCATGACAAGCTCACAGTTCGGCATCATCAGCCCGGTGAGAAGGACGCCTCAGTTCAGGACAAACATCGGAGTCATCAACACCGGCAGCAAGAGCTGTACGGTCACCGTGATCTTCGGCGACACGGGCGGGTGGGTGATCGGAGAACCAATCACCTTCAGCCTCGCGCCCGGAGAGTGGAAACAGACCAACGAAGCCTTGAAGAAGGCGGGGATCGGTCGCGCCGACGCAGCGGTCGCACTGATGCAAGTCAACACTGCCGGCGCCGAGGTGTGGGCGTACGGGACGGTGATCGATAACTCGTCCGGAGACCCGACGGCGCTGGGCGTAGCGATCTTCGATTAAATCGGAGAGGATCGCGAGCTCATCATTCTCCGCGGAGTTGCTCGCGGCCTGCGGCCGCGGTGACGCGGCGTCATGAGCGGGCGGCCGATGGCCGGCGTCCGCCTGCACCGTCGGGTTCGGGAACGGGATCGGAATCGGGATCGGAAACCCGCCCAACCAACCAATGTGCGGGCGGGACGCCCGCACCACAACGCTCATACGTCCGATGTTGTGGTGCGGCCGTCTCGGCCGCACGAGATTCCGACATCCGTCCGGCTTCGCCCGCTGGACCGCGCCGGGACACGCCCAGCCGTGGTAGATTCGCGCGAACTGAGAGGTCTCGCGATGAAGCCCAACACTCACATCGAAGACAGCCTGGTCGACAACGCAGCTTCGTTCACCGATCCGTTCTTCCAGCGATTCGAGGTGCGACCTGCACCGACTCCGTTGGAGCTCGGGAAGGGCCTTTCGAAGACCTACTCGTTCCCGACGTTCTACGCCGACGTGACGTGCGCGATCGCGATCTTTCTCTGTGACTACGGGCGGGCCGAGGCGATCTTGCCGCACCCCTCGATGAAACCGGTCAAGATGCCCGGAGGCCGGTCAGTCGTGCTCCTTTCCTGCTACCAGTACAAGAACGTGATGAACATCGCCCCCTACAACGAGATCGCAATGACAATCCCGATCATGGTGGGCGCCGGATACGCCCCGCCGCTGCTGCCCCTCGTGATGGATTTCAAAAGGAAGGGGTACTTCGTGTTCTCGATGCCCGTGACCTCGCTCGAGAACCAGATCCGCGGCACCAGGATCTGGGGGCTGCCGAAGATCGTGGAAGAAATCGATATCTCGACCGAGGGCAACAACTGCACGACGGTCGCCAGGGACGCGAGCGGCGAGGTCTACTTCGAGCTGTCGGTGCCGAAGTCGGGTTCTGGCAAGCACTTCGACGAAACCGGATTTCTCTACAGCATGCTCGATGGGAAACTTCTGAAGAGCCAGACCAACTTCAAGGGTGATTTCACGGTCAACGCGAACCCGAGCGTGTTGTGGAAGAAGGGTCAGCGGTCCGAGACCCCGGCGTTGCAGATCGGGTCATCCTCGCGAGGCGATGAATTGAGATCTTTGCAGATCGAAGAGGCCGCCTTTCAGTTCCGCTATGCGGAGAGCATGAACAGCTGCTTCGATCTGCCGCTGGAGAAGTGAAGGGCAGCCTACGTCTCGTCCGATTGTGGTGCAGGCGAGACGCCTGCACCACAAAGACTCTGGCTCAGAATTTTGGAAAATATTTGGATAAAATGAGGATATTTGATATCTTGCGGCGTCTGTTGCCGGCCAACGGGGCCGGCTTCTGTATGGGTGGACGCAGTGTTCACCACGATTTGCGAAGCGGGCGCGCCCTAGAAGGCAGCGCTCAGGGAGAAATAGAGAGTTATGTCGAAGAAACTGTTTGTTGGAAGTCTGAGCTGGGATACGAACGACGAGGGCCTGCGCAACGCGTTCGGCGCCCACGGCGAGATCACCGAGGCGGTTGTGATCAGCGATCGCGACACCGGCCGCTCGCGTGGTTTCGGCTTTGTCACCTTCGAAGATGACGAGGCGGCGGACAAGGCCGTTGCGGCCATGAACGGTACCGAGCTCGACGGTCGTACCATCCGCGTTGACGTGGCCCAGGCCAAGCAGCGGTCCGGTGGCGGTGGCGGCGGTCGCGGCGGCGGTCGCGGTGGCCGCGGCGGTTACGACGGCGGCTGGTAAACCTCTGTCATTCAAATCGAGCCCCTCCCTCGCGGAGGGGCTTTTTTATGTTGTTCGTCCGCCCACACTGATACAAGATCCAAGATGCAACACCCAACCGCCCGCCCGCGATTCTGTTGTGCAAGGGCGGCAGACATTTTGCCCGTTTGTGGTGCGGGCGTCCCGCCCGCACTTCGTCGATGGCTGTGGAAACAGCGGGCGAGACGCCCGCACCACAAAATCGCCGGCACGGGAGGCTGCGGAATCAGATTGTTTCG
>CAYRFI010000102.1:0-15332 GCA_964423595.1 uncultured Thermoanaerobaculia bacterium | reverse complement strand
AAGGCTTCAGGCACCCATCCTGTGCCAGCACTTGCAGGAGGCGGCGACGGCTCACGCTGCCATCCTCGGTGTCGCGGTCGAGACCTTGATCGAAGACGGCGTCGCCTGGGTGCTGTCCCGGCTCCACCTCGAGATGGTGCGCTGGCCGACGGCGGACGAGGCGATCGTCATCGAAACCTGGCCGGAGGCGGCCAGCCGCCTCTTCACCGAGCGCCGCTTCGATATTCTCGACCCTTCGGCGAAACGAGTTGGTGCGGCGTCGACTCTATGGCTGGTGCTCGACCTCGAACGCCGTCGCCCCGTGCGACTGCCCGCTCGAGTCACCGACCGGTTGCACGAGCACGAGCTCGGTCCCGAGCCGAGAAAATTCGGCGAGCTGGCCGAGCCGGAGCCCATCCAATACGAGCTCGGTTTCACGGTCCGCCGCTCCGATCTCGATCTCGCGGAGCACGTCAACAACACCAGCTATGTGGGGTGGGTCATCGAAGCCGTTCCGGACGAGGTCTGGAACACCAACAATCTTGCCGAGATCGAAATCCATTTCCTCTCCGAATGCCACCGGGGACAGACCGTGCTGTCACGCAGCCAGCTCGTTGCCGGCGAAAACGAATCCGAGGTGCGCCACCAGTTGATGCGGCACGAGGATGGTGCGGAGGTGGCGCGCGCGCTCACTCTGTGGCGAGCGCGTGGCCCACTCACCCCCTGATACCGTCGGGCACGGAGACGGAAACGGGCACGGAGACGGGACGGAAATTCACGCCTCCGTCTTCAGACTATGGCCTCCATCAACCGGGATGACCGCGCCGTTGATGTAGGACGCAGCTCGTGAGGCGAGGAAGACGGCGATCCCTGCCATGTCCGCCGCTTCTCCGATACGGCCGAGAGGGCAGGCCTTTTCGAATTTTTCCCGGTAGTTCTCGAGCAGGTACTCGGTCATCTTGCTGGGAAAGAACCCGGGCGCGACGGCGTTGACGGTGATCTTCCGGCCACCCAGATGTACCGCCAGCATCCGGGTCAAATGGTGGACCGCCGCCTTGGCGGCGGCGTAGGAGTAGTTCGGAACGAACGGCACCCGGAGGCCGTCGATCGAGCCGATGTTGATGACCCGCGCCGGGTCCTCGACAGTTGCTGCCTTCTCCAGCATCGGCAGCAGGTCGCGGGTCAGGAAGAAGAGCGACTTCAGATTGAGGTCGGTGATCTTGTCGAAACCCTTTTCCGGGAAGGTCTCGATCGGTTCGCCCCAGGCGGCGCCGGCGTTGTTGACCAGGATGTGGAGCTTCTCCTCGCGTTTGGTGAGGTCTGCCACCAGCGATTGCACGCCCTCGAGTGTCGACAGGTCATGCGGCAGCGAGACGCAGCTCCCGATTCCCGACAACTCCTCGGCCACCGCGTCGCAGACCTCGGCGGTGCGCGAACTGATGTAGACGGTGGCGCCGGCCTCGACGTAGCCGCGGGCAATCATCAGCCCGATTCCGCGCGAGCCGCCGGTCACGAGCGCAATCTTGCCGCGGATCGAAAAGAGCGACGAAAAACCGTTGTTGTCATTCATCGGGCACCCCCTGCCGCCGCCTGCGCCGCAGCGGCGAGGCCGCCGACCCAGAGACTGAGGTTGCGGAAGCGCGGGTCCTCGGTCTGGCCGTGGAAGAAGCGGTAGTAGATCTGCTGCACGATCCCGGCGAGACGGAAGAGGCCGTAGCAGTAATAGAAGCTGAAATCATCGACCTCGAGACCGCTCTTCGACGCGTAACGGGCGACCACCTCAGCCCGCGTAGGTGCGCCATCGGCGTTGGTCGGCATCATCCGCATCGCCTGGAAGCCGGTTGGATCGCCCCGCTCCACCCAATAGGCGAGCGATGCCCCGAGGTCCATCAGCGGGTCTCCGAGGGTGGCCATCTCCCAATCGAGGACCCCGACGATGCGCAAGGGGTCCGCGGGATCGAGGACAACGTTGTCGAGGCGGAAGTCGTTGTGGACGATACAACCGGGGCCGCTTTCGGGGGGCCGGTTCTTCTCGAGCCACGCCATGATGTCTTCGCAGGCGGGAACGTCGGGGGTCCTCGCCCTCCGGTAGCGATCGGACCACCCGGAAACCTGGCGCTCGACATAGCCCTCCGGCTTGCCGAAGTCCTCGAGCCCGACCGCCCGATAGTCCACCGAGTGAAGCTCGACGTGGACATCGACCAGACGGTCGAAGAGGGCCCCGACACCGTCGGGGGAGAGCGACAGTGCGGGCGGGAAGTCGCGTCTGACGATGATGCCCTCGATCCGCTCCATGACGTAAAAGGGGCTGCCGATGATCGATTCGTCGTCACAGTAGAGCGTCGGCTTCGGGCAGTAGGGAAAGGAACCGTGGAGGGCGGCCAGGACATCGTGCTCCCGCTTCATGTCGTGGCCGCTCTTGGGTTTGCTGCCGAAGGGCGGGCGACGGAGCACGATCTCGGTATCGCCAACGCGCAGCATGTAGGTGAGGTTCGAGAACCCTGACGGGTATTGGAGGACCTCAATCTCGCCCTCGAGGCCGAGAGCGTTTTGAAGGAGCGGCCCGAGCCGGGCGACATCGAGGGTCTCCCCGGGTCGGACGGCAATGGGGCGGTCGATCACTGCTGAGCTTTCAAACAGTGCGCTCCCCGAGAGGATGCCAGGTACGCCACATTGTCGATGAAGACATCAACAATGTGGGAGTCAGGCACCTCCGAGGGAGGCGTTGTGCTCCGCACGCGCTCAGGGTCCAGGCGCCAGCACCCCATCCCGGATAGTAAACATGATCGGAGTGAAGAGGTCGTTGAGGGCCTCCGGATCGTCGTAGTAGCTGGTGCCGATTTCGTCGCTGGAAATCTCCTGGATGAGGATGGTGAGCGCGTCGGCGGTGACGTCGATGATGCCGTATCCGTGCGAAAAGGTGTTGGCGTAAAGGATATTGGAGGGCGAGACTGCGGGGTTGCTCGCCGATACCTGGAGCAGGAGCGCATAGTTTTCGAGGATCTCTTCGATACCCGGGATCTGACCGAGTATCGGGTCCGATGCGACCGCCCGCATGACAAGCTCGCCGTTGGTCGACGAGGAGATCGCGGGCGGGGTGAGCTCGTAGATGCCGTTCTGGTGATCGGTGACGAAAGTGGCGTGGATATCACCCGAGATCACGACCGCATTGTCCACCAGGCCGAGCAGGCCCAGCACCTCCATCCGCTTCTGAGGCAGGCCGTTGAAGTCCTCCGCGTTGACGATCAACTTGGTGCGCAGAAAGTCCGGGAACTCTGGTGGAAGCAAGGCCGCAATCAATGGGTTGGTGAAGTCGATCACCATCGGGGTCATCATGAAAGAGTGGCCGAGCACCTTCCAGGTCGCCGGGCTGGCGAGCAGGGTGCCCTGGAGCCACGCATTCTGCTGGGGCCCGTAGACCTCCTGGGTCGCTCCTGCGGACGCCAGGTAGCCGGCGGCGGCATAGAGGTCGAATGTGTCCTTGATGACCTGGGTCCGCGAGCCGGAAGACGAGTAGACCGCGGACTTGCCCATGATCAGGTAAGAAATGCCGCGCGGAAGTACCGCGAGCATTTCCGGCGAGAACGGCGGTGCCAGACCCCCTCCGGTGTAAAGGAGGTTGACGAAGGTGGCGCTGACATTGCCCGACATTGCCTCCTCGCCGAGACGGACCGCGGTGAAGAAGTCGAGGGCGGGGTTCTCCATCATGTAGAGGTTGGCAGCGATGAGGCTGGCGGTCTGTTTGAAGATCGGCAGGCTCTTGCCGAGGAGACCCATATCGACGTAGGGGTCGAAGCTCCCCCGCACCGCCGGCCACGCCTCACCGACCATCGCCGCGAGAGTCGGCTCATCGACCGCGATCACACCGGGGAAGGCGTCCTCAGGGATCAGGTGGTCGGGGCGGAAGCTGCGGAGATCGGTCAGCACCAGGTGCAGGTTCGAGCCGTAGATCAGATCGCGGTAGATCATCGCGTTCGGGTAGAGGTCGGCGGCTGAGATTTCGAGCTCACCGTCCTGGTTGAGCCCGGCATCGATGGGAACCCACTCGTAGAACGCCCGCTCGGAGTTCTGCTTGCGTTCGACGTTGTACTCATCCTGACGTCCGTTGGTGTAGGTGGCGGTGGCGCCCCAGGCATCGTTGGCATATTCGTGGTCGTCCCAGATAACGAGCATCGGCCAACGCTCGTGCACCTGCTGCAACATGGGGTCTGAGCGGTAGGTGCGGTAGAGGTCGCGGTAGTTGGAAAGGCTGGCCGCCGCGTAGTAGGTATTCTCGCCGCTGCCGAGCTGGATCGCCCCCTCGGTGTCCTCGAACTCGATCCCGCGCTCGCTGTCCGGGTCCTGGAACGACGGGTCACCCGTGGTCTCGTAGACGTAGTCGCCGAGGTGAACCACGAAGTCGATGTCCTCGTCGTGGTCGAGCAGCATCTTCATGTAAGCGTTGTAGTAGCGACCGATGTAATCCTGGCAATAGACGACCGCGAATCGGACCGGCTGGTCAGATCCCGGCTCGGGCGCGGTGCGGGTGCGACCGGTCGGTGAGGAATTGCCACCAAAGCTGAACTGGTAGTAATAGTCATGGTACGGCAGCAAGCCGTCGACCTTGACCTTGACCGCGCCGTCGTACTCCGCGTCGACGTCGATCGCGCGGCTCAGCACCACATTGGTCATCGCCTGGTCCGTGGCAACTGCGAGATCCACGCTCGTCGGGATGCCGCCGTCAGGCGTCACAGCCCGTGTCCACAGCACGACGCTGTTCGCGGTAGGATCACCCGAGGCCACTGATTGTGGGAAGTACTCGTTGGCAGCCGCAACACCGGCCACAGCGCAAAGGACAACGATCAGGCCCGCTGTACGAAGAAAACTACGCATCGAATCCTCCTTCCATACTGGACGCACCGATCCCGTTCCCGGGACCCGCGCTGAATCTCGACTTTCTTGAGACGTCACATCTGTCACCTCGTATGAAGTGGGAACTTATGGTAACCCAACTGCCCGCCCGGGGCTACACGGGAATCCCCACCCCTCCGCTCGCGGCTGTCCGGCCTTACGGCAAAACGGCTGCGCCCAGCCTCGGCATTGTCACCAGCCTGTGCCGTACAGCCGTGGTCGGGTAGGGGGTGAAAACGTATAGCCGAATTGCCTGGGAGGGCGGGTGGAATCAGGCGACGAGGAGTTCTTCTCCGGCGCGGACCAGGCGGGCATAGGCGCCGTCGGCGGCGAGGAGCTCGTTGTGGGTGCCCTGCTCGATGATCCGCCCACCATCCATGACCACGATGCGATCCGCCCGCTCGACTGTCGACAGCCGGTGAGCGATCACGATCACTGTCTTGCGTTCGAAGATCTTCCCGAGAGCGTCCTGGATGAGCTGTTCGGTGAGGGAGTCGATCGAGGCCGTGGCCTCGTCCAGGACAACCACTGATAGGTGATGTGCCATCGCCCGAGCAAAGGTCAGGAGCTGGCCCTCCCCCACCGAGAGGTCGGCGCCCCTCTCCCGCAAAACGTGGTCCCAGCCCACACGATCAACCACCCTGTCGGCGTGGACCAATAAGGCCGCCGCCTCACATTCCTCTTTGCTGATGTCAGGATTGCCGAGATCGATATTGAAGCGGACTGCCTCCGAAAAGAGCTGCGGGTCCTGGCGTACTCCGGCGATGTGACGCCGCACATCTTCTGATCGCAGGTCGGAGAGCTCGGTGCCGTCGAGAGTAATGCTGCCGCGGTAGCCGGTGTAGGAGGTGTCGAGGAGCCTCGTCAAAGTGGTCTTGCCGGAGCCCGTCGCACCCACCACCGCCACCACCTCGCCCGGATGCACCTCGAGGTCGATTCCGCACAACGCGTCATGGGCGTCGGGCCGATAGCGGAAGCAGACGTTCCGCATGACGAGCTCGCCCTTGACTTCGGCGATACGCTCCCCGTCGGTCGACACCGTTTCTTCAACGTCAAGAAGGGACAGAATCTTTTCGACCGCGGCGGCCCCGCGCTGGAGCACCGCAACCAGTGATGAAAGCTCACGCAGGGGCCGGAACAGCCGGTCAAGATACTCGATGAACGCGACCAGCAGTCCCGCACTCACCGGCTCCGACAGCGCCACCGGCAGGAGGCCCATCCGCGACGCCAGCCCCGAGCCGTACCAGAGCATGACCGCGACACAGATGGAGGCGGTGCCGTCCACCAGGGCATACATGAACGAGTCATAGACGTTCGAACGCGTCGTGGCGCGCCGGAAGCGCTCGTTGCGGAGGTTGAAGAGCTCCTCGGAATGGGCCTCGTTGCCGAAGAGCTGAACGACCTCAACGCCATCGATGCGCTCCGCGAGAAATGCGTTGACCGATGCCAGCGCCTCGCGCACCTCGAGGTACAGCGCCCGCAGTCGGCGGCGGATGAACTCGAGAACCGCGAGAATGGGCGGTGCCAGCAGCAGCAACACCAGGGTCAGGCTGGCGTCGAGCAGGAACATGGCGATCAGGGTGCCGGCGATCATCAAAAGGTCGAGGTTGATGTTGATGAGGCCGGACGAAAGCGCCTCTCCGAGGGCATCCACATCCGAAGTGGCGCGTGTCAACAGCTTCCCCGCCGGCTGCCGGTCGAGGTAGCGCTGGCTGAGTCCGAGAATCTTGCGATAGATACCGGAGCGCAGACGGACGATCGAGCGCTGGCCGCCCCACGCGAGCGACATCACGTAGCCGCCCTCGAGAACGTAGCCCACGATCACCGAAGCCAGGTACAGGAGGGCGAGCTGCATCAGACCGTCAGCCATACCCGGCACCAGATGCTCGTCGATGACCTTCTTCAGAATCCAGGGCTGGACGAGGCTGAGGCCCACGGTGACCGGGGTCAGCACCAGGGCCAACGCGAAGGCCCACGCGTCGGGCCGAACATAGGGCCACAGTCGGCGAAGCAGCGAACGTTCCGTCACGACGCCACCTCGTCTTCGGCCGCCGCGCGCTGGCTCTGCACGAGCCAGGTGTCGCGGTAGATCCCGGGCCGCTGGAGGAGTTCTTTATGCGGGCCGCTGTCGACCAGGCGCCCGCCGTCGAGCACGAGCACGGTGTCGCAGTGGCGCAAAGCCGACAGGCGATGGCTGGCGATCAGCACGGTCGGCGCCTCGGTTCGGCGCGTGAGACCGGCGACGGTCTCGACGAGCTGTGCCTCGGTGTGGTGGTCGACCGCGGACAGGACGTCGTCGAGGATCAGAAGATCGCCACCACGGTAAAGGCCGCGCGCGAGCGCCACGCGCTGACGCTGGCCGCCGGAGAGCATGATGCCGCGCTCGCCGACCACGGTCTCCAACCCGTCCGGAAGCGCTTCCAGATCCGAACCCAACGCCGCCATCTCCGTCGCTCGCAGCACTCGATCTCGTTCCGGGTCAGCCGCCAACGCCACATTTGCCTCGACGGCGTCGGAGAACAGAAACGGTCGCTGCGGGACCACTGCAAGGCGCTGCCGCCAGCTTTCGAGATCCAGCGAAATGAGGTCGTCACCGTCAACGAATATCGATCGGCTGGGTGGGTTGTAGAGCCGCGCCAGCAGTCGCAGCAAGGTGCTCTTGCCGCTGCCGGTGCGCCCGAACAGACCCACCACCGAGCCGGCGGCGATGGTCGCGGTCAAACCGTCCAGCACGAGACGCTGCGGTTCGTCGGGGTACGCGAACCGAAGATCACGCATTTCGATGGCCGGCCCGCGCCCGGCCCGAGGCACCTTGCCAACAGTCCCCTCCGGCCGCTCGATGGGAGCGTCCATGAGCTCGAAGATGCGCTCGAGGGCGGCACGACCGCGTTGAATCACGGACATCATCCAGCCCATGGACCGAAGCGGCGGCAGGAAGACCGTCAAGAGGGCGGTAAACGCCGCCAGCTCGCCGACGGTCAGCGTGCCGCCGAGGACCATGGGTCCGCCGATCGCGATCAGGGCGAACATGGCGACTCCGCCGGCGAGCACCAGCAGCGGCAATGCGATCGAGCGAATCAACGCGAGCCGCATGCCGGTTCGCAGCCATTCGAGGTTGCGTGTTTCGAAACGCTCGATGAACGCATCTTCGGCCACGAACCCCTGGATCGCCGCCATCCCCTGCAGGCTGCCGAGGACGTGCTCCGAGATCTCACCGAGCTGCTCCTGGCTGCGCCGGGCGAGCACAAAGAGGCGTCGAATTCCCGACTGCACGAGGCCCACACCAATCAGGATCGGGAGCAGGACCATCATCGTCAATCGAGGGGACAGCGACAGCATCTTCCAGCCGGTGAGCACCACCGCCAACGTCACATTGACGATCTGCAAGCCGCCGAATCCCACCAGGGTCCGCACCCAGGTGATGTCGTTGGCGGCGCGACTGACGATATCTCCCCGTTTGCGGGTGACGTAGAAGGACGGCTGCAGCCGCAACAAATGTGCGAACAGTTCCTTCCGCAGGTGGTACTCGAGGTCCCGCGCGGGGTTGAAGATCAGGATCCGAGACAGCGTGCGGACGACGATGACCGTCAACCCCATGGCGGCTATGGCGGCGACGTAGCGGCCCAACGGCTGGTCCGCACGCAGGGCGTCAATGGCGTGGCCGATCTGGCCCGGGATGCTGACCGCAAGGTAGTTGGTGATCCACAGGAAGACGGCGCCGGCAAGATAGCTCCACCGGTACCGCCACGCATAGTCTCGGAGCAACCGAAGCACCGGCCGTCCCGTTGCGTCCTGGTTTTCTTCGTTTGCCTCGTTCAACACCACGCTCCTGTAACCGCTGTTTATCCTCTCATGTTTCCGGCCACCCACCCAACCGGATGCCAGATCCCAGATTCCGGATGGCAGGTGCGCCATCTCGGTGTTCACCGTGATCCGGTATCCGGTACCCGGTATCTGGCATCTGGACTTTTGTGGACCGGAGCGCTTGCCCGCGATAGGCTGCTAGGGTCTTCTGAAGGAGGGGTCATGTCCGAACAGACGCCCGAGGTGCTGATTAGTGAGGAACAGATCCACGCCAAGGTGGAGGAGCTCGCACGTCGGATATCGGCCGACTACCTCGATGTTGATGACCTGATCCTGGTCGGGGTCCTCAAGGGCTCGTTCATCTTCCTGGCCGACCTCGCTCGCCACCTGACGATCCCGCGCAGCGTCGATTTCATGGCCCTCTCGACCTACGGTGACGCCACCGACACCGACGGCGCAGTGCGGATGATCATGGATCTTCGCCGCAACATCTCCGGCCAACACGTCCTGATCGTCGAGGACATTGTCGATACCGGCTACACCCTCGCCTACCTGATCCGCACCCTGGCAGCGCGGCAGCCGGCATCGCTCAAGACCTGCGTGCTGGTCCACAAGCCCGATCGGCGAAAGGTCTATGCTCAGATCGACTACCTCGGTTTCGAGATCCCCGACGCCTGGGTTGTCGGCTGCGGTCTCGACTGGGCAGAGAAGTATCGGACCCTGCCGTATATCGGGGTGGTGAATCCGGAGGAGTAGGGCCGCCCACCCACCCAATTCGGAATTCAGAATTCGGATTTCGGAATTACGCCCGCCCACCCAGGGCTTGGGGCTTGGTGCTTTGGGCTTGGGGCTTGACGACCCAAAGGAGATTCGGGCCAGGAACGGGAATATGTGACGGCGCTCACGGCGCAGTGAGCGCCCCGGATTTACATTGATATTGGACGCACCGGACAATCTCCTCCTTCCCAAGCCCGCTCGCGGGCTTGCTTTTTTATTTGGCCCGCGGGTATGAGCCCGCGGGCCAAATAAATGGCTGCTACACTCTCCGCGATGATGGAATCGACACTGGGTCTCGAACAGGTGCCGCCCGGGCGGCAGATCTACTCGAACCGCACCCTCAATCTGCGGACGATCCGGGCGATTGGCTACGACATGGACTACACCCTGGTCCACTACCGGGCCGATGTCTGGGAACAACGGGTCTACGACCGGCTCAAGGAACTCTTCGTCGCCGACGGTTGGCCGATCGAGGACCTCGAGTTCGATGCGAGCCTGGTGATCCGCGGGTTGGTGATCGACACCGATCTCGGCAACATCGTCAAGGCCAACCGATTCGGCTACGTGATGCGCGCCGCGCATGGCACCCGGCTGATGAGCTTCGAGGATCAGCGAGACGTGTATCGCCACACTCCGGTCGACCTTTCGGAGCCTCGTTTCGTCTTTCTCAACACGCTTTTTTCACTCTCCGCAAGCTGTTTCTATGCCCAACTCGTCGACCTTTTCGACGAACACCTTCTCTCCGAGGTTCACGGTTACCAGGATCTCTTCCGGCGGGTCAGCACGCGGCTGGACATGACCCATATCGAGGGCTCGATCAAGGCCGACATCATGGCCGATCCGGAGCCGTATATTGTCCTCGACCCGCAGGCGCCGCAGGCGCTTCTGGACCAGCTCCAGGCGGGCAAGCGTCTGATGGTGATCTCGAACTCGGAGTGGACCTACGCCCAGAGAATCATGTCCTACGCCTACGACCGGTACCTGCCCCCGGGCCGCACTTGGCGCGACCTCTTCGAGCTAGTCATCGTCGGCGCCCGTAAACCGGGATTCTTCAGCTACAACCTGCCCATTTTTTCGATCGCAGACGAAGAATCCGGGCTCTTGCAGCCGGTGGCCGGGCCGATCCCGGGACCCGGCGCCTACCTCGGCGGCGATGCGACCAAGGTGGAGGAGTATCTGGGACTTTCCGGGGCGGCAATTCTCTATGTCGGCGACCACATCTTCGCCGATGTCAAGATGTCCAAGTCGAGACTCCGCTGGCGCACCGCACTGATTCTGCGCGAGCTTGAAGAGGAGCTGGCCGCGGTTGAGGGATTCCGGGACACCGAAAAGCAGCTCGTCGCCATGATGGCGGAGAAGGTCAAGCTCGAGACCGCCCACAGCCGCATCCGGCTGGCATTGCAGCGGCTCAACCGGGGCTACGGTGAGCAACCGGATGCTTCGGTCGATGAGCTCGAGGCGGAGATCGGCCGTTTGCGATCCCAGACCCTGGATCTCGACGAGCGCATTACGCCGCTGGCGCGCGAGGCCGCCGAGCTCGAAAACCCGAGCTGGGGCGCGTTGCTGCGCGCCGGCAACGACAAAAGCCACCTCGCCCGTCAGATCGAAGGCTCAGCCGATGTCTACACCTCGCGAGTGTCGAACTTCCTCTACGCCACACCTTTCGCCTACCTCCGGAGCCGTCGCGGGACGATGCCCCACGATCCCCTGAGCTGAAGGAACCCAGTTGCCGTCCGAGTTCACGGTCGCCGCGGTCAGCTTCCTCAACGCGAGGCCTCTCATCGAGGAGATCGAAGCAGAGCCTGGAGTCCATCTGATCACCGACGTGCCGAGCCGGCTTCTGGAGACATTGACCGAGGACCGCGCGGCGGTCGCATTGTGCCCGGTGATTGATTTCCAGCTGTCACCAATCAAGCTCGTCATCGTGCCCGTCGGCGCCATCGGTTGTGACGGCTGCACACTCACCGTCAGAATCTTCAGCCGAATGCCGATGGCCGAGGTGACGCATGTCCATACTGATGGCGACAGCCACACCTCGGTGGCACTGCTGGCGGTTATCTTTGACGAGCTCTATGGACGAATGCCGGAGGTCAAGACTCTCGAGTCCACAAATGTCAACGGCTCGGAAGCCCCTCCTGAAACCGTGCTCCTGATCGGCGACAAGGTGGTCCGCAACCAGCCGGACCCGGCGCTCTATCCCTATCAGCTCGATCTCGGAGAGGCGTGGCGCGGGATGACCGGTCTGCCATTCGTTTTTGCGTGTTGGATGGCACGAGCCGAAAGCAATCTCGGCAATCTACCCGACATTCTGAGTCGCTACCGCGAACTCAACCACAACCGCGTTGCCGAAATCGCGGGAACCCACGCCGAGGCCTCGGGCTGGCCAGAAAAGCTCGCGGCTGAGTATCTGGGCGACATCCTGCGCTACGACATCGGATCGCGCGAGTTGGCGGCGATCGAGCTCTTCTGGCAGCGGTGTCGCGAGCTCGGCCTCATCGAGCGGCTGCGCCCAATGAAGCTGTACGACAAATCGTGATCAAACGAATTGGCACCAGAAACGCCCAGGTCGTTCCACGCAACACTCTTTGCGAGTCAAGGGTCAAGAGTCAAGGGTTAAGCCCACCCACCCCCACAGGGAATTGGAACGGCTTCACCCTTAACTCTTTACTCTTAACTCTTTACACGTTTGTCCTACAGCGGCAGGACCAATCGGCCAAGGGTGAGCACCACCAGCGTCGAGAGTATTGCGCCAACGAGGTTGAGCCAGATGCCCTCTCGGAAGAAGTCACGTGCGGACACCATTCCCGAGCCGATGACGATGGCGTTGGGGGGCGTCGCCACCGGCAACATGAAGGCGCAGGAGGCCGACACCGTGGCCGGCACCATCAAGAGGTAGGGATGGACGCCGAGCACGCTCGCCAGCGCCGCCATGACCGGCATCAACAGGGTCGCGGTGGCGGTGTTGGAGGTGAGCTCGGTGGCGCTGGTGGTGATCGCGCAGATGCTCAACACCACCAGCGGCAGCGGCAACACCGAGAGGTCCTGCAATCTTGTTGCGAGCCACTGGTCGACCCCCGCTGCACGGACGCTGTCGGCAATGGCGAAACCACCACCGAAGAGCAGCAGCACACCCCACGGCACGCCCCGCCGTATTTCTTCCCAGGCCAACATGCGACGGCCTTTGCCCGCCCCCGACGGCAGCAGGGTTGCGAGCACCGCCGCCGCAATCGCCGGCACCGCGTCGGTGATGAGTTTCGCGTCCGGAATTACGCCCCAGCCCTCGAGCACCGTGCTCCAGCCGGGGATCGAAACGAATCCGAAATCGAGGCCCGCGCGCGTCACCCACGCAAAGGCGGTGACACCGAAGAGCAACGCGACCCGTTTCTCGAACGGGGACATCGACCCGAGCTCGGCGCGCTCGGCCGCAAGCGCGGGGTCGTGTCCGCCTCCCCCAGAAAGGCCGCGCCCGAGCTGCAGGCCGACCACCGGCACAAAGAGGAAGACAAACGGCACACCGAAGAGCATCCAGCCGCCAAAGGTCAAAGGCTGAAGGCCGGGAACAAGGCTCGGCGCCATCCCAGCCAGCACCAGGTTCGGAGGCGTGCCGACAAGGGTTCCGATACCGCCGATCGAGGCACCGTAGGCCACCGCCAGCATCAGCCGGATCGGCGCCTTCGTGCTTTCCAGCCGCGACGCCACACCGGCAGCGATGGGCAGCATCATCAGCGTGGTGGCGGTGTTCGAGAGCCACATCGAGAGCAAGGCGGTGGCGATCAAGAAGCCCCATACCAGCCGCCGCGGCGAGGCGCCGACGGTGTCGAGGATCGCGAGGGCAAATCTGCGGTGAAGTCCCGAACGCTCGACCGCCAGGGCGAGAATGAAGCCGCCCAGGAAGAGGAAGATCATCTGGTCGGAGTAGTTAGGCGCCACCTCACGGACCCCGCGAACGCCGAGCAGGGGAAACATCACCAACGGCAGCATCGCCGTCACCGCCAGCGGTGCGGCCTCGGTCACCCACCACACCGCCATCCACAGCACCACCGCGACCACGCGCTTGCCCGAGATCGAGAGGTCGCCGCCGGAGGTCAACATCAGGATCAGAAACACGAGCGGACCGACGACGCGGCCGACCACTGGCGCCGACAGGCTGGGTTTCGCGTCAGCCACCTGCCCTCCGCTCCGGCCACCAACGGTAGACCTCGAGGTCCAGGGTGCCATTGGCACGGAACTCCACCCCCTCCTCCTCGAGAAGTGATCGCTGGAGACCCTTGGGGAAATCTGGCAACCGGTCGGTGGAGCAACCGCCGGAGGCGTTGACCACTCGCTGCCACGGTGTGCTCTCCGGGCAGCGGTGCATCATCCAACCAACCGCGCGCGGTGACAGCCGACCGGCCATCACCTCGGAGATCTGGCCGTAGGTCATGACGCGGCCACGGGGAATCCGACGGACCAGATCGATGACCTGCTGCTGCGCGTTGAGGCGTTTGCCTTCGATGTCGCCGTGGACTCGTTTCGCACCCATCCTCCCCAGCCTACCACCCAAGTTTCTAGTTTTCAGTTTTGAGTTTTGAGCTACTGACGCCCCAACAAAAGGAAGTCTCGGTAAAACTCAAAACTCAACTCTTCAGCCACCCCGCCGACTTCTCCGCGTTACCATGTCCCCGTGTACGCCAAAGTCGCCATCCCGAAGAGCGCTCCGAACGCTCTCACCTACTCGGTACCCGCTGAGCTGGAAAGATTCACCGTTCCCGGCGTCAGGGTACGGGTGCCGTTGCGGAAGAAAACGGTGACTGGAGTCGTAGTCGAGATCGGTGACACCACTGAACTCGATCCCGAAACCATCCGGTCGTTGATCGAGGTCATCGACCCTGAGCCCCTGCTGCCGCCGCACCTGTTCTACCTCGCGGACTTCGTGGCCTCCTATTACCGTTGCCCATTGGGTGACACCCTCGCCACCATTCTCCCGGCCGGATTGCTGCGGGCCGACGGTGAGGTTGCGCGCCTGACCCCTGCGGGCGCCGCCACAGATTCCGAATCGCTCCCCGGCGCGAGGCGTGCGGTCCTCTCGGCACTTCAGGCTGCGACCACGCTCCGCGTCCCGACCCTGCTCGCACGCGCCGGTGCCGCCGGCCGCGGACCACTCGACGCGCTGGTGGAGGCCGGTCTCGCCACCATCAGCAGGAGCCGCAGGGATCGGTCTCCTGACGCCGAAGTGGCCGCCGTGCAGCTGCCGGACGTTCCGGTCGAGCGGCTCCTGGAGCAATGCAAACGAGCTCCACGGCGCCGCGAGGTCCTCGAGTGGCTGGCCGAGCAGGGTCGCCCCGCTCTCGCCGCCGAGGTCTGTGCGGAGGTCGGCTGCTCGCTTTCGACGCTGCGTGCGATGGACGCCGCGGGCTTGTTGCAGAGTTTCAAACAGCCGGCGCCGCGCCGCCCGCGCTGGGTCCTCAAGCCTGAAGGCGACCGGCACGTCTTGACCGACGAACAAAAGGAGGTGGTCGACGCGGTCGGGGCGGCCCTCGCCGAGCAGAAATACGCGCCCTTCCTCCTCGAGGGCGTCACCGGGTCGGGCAAGACCGAGGTCTATCTTCGGTGCCTCGAAGAGGTCGTGGCGCGCGGCCGGGGTGGTCTCGTGCTGGTGCCGGAGATCGGTCTCACGCCCGCCGCCTCGGGCGCGGTCGAGCGGCGATTCGGGTCGCAGACCGCCGTTCTCCACTCCGCCCTGTCCGAGAGTGATCGTTGGCGAGAGTGGCGTCGGATTCGTGAGGGTCGGGCGAAGATCGTTGTCGGCCCGCGCTCCGCCCTCTTCGCGCCGTTCGAAAACCTCGGTATGATCGTGGTCGATGAGGAGCACGACGCCGCCTTCAAGCAGGAGGATCGCGTCA
>CAYRFI010000101.1:0-15508 GCA_964423595.1 uncultured Thermoanaerobaculia bacterium | reverse complement strand
TATTGACGTGCGGCTTCGTCCGCTCGAACTTCTCCTTGGCCATTACTGCCTCCCTACGCCGTCATTCCCGTGGCGCGCGCGACGATTGCATCGGCCTGCTGTTGGGGAACCTCGTCGTAATGATCGAACTGCATGCTGTACGTGGCCCGCCCCTGAGTCTGCGATCGCAGATCAGTGGCGTAGCCGAACATCTCGGAAAGAGGAACGTGCACGGTCGCGACCTGATACCCGGCCCGCGACTCCATGCTCGTGACCCGACCGCGGCGACGGTTGAGGTCGCCAATCACATCGCCGAGGTACTCCTCGGGTGTCACCGCCTCGACCTGCATCACCGGCTCCATGAGAACCGGACCGGCGCTCTTGGCGGCATCCATCAGAGCCATGGAACCGGCGACCTTGAAAGCGAGCTCCGTTGAGTCCACCTCGTGGTACGAACCGTCGTAAAGGGCCGCGCCAACGCCCATCAAGGGGTAGCCGGCGAGTATGCCGCGATCCATAGCTTCACGGATCCCTATCTCAACCGGGCGGATGAACTCGCGTGGGATCACTCCCTTTTTGATCTCGTCCACGAAGACGAAGTCGGTGCCATCGTTCAAAGGCCAGATGCGGATTTTGGCGTGACCATACTGGCCCTTGCCTCCGGTCTGACGAATGAACCGGCCCTCGCCGGTGGCCTCCTCGGTGATGGCTTCACGGTAGGCGACCTGCGGACGGCCGACCTTGGCGCCGATCTTGAAATCGCGCATCAAACGATCAACGATGATCTCGAGGTGGAGCTCCCCCATCCCCGAGATGATCGTCTGCCCGGTCTCGTCGTCCACCGATACCCGAAACGTCGGGTCCTCCTGCGTAAGCTTGGCCAGGGCGCCCGAGAGAGTCTCCTGGTCGGCGGTTGTCCGGGGCTCGATAGCAACCGCGATCACCGGCTCCGGGAACTGCATGGCCTCGAGCACGATCGGATGTTTGCGGTCGCAGAGCGTGTCGCCCGTACCGGCGTTTCGCAGCCCGACCGCCGCACAGATGTCGCCCGCGAAGACCTCGGAGAGTTCCTCGCGCTTGTTGGCGTGCATCTTGAGCAGGCGGCCGATCCGCTCGGATTTGCCGGTGGCCGCGTTGATCACCGATGTGCCGGTGGCGAGTCGACCCGAGTAGATGCGAATGAAGGCCAGCCGTCCGACAAAGGAATCGGTCATGATCTTGAAAACGAGCGCCGCGAATGGCTCTTCATCGTCGGCTCGGCGAAGGGTGCTGCCCTTGCTGCCCTCGGGCAGAAAGCCCTCTATGGGCGGGACATCGAGAGGTGACGGCAGGTAGTCGACCACCGCGTCGAGCAACGGCTGGACACCCTTGTTTTTGAATGCCGAGCCACACAGCACGGGCACCAGCATGCCGCCGATGGTGCCGATCCGCAGACCTCGGATGATTTGCTCCTCGCTGAGCGAACCTTCGGCAAGATAGTGTTCGAGAAGCTCCTCCGATGTCTCCGCTACCGCTTCGAAGAGATGCTCGCGGTACTCATCGACCTCGGCACGGTAGTCCTCGGGGATCTCTTCTTCGTGGTACTCGGCGCCGAGTGTCTCAGCGTGGTAGTGGTACGTCTTGAGGCGAACGAGGTCGATCACACCGGCAAAGCCCTCCTCGGCACCCAGAGGAATCTGCACCGGCACAGCATTGGCCATCAGCTTGTTGCGGATCTGATCGGTCACACCGGCGAAGTTGGCGCCGACACGGTCCATTTTGTTGATGAACGCGACCCGTGGTACCCGGTAACGATCGGCTTGTCGCCACACCGTCTCGGACTGCGGCTCGACCCCGCCGACGGCACAGAAGATCGCCACCGCCCCGTCAAGCACTCGGAGGCTCCGCTCGACCTCGGCGGTGAAGTCAACGTGGCCCGGAGTATCGATAATGTTGATGCGGTGATCGCGCCAGAAACAAGTCGTCGCAGCCGAAGTGATGGTGATGCCCCGCTCCTGCTCCTGCGGCATCCAATCCATGGTTGCCGTGCCGTCGTGGACCTCACCGATCTTGTAATTGATACCCGTGTAAAAGAGCACACGCTCGGTAGTCGTCGTCTTACCGGCATCAATATGGGCCATAATGCCGATATTCCGGACCTGAGCGAGGGGTATGACACGGGGCATTTTTTCAAAGATCTCCTGCGAACTACTGTCGTTACAGTCTCTGACTCACCTACCAGCGATAGTGGGCGAAGGCCTTGTTGGCCTCGGCCATGCGATGAGTGTCATCGCGTCTTTTGATCGTGCCACCACGGTTCGAGGCGGCGTCGAGAAACTCGCCCGCCAGCTTCTGCATCATCGTCTTCTCGTGGCGGGACTTGGAAAAACCGATCAGCCAACGAATTGCCAGCGCCTGCTGCCGGTCCGTGCGCACTTCCATTGGTACCTGATAGGTCGAGCCACCCACGCGGCGTGATTTGACTTCGACCTGCGGCTTGGCGTTCTCAACCGCGCGTTTGAAGACCTTGAGGGGATCGTCGCCGGTGCGCTCCTCGATCAGACCGAGCGCACCGTAAAAGATCTTCTCGGCAACCGCCTTCTTCCCGCTCACAGTCACGTTGTTGATGAACTTGGTCACCAAACGCGAGTTGTAAACGGGATCCGGAAGGACCACTCGTTTGTCGATCGTTGCTCGTCGAGGCATGCGCTTCCCCCGTTCTAGCTCTTCGGCCGCTTGGCGCCATACTTCGAACGCCTCTGACGACGGCCCTCGACACCCTGGCTGTCCATGGTGCCGCGGATGATGTGGTAGCGAACGCCCGGGAGGTCCTTGACACGGCCACCGCGGATCATCACCTGCGAGTGTTCCTGAAGGTTGTGGCCCTCTCCGGGGATATAGGCGGTCACCTCGATACCATTGGTGAGTCGCACACGAGCTACTTTTCGAAGGGCCGAGTTCGGCTTCTTCGGCGTGGTCGTGAAGACACGGGTACAGACTCCCCGCCGCTGCGGGCACGACTGCAGCGCCGGACTCTTGGTTTTCTCGGTCGCCGTTTTGCGGCCCTGGCGGACCAACTGCGAGACTGTTGGCATGATCGCTCCCTATCCGGGGTTCGTAAGTCCAAGTGGAGACACCACTTGGGTGTTTCCGCGATTTGTGTACTCCGGCCGTGAGTCAGAGCCGCGGAAGAATACTGGAGATGCCGCGTTCTGTCAAGCGGTTCTAGGGCGTTTCCGGCACAGGAGCGCGTTTCTTCGCCAGCGGGAGGCTTCGAATTCGGAGTTCGGATTTCGGAATTCCCACCCGCCCGCCTAAAAACCACAAAGACACCAAGGGCACCAAGGTATCACCAAGAATCAATGATTTGTCGGGAATCGCAAGAAGCGGAAGTGACTCTGTCGCCTAACTTTAAACACCCTCTTCTCTCAGGAATTCGCGACGGGAGGTCGGGGTGGAGGGTGGCCGACGTGAATTTCTGAGGGTGGGTGGGCGGGGGGAGGGGGCGGGGTATGTAGTGAGCTGCGATTCCGACGAGGCATCTCTATCTCCTTCAATAATCTTTTGGAATCGTTCTTTCGTAGGTTTTATCGTAGTCGACAGGCCCGCCCGCGCGCCGAAGGCGCGCAGCGGGTGAGAGACGAGATGTGACGAGAGCTTGCTCTCGGATCATCAAGGCCCGAACACGCGTTGCCGCGATCGAAGATCGCGGCGGGCGGGCCATCCGGTCACGGAAACGGACACGGGCACGGGTCAAAAAAGGCCGCCCCGGGGGCGGCCAAAAGTGAATTGATTGTAACAAAAGAGTTTACTTTTCAGCCTCCGCGACCGGGGTGTCGGGTTTGGCCTCCAGGAGAGCGGTCGCGGCCTCGGTCATCTCGCGGTAGAGATTGTCCGGCTCCTCACGCGGCTCCATTTCGTCCTCGGGGACCGGATCGATGATCGTGCGGCGGTAGCGAGGCGAGCCGGTGCCCGCCGGGATCAGCCGACCGACGATCACGTTCTCCTTGAGCCCGTGAAGGTTATCTACCTTTCCAGAGACCGCGGCCTCGGTCAGTACGCGGGTCGTTTCCTGGAACGAGGCCGCCGAGATGAAGCTCTCGGTGGCCAGCGAGGCTTTGGTGATACCGAGCAGGAGCGAGGTCGCGGTTGCGGGCTCACCACCGGCCTCGATCACCCGCTCGTTCTCTCGTTGGAAGAGGTAACGCGGGATCTGCTGGTCGAGGAGGAAGTCCGTGTCACCGGGGTCGACAACCTTCACGAAACGCATCATCTGGCGAACGATGACCTCGATGTGCTTGTCGTTGATCGCCACGCCCTGCGAGCGATAAACCTCCTGGATCTTGTCCACGAGATGCCGCTGCATCTCCTTTTCGCCAAGGATCGAAAGAATATCGTGCGGATTGACCGCGCCCTCGGTGAGGGGATCTCCGGCCTGTGTGAACTCACCCTCTTGGACCGACACGTGAGCGTAGCGCGGAATCGAGTACTCGCGATGCTCATCGCCTTCGCCCTCGACCGCGATGCGGCGCTGGCCACGCACGGGCTCGGTGATTCGGATGCGACCGTCGATCTCCGACACCACCGCGGGATCCTTCGGCTTGCGGGCCTCGAAGAGCTCGACAACGCGCGGCAGACCGCCGGTGATGTCCTTTGTTTTGGACATCTCGCGCGGGATTTTGGCGAGCACATCGCCCGCAGCCAGCTTGCCGCCCTCGGCCACCGCGAGATGCGAGCCGATCGGAAGCTGGTAACGACGAGTCTCCTTGTTCTTGGCGCGGCCCGCGCTGATCACCTCGAGGGTCGGAATACGCTTGCCCGATCCGAGAGGTTCGATCACGATCTTGTGGGCGTGGCCGGTGAGCTTGTCGATTTCCTCACGGACGTTTTCACCCTCGACGAGGTCGTGGAACTTCACCTTGCCGGCGATAGCGGTCAGGATCGATGAGGTGAAGGGGTCCCACTCGACCAGCGGTGTGCCCGGCTCGACGTCCTGCCCGTCTTCGACCAGCAGGTGCGAGCCGTAGGCCACTGAATAGCGCTCCTTCTCGCGTTGCCGCTCATCGAGGATGACCAGCTTGCCGGTCCGCGAGATCGCTACGACCTCGCCCACATTGTTGACCACTGCGGCGATGTTGAGGAATTTGATCTTGCCCAGATGGTTGGCAACGTGCCGCGAGGATTCGGTGCCGCGGGTGGCGGTGCCGCCGTAGTGGAAGGTCCGCATCGTCAGCTGCGTACCCGGCTCTCCGATCGACTGGGCGGCGATGATGCCCACCGCTTCACCGATCTCGACCATGCGCCCGGTGGCGAGCATCCGCCCATAGCAGAGCTGACAGACACCGCGCTCGGTTTCACAGGTCAGCGCCGAGCGAATGCGAACCCGCTCGATGCCCGCCTCCTGGATCTGGCTGGCGAGGCTCTCCGTGATTTCAGTGTTCACCGGACAGATCCGGGTGTCCTCGATGGGGTCGTAGATGTCCTCCGCGGCGACACGTCCGACGACGCGGTCGCGCAGCTGTTCGAGGATCTCGCCACCTTCGGTGATGGCCGTTACCTCAATGCCGTTCTCGGTGCCACAGTCGTGCTCGACGACGATCACATCCTGCGCCACATCGACCAAGCGCCGGGTCAGATAGCCGGAATCGGCGGTCTTGAGCGCCGTGTCGGCGAGGCCCTTGCGCGCGCCGTGGGTCGAGATGAAGTACTGCAGCACCGAGAGCCCCTCGCGGAAGTTCGCGGTGATGGGTGTCTCCATGATCTCGCCCGACGGTTTCGCCATCAGGCCACGCATGCCGGCGAGCTGACGTACCTGCTCGCGGGATCCACGGGCGCCGGAATCGGCCATCATGAAGATCGGGTTGAACTCGCCGGACTCCTGGTTCAGCGACGACATCTCGCTGAACATCTCTTTGGCCACATCCTCGGTGACCTGGTGCCAGATATCGACGATCTTGTTGTGCCGCTCACCTGCGGTGATCAGGCCCTTGCGCCTTTGGTCCTCGACCTTGTCGACCTCGCCGTATGCCTCATCGAGCTGTCTCTGCTTGCTCTCCGGGATCACCATGTCGTCGGATGACAGGGAGAGGCCGGAGCGGGTGGCATATTCGAACCCGATCTCCTTCAGGTTGTCGAGCAGGGCGACGGTGGGCTCATGGCCCATCTTCATGAACGAGAACGCGACCAGATTCTGCAATCCCTTCCTGCGGAGCTGTCCGTTGATGTAAGGCATCTCGTCCGGCAACTGCATGTTGAAAAGAACGCGGCCGACGGTGGTCTCCAGGAGCATGTTCTCGACGTCGATCATGTCGGCGTGGAGGATGTCCTGGCTGCTTCCCTGAGCAATGAGATCGATCAAGCTGCCTGAGAATCGCAGCTGGATCGGCGCCTGAGTGCCGAGGACCCCCGCGCTGTACGCGAGGAAGACCTCCTCTGAGGTTGCGAATGTTTTGCCGCCACCCTTGGCCATGTAGTTTTCGGTCGTCAGATAGTAGACGCCGATTACCATGTCCTGCGACGGCACCGCCAGCGGCCGGCCGCTCGCCGGCGACAGGATGTTGCGGGCCGACATCATGAGAACGTGGGCCTCGAGCTGCGCCTTCGGCGAGAGCGGCACGTGAACCGCCATCTGATCGCCGTCGAAATCGGCGTTATAGGCCGCACAGACAAGGGGGTGGATCTTGATCGCCTTGCCCTCGACCAGCACCGGCTCAAAGGCCTGGATGCCGAGCCGGTGAAGGGTCGGCGCGCGGTTCAGGAGCACCGGGTGCTCCTTGATCACGGTTTCGAGAGCATCCCACACGTCTGGTGTCTGGAGCTCGACGAGCTCCTTGGCCATCTTGATAGTTGTCGCGAGCTCGCGCTTCTCGAGCTCCTGGTAAACGAAAGGTTTGAAGAGCTCGAGGGCCATCTTCTTGGGGAGACCGCACTGGTAGAGCTTGAGCTCCGGGCCGACCACGATGACCGAGCGCCCGGAGTAGTCGACGCGTTTGCCGAGCAGATTCTGGCGGAACCTGCCCTGTTTGCCCTTGAGGTTATCGGACAACGACTTGAGGGGCCGATTGTTGGAGCCCTTGATGACGCGGCCGCGGCGACCATTGTCAAAGAGGGCGTCAACCGCCTCCTGCAGCATCCGCTTTTCGTTGCGGACGATGACCTCGGGCGCACGCAGATCGAGCAGCTTTTTGAGCCGATTGTTGCGATTGATGACCCGCCGGTAGAGATCGTTGAGATCCGAGGTCGCAAAACGACCGCCATCGAGCGGCACCAGCGGTCGCAGCTCCGGTGGCAGCACGGGAATGACTTCGAGGATCATCCACTCTGGTCGGTTGCCCGAGCGCCTGAGGGCCTCCACCAGCTTGAGCCGTTTGGCGGCCTTCTGCCGGCGCATTATCGCGGTCTCGGTGCGCATGACCATGCGCAGCTCGGCCGCCATTTCGTCGAGATCGAGGCGTTCGAGATGTGTACGGATCGCCTCCGCACCCATCATCGCGACGAAGGCCTCGCCGTACTCCTCCTTCGCCTGCCGGAACTCTTCCTCGCTCAGAACCTGTTGGTCCGCGAGCTCTGTGTCGCCCGGGTCGACGACGACGTAGGCCTCGAAATAGAGCACTCTCTCGAGCTCGCGCATGGTCATGTCCAAAAGGAGGCCGATGCGCGAGGGTAGTCCTTTGAAGAACCAAACGTGGGAAACCGGAGCCGCCAGCTCGATGTGGCCCATGCGTTCGCGGCGAACTTTGGATTTCGTAACCTCGACGCCGCATTTGTCGCAAACGACGCCGCGGTACTTCATCCGTTTGTACTTACCGCAAAGACACTCCCAGTCAGTCACTGGGCCAAAAATCTTGGCGCAGAACAGACCGTCGCGCTCGGGTTTGAAGGTGCGGTAGTTGATGGTCTCGGGCTTGATGACCTCGCCGTGCGACCATGAGCGGATCTTCTCGGAACTCGCCAACCCCAACCGGATTGCGTTGAAATCATTGAGGGGTTTGGGCTTTTCGAAGAAGCTGCGCACCTCGCTCAGGCTTGAACGCTCCATAGTCTTCACCCCTCTCACTCGTCGTCCTGCTGCAGCAGCTCGACATCGAGGCCGAGCGCCTGCAGCTCTCGTACCAAAACGTTGAAGGATTCCGGCAATCCCGGCTCCTCGGGCACCTGCCCTTTGACGATCGCCTCGTAGACCTTGGCCCGCCCCTCGACATCGTCCGACTTGACGGTCAAGAGCTCCTGCAGCGTGTGTGCAGCGCCGAAAGCCTCCAGCGCCCATACCTCCATCTCGCCCAACCGCTGGCCACCGAACTGGGCCTTGCCGCCCAACGGCTGCTGGGTAATGAGCGAGTAGGGACCGATCGAGCGGGCATGGATCTTGTCGTCGACCAGGTGACTGAGCTTCAGCATGTAGATGTAGCCGACCGTCACCCGTTGCTCGAACGGCTCGCCGGTGACGCCGTCGTAAAGGAGGCTTTTGCCGTCCTCGGGCAGACCGGCCTTTTCCAGCATTTCACGGATCTCGCCCTCGTTGGCGCCCTCGAAGACCGGCGTCGCGAAACTCATTCCGAGCTCGTGACCGGCCCAGCCGAGATGGGTCTCGAGAATCTGACCGACGTTCATTCGGGACGGCACACCGAGCGGATTGAGGATGATCTCGACCGGCGTCCCATCGGGCAGGAATGGCATGTCCTCTTCGGCGAGCGTCTGTGAAATCACGCCCTTGTTCCCGTGACGACCGGCCATCTTGTCACCGACCTGAAGCTTGCGCTTCATGGCGATGAACACCTTGACCTGCTTGATCACGCCGGGGGGAAGATCGTCACCCTGCCGCAGGAGCTCGATCCGCTCCTGATTGATCTGGTCGAGGACTTCGACCTGTGATTCGGCCTGGCGAATGATCAACCGGACCTTGTCGAGGAGAGACGCTTTCTTGAGCGGCAAATTCTTGATCTGCGCGACCTTGAGCCGTCTCAGAGCCTCGGCAGAGATCTTCTTGTTCCTTTCGACCATGACCTCGCCACCCTTGCGAATGGCGACCTCCTCCGCTACCACCTTGCCCACGAGCAGCCGTTCGATTTTTGAATCCCGAACTTCGAGAATGATCCGCTTCTCGTCTTCCGAGTTCGTTCGGATGCGCTCGATCTCCTGGTTCTCGATCGCCAGCTGACGGGAGTCCTTGTCAACGCCTTTGCGGGCGAAGATCTGTACGCCCACGACTACGCCCTCGATGCCCGGCGGGCAGCGCAGTGACGCGTCTCGAACATCACCCGCCTTTTCACCGAAGATAGCCCGAAGGAGCTTCTCCTCCGGTGTCAGCTGAGTTTCGCCCTTGGGCGTGACCTTGCCGACCAGGATCGAACCCTGTCTCACCTGGGCTCCGATGTGAATGATGCCCGCCTCGTCGAGTTGCGCGAGCGCCGACTCGGAGACGTTCGGGATATCGCGGGTGATCTCCTCCGGCCCCAGCTTGGTGTCACGCGCCGAGGTTTCAAACTCCTCGATGTGGATCGAGGTGTATTTGTCTTCTTTGACCAATCGCTGCGAGACGACGATCGCGTCCTCGAAGTTGTAGCCACGCCACGGCATGAACGCCACCAGGACGTTGTGGCCGAGCGCGAGCTCGCCGCTCTGAGTGTTGGGACCATCGGCCAGGACCTGTCCCTTGACCACCTTCTGACCCTCTTCGACCAGAGGCTTCTGGTTAATCGAGGTGTTTTGGTTCGAGCGACGGAACTTGGTCATCTGATAGATGTCGGCCCCGAATTCGCCCTCGCCTTCGTCTTCGACCCGGACAATGATCCTTTGGCAATCAACCTTATCGACGACACCGGACCGCCGGCAGATCACCACCGCCCCGGAATCCTCGGCAACCACCGATTCCATCCCGGTGCCGACCACCGGCGCCTCGGGCCGAACCAGCGGAACCGCCTGGCGTTGCATATTCGAACCCATGAGGGCGCGGTTGGCGTCGTCGTGCTCGAGAAAGGGAATCAGCGAGGCCGCCACCGACACCACCTGCCGCGGCGACACGTCGATGAAATCCACTTGCTCGCGATCGAGGACCAGGAACTCTCCGCCGGAGCGCGCGATGACCTTGGCGTCGACCAGTTTGCCCTTGGCGTTGACCCTCGCGTTGGCCTGGGCGATGTTGAGGTTCTCCTCCTCCCACGCTGCCAGGTAGAAGGCATGGGGTTCGCCCCAGGCTTGGACCTTCTTGGTCCGTGAGCGTCGCACCGTGGCGTTGGCGGCATCGAAGTCCTTACGCAAGACCACCTGTCCGAGCTTGAAGCCGGTGTCCCCAACCTGGGTGATCCTGACATGCTCCTGGACGGTGGATTTCTCCACCTTCTTGTAGGGCGACTCGATATAACCCATAGGGTTCAGTCGCGCGTAGCACGAGAGCGAAGAAATGAGGCCGATGTTCGGGCCTTCGGGGGTCTCAATCGGACAGATTCGCCCGTAGTGGGTCGAGTGCACGTCTCGCACCTCGAATCCAGCCCGCTCGCGCGACAAGCCTCCGGGCCCGAGGGCCGAGAGCCGGCGTTTGTGGGTAACCTCCGATAGAGGGTTCGTCTGGTCCATGAACTGCGACAGCTGCGACGACCCGAAGAATTCGTCCACCGAGGCCATCACCGGTTTGGAGTTGACCAGATCGCGCGGCATTGCCGAGTCGATGTCCGGATGGATGGACATTTTTTCCTTGATCGCCCGCTCCATCCGCACCAGCCCGATGCGGAATTGATTCTCCAACAGTTCGCCGACTGTCCGCACACGGCGGTTCGCGAGTGAGTCGATGTCGTCGACCCGGCCCAGGTCCCGATGAAGCCTCAAGAGATAGGTCACCAGGTGCATGAAGTCGTCGACATCCAGGGTCCGCTGTTGAGCTTCCTTGGCGAGGCCGAGTTTAGCGTTGAATTTGAAGCGACCGACCCGGGACAGGTCGTACTTGCGCTCGTCGAAAAAGAGACCATTGAAGAGCGTCGTGGCGGATTCTTCGGTGGGGGGGTCTCCCGGGCGCTGGCGCCGGTAGATCTCCATCCTTGCCCCCATCTGTGACGTGGTTGAGTCTTTCTCTAGGGTCTGGTGGAGAATCTCGCCGACCGGATCCCAATCCGGAAATGCAACGCTGATAACGTCGATGCCTGCCTCATCCGCCTGCGCCAAAACGTCATCCGTGACCCTCGCGTTGGCGGGCACGATGACCTCACCGGTCTCCTGATCGATCAGGTCATCGACCACAATTGCCCCAATCAGGTCCTCACGACTGACCGCAACCTTGGTCGGCTTGGCAATCGTGGCTTTCTCGAGGCGCTTGTGCATCGCCTTGTCGAGCGAGAGCCCGGCAAAAAGCGTCGGCTCCGCAACCTTGCGGAATCGGAGAGCTTTCTGGCGTTCATCTTCGATGTCCAGAATGCGCGAATCGAGATGAAGCGTCGCCGAGGTCTTCTTGGTGCCGAGTCGGGCATCAAAAACGGTGTGGAAACCACGGAGGATCTGAGAGTTGCTCTCCAACTCGGGGCTCAGCGCGCGCAGAAACACCGTTCCCGGCAAACGCCGCTTGCGATCGATACGAACCCAGAGGATCTGCTTGTTGTCGTACTCAAACTCGATCCACGAGCCGCGATAGGGTACGACCTTCGCGAGGTAGTCGTTGGGACCCTCGAGGGTGAAGAAGACACCCGGCGACCGGTGGAGCTGCGACACGATGACCCGCTCGGTGCCATTGATGATGAACGTGCCGGTGTCGGTCATCAACGGCATCTCACCGAAGTAGAGTTCTTCTTCTTTGACATCGCGCACCTGCCGACTTCCGTCCTCCTCGGTATCGAAGGTCACCAATCGGAAGGTCAGCCGCACGGGAACCGCATAGGTCATGCCGCGTTCACGACACTCATCGGACGTAAACGGCAGCCTCAGACCCACCGATGTGCCGCAAACGCTGCACATTTCAACGCGGTTTCTGTTGGCCTTACCACAGTCCGGGCAGACGACCGACTCTTCATGCGGATCGCCGGCCTTGAAGCTGGCGCCGCAATGCTCGCAGGTCAGTCGCAAATGATGCAGTCCGTCAAGACGCCCACAACGACAAGTCCAGTTTCCGATCTCGTAGCGAACGAACTGTAACTCACACGTCTCGCGGAAGTCGGTGAACGGGAAGATCGAGGATAGGACTGACTGAAGACCGCCAAAAAGGCGTTCCTCAGGCAGCAAATCCATCTGCAGAAACTCCTCGTACGAGGACCTCTGCACCTGAATCATGTTCGGCAGCGGAATCGTGGACGAATGCTTGGAGAAGCTCAGCCGCCCATCGGGGCTCGTGGTCATGGACGCTCCCTCCTGACCAATAGAGACACAGGGAGATACACTCTCCCCGTCATCTCAGTTTGTGGCTCTCGACAGCCAGAAATCGAACGGCTTTGCGCGTTACTTGATCTCCACTTGGGCGCCGGCCTCTTCGAACTTCTTCTTGACCTCTTCGGCTTCATCCTTGTTGACGCCTTCCTTGATCTTTGCAGGCGCGCTTTCGACCAATTCCTTGGCCTCTTTGAGCCCGAGCGAGGTGACCTCGCGGACGGCCTTGATGACGTTGATCTTCTTGTCACCGATAGAGTTCAAGACAACGTCGAATTCGGTCTGCTCCTCGGCCTGCTCGCCACCGGAGGCAGCACCGGGAACAGCACCGGCCATCATCACCGGGGCCGCGGCCGCAGCGGAGACGCCAAACTCGTCTTCGAGGGCCTTGACGAGCTCGTTGAGCTCGAGCACGGTCATCCCCTTGATATCGTCCATCATTTTTTCTATCTGGGCCATTTGTCGGATCCTCCTTAGGATTCTTGAGTTTCTTCTTCTCGGTTGTTGGCAATCTGCGAAACCGCATTTGCAAGCTGCTGGACCGGAGCATTCAGCGCCACCGCCAGACGACGGATGGGCGACTGCAACAGATACACCAGCTTGGTGATCAACTCCTCACGCGATGGAAGGTCGGCGATCTTCTCGGCTTCCCTGGCTTCGAGAATCTGTCCCTCGAGGTAGGCCTGCTCGAACTGGAGCTCGGGGTGCTTCTTGATGAAGTCCTTCAGCACCTTGGCCAGGGCGACGCCGTCACCACCGGTATACGCGAGCACTTTGGGTCCGCTCAGGAAGGGAGTGATGCCCTCCATTCGGGTCCCCTCGACTGCCAACCGGACAACGGTGTTCTTGACCACTTTGTAGGTCGCATCAGTCCTGCGCACCTCGGTCCGCAGCACATTGACGTCGTTGACGTTGAGGCCGTGGTTCTCGAGGAGGAACAGCGTCGTGACGCCGTCCAGATTTTCTCGAAGCAGTTGCGACTGCTCGTATTTCTGCTCTTTCGTGAGCATCTTCCTCCTCCTACTTCAAATCGAGGCTGACCAGGTCGACCTGGACGCCCGGACCCATGGTCGAACACAGGTAAACGGTGTGCACGTAGCGACCTTTGGCGGTCGCAGGCTTTGCCTTCTGCACCGCGGTGACCAGGCTGCGCGTATTTTCGACAAGGTTTTCATGAGAGAAGCTGATCTTGCCGACCGGCGCGTGGATGATCGCGGTCTTGTCGACTCGAAACTCCACCTTCCCGGCCTTGATATCGGCAACCGCTGCGCGAACGTCGTTGGTCACGGTTCCCGATTTCGGGTTCGGCATCAGCCCGCGCGGGCCGAGAACCCGGCCGACCTTCGACAGGCTCTTCATCATGTCGGGCGTCGCGACAATGGCATCGATCTCGAGCCAGCCACCCTGGATCTTTTCGACCGCCTCGTCACCGGAAAGCACGAAGTCGGCGCCAGCCTCCTCGGCTTCCTTCTGCGCCGGGCCCTCGCACACTACCAGCACACTGAGGCTTTTGCCGGTGCCATGTGGCAGGACCACGGTGCCGCGCACCATCTGGTCCGCGTGACGTGGGTTGACGCCGAGTCGCATCGCGATTTCGACGGTCTCGTCGAATTTGGCGTAGGCCGATTCCTGAACCAACCCCACAGCTTCCTCGAGCGGATATGGTCGGCGTTCCAACTTGGCAGCCGACTCGCTGTACTTCTTTCCTCTATGTGCCACTGACCACCTCCTGAACCGTTTCCTCCGGCTCCTCGACCTCGATGGCCCCGGCGATCGCACCGATCTCGATACCCATCGACCGGGCCGTGCCGAGAATGATTTGGACGGCGGCATCGAGCGAATCGGCGTTGAGATCAGGCATCTTCGTTTTGGCGATCTCCTTCACCTGGGACATGGTCACGGTACCGACCTTGATCCGGTTCGGCTCACCGGAACCCTTATCGATGCCGCAGGCCCGCCGCAGCAGAAACGATGCCGGCGGGGTCTTGGTGATGAAGGCGTAGGTACGGTCCGCAAAGACCGTGATGACGACCGGAACGATGATTCCCTGATCCTTCTGCGTGCGGGCGTTGAACGCCTTGCAGAAGTCCATGATGTTGAGACCGTGCTGCCCCAAGGCCGGGCCCACGGGCGGGGCCGGTGTGGCCTGCCCGCCGGGTAGGTGGAGCTTGATCTGTCCTATGACTTTCTTTGCCATCGCTACTCCTCAAACGACCTTCTGCACTTGGCTGAATTCCATTTCGACCGGGGTTTCACGCCCGAAGATGGTGACCATCACCTTGAGGGTCGATCGGTCGAAGTTGACCTCCTCAACGACCCCGTTGAATGAGGCGAATGGCCCCTCGGTGATCCGAATCTGCTCGCCCTTCTCGTACATTTCTGTGGGTCGCGGCTTTTCCTGCGTCGCCACTGACTGGTGGAGGATTTGATTGACCTCCTCCTCGGTGAGTGGCGTCGGTTTCTTGCCGGCGCCCACGAAACCGGTCACCTTGGGCGTGTTGCGCACCAGGTGCCACGCATCGTCGGTCATCTCCATCTCCACCAGCACATAGCCTGGGAAGAACTTCCTTCTGACCTCTCGCTTCTTGCCGTTCTTCATTTCGACGACAGTCTCCGTCGGTACCTGCACCTCGCCAAAGAACTCTTCCATGCCGAGCGCCTCGATTCGCTGTTCGAGGGTCTTTTTCACACGATCCTCGAACCCTGAGTACGTGTGGATGATGTACCACTGCTTGGCCATGGAGATCAGCTCCTTACGAAAAGACCCTGAAGACGTCGAAGAGCTCGTTTCTCAAGAGCAAGAACACGAGATCACAGAGGTAGAGGTAAACGCCGAAGATAAAGGACGCGATCACCACCACGGTTGTCGTGTTGATCACCTCCGATTTGGTCGGCCATGAGACTTTCTTGGTCTCGACCACGACCTCGGAGAGAAAGGTTTTCAGTCGTGTCCACCATTGCATACGGGCGACTCCAGTCGAACGAACTTGGCAGGCCAGGAGGGACTCGAACCCCCAACAACCGGTTTTGGAGACCGGGACTCTACCGATTGAGCTACTGGCCTACGCGGAAAAATCTCACGCACCGCACCCCGGAGGAAACCCCAGAGCACTCCAGAGGGGTAACGTGCGGCCAACCGCGAGGCTTCAATCCCTACTCCAGGATGTCCGTGATGGAACCGGCACCGACGGTGCGGCCGCCCTCACGA
>CAYRFI010000100.1:1335-15634 GCA_964423595.1 uncultured Thermoanaerobaculia bacterium | reverse complement strand
AACGCCGCAGATTGCTGCAGATTTCCGGCCGCAGCAGAAAGTTGGTGAGATATGCAGGCTAGTTCCGGTGCCTCACGTCCGGTATCGGCACCAGGGTCTTCGAGGGTGCCCGTCGGCCCAGCCGCCTACGGCATCGAGTAGCTATTCTTCCAGGTTCCCCAGGAGAGGTCCCCGATAACGTTCGTCCTCTGCCAGGTTCCTGTGCCCTGAAGTCCTTTGAACTTGCCGTTGCCGGCGAAGTAACCCCAGCTGCCACACATATCCGGGCACGCTGCGGTACCGGCGGCGTCGACTTTCCACCAATAGGATTGGGTGTCGCCGTCGGCGGTCTTTCCGAAGCACGTTCCTTCGCCGGAGCCGAACGAACCGTCTGCGTTCGTGCGCATCACGCCGACGCACTCGGCCGCCATGTCGGCCGACGGGTGACTGGAATTATCCGCGAGCGTCACCGAGCTATAGTGCATCACGAGGCTGGACGAACCGTCGTCCATTTGGGTGATCTCCACCATATTGTTGTGGTTGATGAAATGACCCGAGCCCGAGCCCGAGTCACCGGCGAACGCGGAGAGAGTGCCCAGAACGAAAACCACTAGAAGCGTCACACAACATTTCCTCATCATTGCGATCTCCTCTGTCGTTGGTCTCAGGCCGGCTGACGCCGGCGGTTGGAGTGTTCCACTCGCTATCGAATCGCAGCGCTATCGAGAGGCACCTCGCCGACGATGGGTCGCTACGAGCAGGTGGTGAAGACGAACCTTCGGTAGATACTGAGGCCCAGTATCAATAATCTTGCCGACATGTCAAGGAATAGATGGGTGCCACTGGTCACAAACTCAGATCATGTACACGGCGAGGATCCAGGTTGCTGACGCCCCATGGGCGTCGTGTCTCACCCCCGCCAGCAAGTGGACGGATGGCCCGTCCGATCCCACCCACCGTTTTCGGCCTCGGTCACAAGGTGCTGTCGGCGGCGAGGTGTGAGATTGGGGGAGGTGGCACCCATCCGCCTCAACGAGCACGGCTGCGCCACACCTCCGCCTCGTCGTCCCGGCCCCAGGCATGGTAGAGGGCGGCGAGACGCACCGCCGCCTCGAGCGTTCTCTCGTGGGACGGTCCAAGGGTGGGCTCGAGGCTGGAATAGGCCCGCAGCAGCAGCTCCTCGGCCTCGCGGTACCGGCCCTGCGCGGTGAGGCTCGCGCCGAGGGCGCTTTCGGAAGAAGCGACCAGCCAGTGGCCTTTCGGCAGCGCCTCCTCTCGCAGCCGGAGACTCTCGCGCAACGCGCCCTCGGCCTCGGGCGCCCGGCCCAGGTCGAGCAGGCTGAGTCCTTCAATGTGCAGCGCGGCTGCCACCATCGGGTGCGCGTCGGGCAGCGCTTCGCCGCGCAGCGCGAGGATTTTGTGACACGACTCGAGCGCGCCCGCGGCATCCCCCTCGATCTGCTGCAGGCCGGCGAGGGCGTAGAGCGAGCGCGCGGTATCGGGGTGCTCGGGGCCGAGCAGACGCTCGCGCATGGCCAGGCTTTCGCGGTAGGAAGCCTCGGCGCCGGCGAGATCGCCGGTCTGCTCCAAAACGGTGCCGAGGGTGCTCATCGCGGCCGCCACTTCCGGGTGCTCCGGCCCGCGGACCTCGCGGATGATATCTACGGCCTCGCGTATCAGCGGTTCTGCCCCCGCCCAGTCACCGCGCTGGCCGAGGAGCACGCCGAGGTTGTTGAGGGTCGCCGCCATCTCGCCTCGGTGGTCAGGGTCAAGTCGGCGTTGGATCTCGAGCGTCTCGCGGAACAACGCTTCCGCATCCTCGTCCTCTCCGAGCCACCGCAGGACACGCGCGAGACTCCCCTTGACCTGCGCCGCGGCGGCACCATCAGTTTCCCCGAGCTGCTCGAGCATCACCAGCGCCTGGCGATCCAGCCGCTCGGCCTCGACGTAATCACCCTCGTCCTCGACCGCGCCGGCCAACCGGCTCAAGGCGTGCGCGACCTCGAGGTCCTCCGGCCCGTAGGCCTCGCGCGCCGTCTCGAGGGCGGCGAGCAGATGCTCCTTCGCCTGCGTCAACAGACCGAGCCCCTGATAGGTCGTGCCGAGCGTGGTGAGCACAGCGGCCTTGACGTCGGGCTGATCGCCGAGCTCGCTGTCGACACGGGCGGATGCGGCGTCGAGGACGGACGCAACGGTGACGTCGCGCCCAAGCACCCTGGGGTCCGCCGAGCCCAACATGCCGACCAGAAAGGCATCGATCTGCTCGGCGCGCTGGGCGGCGAGCTGCGCGCGGTCGCGCTCGGCCTCCGCGACCCTCGCCTGGTGGCGCACGGCCACGAAACCGATGACCACGGCGGCGACGAGGACCGCCGAAAGCGCCGCGGCCACCATCACCTCCGCGCGGTGACGCCTGACGAAGCGACGCACCAGGTCACGCATGGAGTAGCTGTGAGCGCTCACGAGCTGGCCGGTCTGGAAGCGCCGCATATCGGCCGCCATCTCGAGCGCGGTAGGGTATCGATCCTCGGGTGACGTGGCCATTGCCTTGTTGACAATAGCCACGAGGTCGGGCGGCGCGTCGGGCTCGCGATGATCGACCGGCTCGACGCCACCGACCGCGGCTGCGACGAGCACCTCCTTGCCGCTGCTGCCGGCGTGTGGCGGTGCGCCGGTCAGAAGGAAATAAAGCATCGCCCCCAGGGCGTAAACGTCGGCCCGTTCATCGACCGGCAGCCCGCGCGCCTGCTCCGGGGGCATGTAGTGCGGTGTGCCGAGGACGGTGCCGGTCACAGTCTCACTCGCCTCGGCCTCGGCGGCGCGGTCCGCGCTCTCCCGGCCCGGATCTGCGGAGCTCGCGTCGAGCTCGCGGGCGAGGCCCCAGTCCACCACCACCGTCTCGCCGAACGAGCCCACCACGACGTTGGCCGGCTTGAGATCGCGGTGTACCACCCGCCGGCCGTGGGCATAGGCGATCGCCTCGGCGACGGCGATAAGGTGAGGGAGCAGTGCGAGGCGACCGGGCAGGTCGTCGGCGTCTCTCAGGAGTTCCTCGAGGGAGCGGCCCTCGACGAGCTTCATTGCGTAGAACGGGCGTCCGCCCTTCCAGCGTCCGGCCTCGTACACGGGAACGATCGCCGGGTGTTGCAGACGTGCTGTCACGAGCGCCTCACGCACGAAGCGGCCGGCAGCGCCGGGGCCCGCGTCGGCGTGGATCTCCTTGATCGCGACCGTGCGGTCCAGCCGCAGGTCGCGCGCGAGCAGGATGCGGCCCATGCCGCCGCGCGCGAACTCCCCCTTGATTTCATAGTGGCCCGGGCTGACTTCGACGAGAACGGGTTCGTCCGGTTGCGACGCGGCCGGCACCGAGGCGACCTCTCGTTCAAGCGGGTGACCCGTGACCCGGGTCTTGACCTGCGAGTCCTTGGGATTGTCGCGGTTCACGGCCCTTATGGTACGCCTCTGCGGCTCTCCTGCAAAAGGCTGCCACTGATCACGGCGTCACATCGTGAACGCCTCCGCTGAAAAGGGTTGTGAGATCGTGATCGGTGGCGCCTATGGCGCCAGCGCCTTGTAGCGCGGATCGGCGCGCAGATCCGCGAGCCCCGGCGTACTGGCGATCTGATCGAGCCCGAATCCGTGCTGCAGCACCTCTGCCAGGAGCTCCAGGGCCCGATCGCGATCGCCCGCGTCCTCGAAGATGTTTGCCGCGAAGAGCTTGACGTCGAGATCGTCCGGCGCCAGCTCGAGCGCCTCCGCCACCAGGTCCAGCCCCTCCGCGGTGCGGCCGAGGGCGACGTAGCAGTCTCCCAGGTTGATGAGCACATCGGGATCGCGAGGGTTGACCCGCCGCTGCTCCTCCGCCAGCTCGGCCGCCCGGCGGTACGCAGCCGGTGCCTTGGCCTCCAGACCCGGGGCCCACACGTAGGCGGACGCGAGGTTTCGCCAGATACGGAAATCGGTGTCCTGCAGAGCGAGCGACTGCTCGAAGGCATGAGCGGCGCCGGTGTAGTCGCCCTGCGAGTACTGGACTGTGGCCAGGTTGGAGAACACACGGTAGCTCGGCTCGATGGCGGCCGCGTGGCGGAACGCAGCCACCGCGTCGTCGATTCGTCCCATGGCGTAATAGATGCCGCCGAGGTTGCTGTATGCGCGGGCGTTGTCGGGCGCCAGCTCGGTCACCCGGACAAGCGCCTTCTCGGCCTCATCCAGTCGGCCGTTGCGGTAGAAAAACACTCCGAGCTGGTTGAAGTTGGCCCAGTAGTCGGGTCGCGCCTCGATCGCCAGACGGTAGGTGGCCTCGGCGTCTGCCAAGTGGCCGAGAGATTCGTAGGTCTTCGCCAGGCCGCGCAGCGCCTCTGCATCGTGTGGACTGAGCGCCAGCGCACGCCGGAACGCGTCGACCGCCTCCTCCGGCCGCCCGGTGCCGTCGAGAACCAGGCCCAGAGTCACCCATCCCGGCGCCAGCAGGTCGTTGATCTCGACTGCCCTCCGGGAGGCGCTTTGGGCGAGCTCCATCGACGCCGCATCCTGGTTGAGCTTCCATCGGCGCCAGCAGGCTTCGCCGAGACCGGCGTACGCGAGGGCGTACTGCGGGTCGCGCTGCAGCGCCCCCTGGAATGCGGACACAGCCTGCTCGAGGCTGTCGTTGTCGGTGTAGTCCTGGAGATGGGCGCGACCTTCTAAATAGAGGAGGTAAGCGTCGGACTCCGAGGTGGTTCCGGCGCGGATGATCCGCTCCACCTCCGGGTTGAGCTCGATGTCGAGCATCTCGGCCACGCGGCGCACCAGCTGATCCTGGACATCTGTGAAGTTGGCGGCAGTGGACTCGATGTCGATCGCCCGCAGCTGCCGCCCGGCGACCGCATCGATCAGGTTGGCGGTCAGGCGAAAGGTCGAGCCCGCCTTCTGGACGCTGCCGGAAATGACGAGCGAAACGCCGAACGTGCGGTTCGCCGTCACGGCGCTGGTGACGGCGGCCTCTCGCACCTCGGAGGCGGGGACGACTGCCAACGATCCCCGGAAACGCTCGAGCTCGGTGAGCTTGCTGGTCAGGGTCTCGACCAGACCCGCACTGATCCACCGGCTGTCCTCGTCGTCTCCGGTGGTCGCGAATTGGAGAACCGCCAGCGACTGTTCAACAAGTACCGGCTCAGCGGTCCGCCATCCAGGGATCTGATCGCGCAGAAAGACGAAGAGGAGAAGCACGGTTGCTGCGGCGACCGGTAGCCAAAGGACCCAGGCCGGGACCTTTCGCCGTTTCGCTTCGGCCGGCCTGACGGTGGGAGCCGGTTCGGAAATGACCACGCCCTCGGCCGAATCGGTGAGGATACTCTGCAGGGCGAATGCGAGATCGCGCGCCGACTGGAACCTGTCCTCGGATCGCTTTTCGAGGCAGCGGTTGACCACCCGTTCGAGGGCCGCGGGCACCACCGCTCCACTCTGCGAAAGCCGCGGTGGGTCCTCGCGAGCGATGGCGGCCATGGTCTCAGCGGCGCTCTGCTCGTGAAACGGCCGTGTGCCGGCCAGCATTTCGTACAGAACCGCGCCCATCGAGAACAAATCGCTACGGTGATCCGTCGGCTGCGATCGCACCTGTTCGGGCGACATATACCCAGCGGTGCCCACCACCGTTCCCGGATGGGTGTCGATGGTCAACGTCGGCAAATCGCCGCCGTCGGAATTCTGGTCCTCCGACTGTCGCAGCTTGGCCAGTCCGAAGTCGAGAATCTTCACCGTTCCGTCGGAGGTGATGAAGATGTTGTCGGGTTTGAGGTCGCGGTGAATGATATCCCTGTCGTGCGCGGCTGCCAGGCCTTTGGCAATCTGAATGGCGTACTCGATCACCTTTTTCGGCGCGAGAGGGCCACGTTCGATCGCGTGGCGCAGCGTCTCGCCCTCGAGGAGCTCGGTCACGATGAACGGCCGGTCGTCATCGATCCCAAGGTGGTGGATGGCAAGGATGTTCGGGTGTGCGAGCTTGGCCACAGCCTTGGCTTCGCGATTGAATCGGGCAAGGCGGCCGGGCCTCTGCGCAACGGACTCCGCCAACACCTTGACCGCGACATCTCGGTCGAGACGCTCGTCATGCGCCCGGTACACCACACCCATCCCGCCCTCGCCGAGTTTCGCCGTGACGCGATAATGGCCGAGCATGCGGCCGATGAGGTCACTCATGGTCACTCATCATGGTGGGTTCATGGTATCGCACACCTTGACGACCGACGTGGGATGCAATGTGGATCGTCTACGCCTACAAAAACGGCCGAGAATCTGACCGCGAATTCCGCCTGAGGATGGCAAGGGCTCGGGCCTGAGAGACCTACGGACGATAGGCGCTCGTGGTGCGCGAGGGTGCCGCTGATGGCCCCGTCACATCATTTCCGATATTGGTGGTACCGATTTCGAGGTCGTGATCAGCGGCACCGATGATCCTACAATGTGAAAGTGCGAATCGATGTATCCCCTGGGGACCCGATAGCTGATAGGAACTTCTCACTCACCGGATAGGAGGTGTTTGATGGATGGTCGTCCTGTCGACTCTGATATTGATCGAAGGCAGCTGATCACCAGCCTGTGTGCTGTGGGTTCGCTGGCCTGTCTCGGGTGCAGCCGCCTCGCCTTCGCCGCGGATGGGGACGAGACACCCGTCCACAAGTTTGCGGCGATGTCGGACATGAGCTTCGAAGCGGTCTTCAAATTCGCCTACGCCAACTCGTTCATTCCGACGATGAAGATTCTCGCGGATCGGATCGGGCTCGAGAGCATTCAAAACGCGGCCAGCGAATCAGCTGCGCAAGAGATTCGGCAAATGGCCGAGGCCCTCCCCGGCCGCGGTCTGGCGGACTGGGTGGAGCCTCTGAAAAACCCGGACTACCTCTGGAAACATGTGCTGACCGCGGATATCGTCGAGGACACCGAAAACGCCTTCGAGGTTCGAATCACCGAGTGCCTGTGGGCCAAGACGTTTCGCGACGCGGATGCCGCCGATCTCGGATACAGCTACGTGTGCCACCCCGACTACGCCATGGCGACGGCGTTCAACCCCAAAATGCACATGATCCGCGATAAAACGCTGATGCAAGGTTGTTCCCATTGCAACCACCGGTGGGAAATCAAAGCTTGACGGAAGCGTGCCAAGTATCACGTTATGGTTGTGACGGGCCCGCACATTCAACACACAGGGTCATGAAGTGAGAGCTGGCACTCCGGGGGATGGAGGAGGCAGGCCGGGTCACAAACCTGACGACCTGCGAAAGGTTTCAGTCCAACCGCAATGCAGGGGTGCGAGACGTGGTGCCCGTATCGCGCCATAATGCGACAATGCGAAAGAGGTACCGACGGGTACCCACGTTGAAAGAAAAGACAAGGGAGCCAGGATGGCGAATAAGGAACTACCGCAGAGTGCCCGAGTCGTGATCGTTGGAGGTGGCGTGATTGGATGTTCGGTGGCCTACCACCTCGGCCACCTGGGCTGGAAGGACGTGGTGCTGCTCGAGCGCGACCAGCTCACCTGCGGCACCACCTGGCACGCGGCGGGCCTCATGACCAGCTTCGGCTCGACCTCGGAAACCCAGGTCAAGATGCGCATGTACACGCGCGATCTGTGGGCGCGTCTCGAGGCGGAGACCGGCCTGAGCACCGGCTTCGAGCCCTTGGGCTTCATCGAGCTGGCCGCGGACAAGGACCGCGTCGAAGAGTATCGCCGGGTCGCGGCGTTCAACCGGATGCTCGGTAACGAGGTCGAGGAGATCGGCCCGGACGAGATCAAGAAGCTCTTCCCCCTGGCCAGGGTGGACGACATCGAGGCGGGCTTCTATTTAGAGCAAGACGGGCGCGTCAACCCCGTCGACGCGACGATGTCCCTGGCCAAGGGCGCACGCAAACTGGGTGTGAAGATCGTCGAGGGCGTGTCGGTCACGGGCGTCACGACCACAAACGGCCGCGCCACGGGCGTGACCACCACGCGGGGAGACATCAAGGCGGAGTTCGTGGTCAATTGCGCCGGCATGTGGGCCCGACAGCTGGGCGCCCTCAACGGCGTCACCATCCCCAACCAGTCGACCGAGCACTACTACCTCATTACCGAGCCCATCGAGGAAGTGACGCGACAGCTGCCCATTATCGAGGACCCCTCCTGTCATGGCTACTACCGGGAGGAAGGCGGCGGCCTGATGATCGGCCTGTTCGAGCCCGTCTGCGCCCCGTGGAAGGTGAACGGCGTCCCCGATGATTTCTCCTTTGGCGAGATCGAGCCCGACTGGGAACGCATGGCACCCTTCCTCGAAAAAGCCATGAGTCGCATTCCGATCACGCAGGAGGTCGGCATCTTGAAGTTCTTCTGCGGCCCGGAGAGCTTCACTCCCGATATGGGCGTGGCCTTCGGCGAAACGCCGGAGGTTCAGAACTACTTCGTCGCCGCGGGGCTCAACTCGATCGGCCTCATCACCGGGCCCGGCCTCGGCAAGATCATGGCCCAGTGGATCACCACCGGCGACCCGGGCGCGGACATTACCCCCATCAATGTCGATCGCTTCCACCCCTATCAGTGCAATCCCGAGTACCGCAAGACGCGCGTGGTCGAGACCCTGGGGATGGTCTACCGCCGCCACTACCCGACCCGCGTGCCCCAGGCCGCGCGCGACTGCAAGCGCTCGCCGTTCCACGATCGATTGCGCGACGCGCGCGCCTTCTTCACCGACGTAAGCGGCTGGGAGAGCCCGGCCTGGTATGCGCCGGAGGGCAAGGAGCCGAAGGTCGAAAAGCTCTCCTGGGGACGTCAGAACTGGTTTCCCTATTGGGAGGCGGAGCACCACGCTTCCCGCGAAGCCGTCATCGCAATGGACATGACCTTCATGGGCAAGTTCCTGGTGCAGGGACGCGACGCCGGCAAGGTGCTCGATCATATCTCGGCCAACAGCGTCAACGGCCCGATCGACACCATCACCTACACCCAGTGGCTCAACGAACGCGGGAAGATCGAAGCCGACGTCACGGTGACCAAGCTGACCGAGGAGGAGTTCATCGTGGTGGTCACCGACACCATGCACCGCCACGTCGAGACCTGGCTCAGGCGCCACATCCCCTCGGACTCGCACTGCTTTGCCACCGACATCACGGGCGGCATCGGCCAGCTCAACGTACAGGGTCCGAGATCGCGCGAGCTGCTGCAGTCGATCACCTCGGCGGACCTGTCGAATGAGGCCTTCCCGTTCCGAACATCGCGCGAGATTGACATCGGCTACGCCCGCCTGCGGTGCAACCGCATCACCTATGTCGGAGAGCTCGGCTACGAGCTCAACATTCCAGCGGAACAGGCCGTTCACGTCTACGACCGCGTGGTCGAGGCGGGTAAGAACTTCGGCCTGCGCCACGCCGGGCTGAGGGCCCTGGGCAGCCTGCGCATGGAAAAGGGTTATCGCGATTATGGTCATGACATCGACAATACCGACGATGCCTACGAAACCGGTCTCGGATTCGTCGTCGATCTCTCGAAGCCGGACTTCATCGGCAAGGCCTACTGCGTCGAGCGGAGGGCGCAGGGCCCCGCCTTCGAACGGCGCCTGTTGCAGGTGCTGGTCAAGGATCCCGAGCCGCTGCTCTACCACGCCGAGGTCATCCATCGAAACAACAGGGCCGTCGGCTATATCCGCGCGGCGAGCTACGGCTTCACGCTCGGTGGCGCTGTCGGTCTGGCCATGATCGAGGCCGGCGAACCCATCAACAAGGCATATATCGAAGAGGGCGAGTGGGAGATCGACATCGCCGGCAAGAGGCACCCGGCCGAGGTCTCGCTCCGACCCATGTACGACCCGAAGATGGAGCGCATCAAGGCCTGACCCGCATTTTTCACCACCTCGCTGCGCCGACCGACGAGCCCATCACTCCTCCGGTCGCTGCCACTTCCCCTGCCCCTCATAAATGGCCGCGCCGGCCATCATCGCGATCGGGAACTCGATGGCCTCGAAGACCGCCTCGATCATGCCTGCCCTCAGGGGAAGTAGACCCAGGTTGATGAAATTGATGAATAACGAGAAGCCCAGGATGACGCCAAATGCGCTGGTGATGAGCGCCGTCCTCGTCCCGACCCCATACATGGGGCGCAGCGAGGCGTAGAGCCAGATCAGAAGCGTGCAGTTCAAAAGGGCGATGAAGGTGTTGACCCAGAAGTTAAGAGCGCCCCATTTTCTGAATTGGACGACCTCGGCCAACATCTCCAGGGAGGACTTCCCGAAGAGGAGATCCGCGATCACACCTTCCAACAGAATCTCGATCGCGATCCACATCACGAACATGGCCAGACCGGCGAGCAACATTCGTTTGATGTCGATCTTGTTCATGGAATCCTCCAGATTGCAGACATCGCCCGGTCACAGAGTCGTCGGGCTCGACGTTCCGTTCGCTCTCGAGACGACCTCATACTGAAAAACCTCCTCGATGCCCACGCCAAACACCTCGGCAATCTTGAAAGCGAGTTCGAGCGAAGGCCCGTATTTCGCCGCTTCAATGGCGTTGATTGTCTGTCGGGTGCACCCCGAGCGGCGCGCCAACTCCCGTTGTGTCATTTCACCGCTTTCGAAGCGCAGCCTTCGTATGCGATTACTGATCAGGATTTTCATCGGGCTCACCCTCGAAAGAGAAAAGTAAAATCATTATTACCTTATGTAAGATTTATTTGACATATTGTCAAGTCTTTTACCCTGAGGTCCGGCGACTGATCCCTTTTGCCGTGACTCCCAGGGGATCAGCTCGGGAAATCAATCGCCATTGCCCGGCAGTACGACCTGACAACGTGATTCTCGCGCCTTTAGTAATCTCGCTCACGGCCAAACGCGGTGGTACCTGCGAAGGTCCGATGGGGATTTTGATGGATGGATTGCCGTTTCACTCCGTACAAAGAGCGAACCGCACCGCCTTCCGAAGGTATGATGGAAAACTGATGATGATCTCGAGCGCGAACGAATGACCGCCTACCCCGCGCCCGTCCCAGAAGATGCGGCACACCGGGAGCTCCGGCCCGCGTCCCTTCTGCCGGTGTTGGTCGATGACGAGACGCCGAAACCTCGGCGTCGAATTTCGGCAGTTGTGACCACATTCAATGAGAAAGACGCCATCGCCGACTGCCTCGATTCGCTGGCGTGGTGCGACGAGATCCTGGTCGTCGACTCGCACTCCACGGATGCCACACGCGATGTCGCACGCCGATATGACCGCGTCCGGGTCCTCCGCCGCCCTTATTACGGCGCCGCGTCGCAGAAAAACTGGGCCATCGACCGCTGCCGCCACGACTGGATTTTGATCCTTGACGCCGACGAACGCGTCACGCCGGAGCTGCGGATCGAGATCGAGAACGTTCTCGCGTCGCCGGTCGATACAACGGCCTTTTCCATCAAGCGCAGGACCTACGCAATGGGCTCCGAGGTCCGCTTCTCCGGCTGGCAGCACGATCGAGTCGTCCGATTCTTCCGTCGTGGTGATGCCCGCTACCCGAACCGCCGTGTGCACGCAGACATGCAGACCCTGAATCCTCCCGAGGTCCTCGACGCGGTGCTCGACCACCATATGGTCGACACCCTCGATGAGTACGCGGAAAGGACACGCCGCTACGCGTTCTGGGGTGCCGCCCAATTGTGGCGCGATGGCCGCCGGAATATCGGTATGTGGCATGTGCTCGTCAGGCCGGCGTGGCGTTTTTTCCGTACCTATGTTCTCCAGCTCGGCGTGCTCGAAGGGGTCCGCGGTCTCGTCATGTGCGGCGTGCCCGCATATGGGACCTTCCTCAAATACGCCACGCTGTGGAGCTGGAGGACGGAGCTCGGGCAAGGACGCAGACCGCGGCTTCCGGAGTTCGACGACGACCCGACCACCTGGGTCTGGCCCACGCAGAAAACCGCAGGGGTGCCACACATCATTTGAAGACTGAGTGAGCCTTCCGGCGTCGCGGACTTTGCCTCAGCTCGTCACGTCACGAGGTGATACGCGGCTCCTTTCCTTCCGCAGATCAGAATGATCCACGATGATGCCCTCCCAATGCAAAAATGAGAAACGTGGAACCCCTGAGCGTCGGTGCTGTCGCTGATTTCGATATGCTACCGTGCTTTCCATGCCGCTCCCGCCAAGCTTGGTGACCATTCTGCGAGAGCCATCCGCTGCTGTGGTGTGGGAACTGCGGTCGGAGCTGCTGGTGAGTGGATTGGCGCCCGGTGCACGGATTTTCGGGTTGCTCACCGAGTTCCATCGCTTTCTCGATCATCTCGAGACCGGCGCCGCCTCGCGCGACCACTCGGAGCGGGCGTCGTTGATGGACATGGGTTCCTTTGGCGCAGTGGTAGCTGCCGACCTCCTGGAGACGGAGGAGCCCACCGGTCTCGCGCGACGACTGCTGGCGGGGGCGCTGACCGAGGGCCTTGCGGTGCTCGCCACCCGCCAGCACGTGAAGGCGTGGCGGGGCGAGCTGGCGTCTGTTTTTCGCGACGCCGCCTGGGTCCTTTTCGACGAGCTATGGCACTGGGCCGCCGGGCGCAAGCCAGAACTCGCCCCGACCGATCGCGCCAAACTGATCAATCAGCTGCTCGCGCCTGTCTGCGACGAATGCATCGAGCCCTCCCAGAAGGCCCTCCTCGTCTGCTCGCTCTTCGCGCTGCTGATTGTCGAAGCCCTGGCCGATGCGGGTGCCGGGTTCGCAGTTCCACAGGAGGGTGGAGAAAAACGGGATTGATCGGAGGTTTGAAATGGCAGGCTGGCAAAAGTATTTGGACGACAACCAGGCCCGCTTTCTCGACGAGCTCTTCGACTACCTGCGCATTCCGAGCGTGTCGAGCCTCCCGGAGCACGCGGGCGATGTGGTGCGGGCGGCCGAGTGGGTGGCGGATCGATTCAGCGCGGCCGGGATCGAGAACGTCGAGATCATGCCCACCGGTGGCCACCCGGTGGTCTACGGCGACTGGCTGCACGCACCGGGTTCGCCCACAGTCCTGATCTACGGTCATTTCGACGTCCAGCCGGCGGACCCCTTCGACCTCTGGACCACGCCGCCCTTCGAGCCGGAGATCAGAAACGGCCGCATCTACGCACGCGGTGCCAGCGACGACAAGGGCAACAGCCTGATTCCGGTTCTCGCCGCCGAGGCCCTGCTGAAGACCACCGGTCGACTGCCCGTCAATGTCAAGTTCCTCTTCGAGGGCCAGGAGGAGATCGGCAGCCCGCAGGTGCCGTCCTTCATTGAGAGGCACCGCGAACGGCTGACCTCCGATCTGGTGATCAGCGCCGACGGTGGGCAGTACGGCGAGGAGCAGCCGGGCCTGTACATCGCCTTCAAGGGAGTGTGTGCCGTGCAGGTCGACGTCACCGGTCCCAACCGCGACCTCCACTCGGGTATTTGCGGCGGCGCCGTGCAGAACCCGATCCATGCGCTCGCCGAGATCCTCGAGTCCATGCATGGCGGTGACGGCAGAATCACCGTGGATGGCTTCTACGATTCGGTCGTTCCGCTCTCGGAGGCTGACCGGAGGCAGATCGATGAGGTCCCCCACGACGACGATGCGTACAAGAGCTGGGTTGGCGTCGACGAGCTCTTCGGCGAGGCGGGCTACACCACCCTTGAGCGGGCGTGGGCTCGTCCCACACTCGAGGTGAATGGCATCTGGGGTGGCTTCCAGGGAGAGGGGATCAAGACCGTGCTCCCCAGCGAGGCCCACGCCAAGGTGACCTGCCGCCTGGTCCCCGATCAGGATCCCGGCCTCATCGTGAAAGCCATCTCCCGTCACGCCGCTGACCACACGCCGCCCGGCGTGCGGGTGGCCGTGACGCCCCTCGAGGGCAGCTCGCCACCCTATCTGATGCCGCCCGACCACCCCGGCAACAAGGTTGCGGCGGAGGTGCTGACCGAGCTCTACGGGACGGCGCCCTACCACGTGCGGTCCGGCGGCACGCTACCGATCTGTAGCCACTTCCGCGACATCCTCGGCGTCTACTCGCTCAACTTCGCTTTTGCGTTGGAGGACGAGGATATTCACTCGCCCAATGAGTTCTTCCGCCTCGCCAGCTTCGAGAAGGGACAACGGGCGTACGTGATGCTGCTGGAGAAAGTGGCCGAACGAGGCCTCTGAGGGACCGACTTGAGCGGAGGCGTTTCAGGGTGGCTCCGACATACGTACCATTCGTGGGTCGTCGCACCCTTCTTCGTCTGTGAGTCTGACGGCAATGCGTTTCGGCGCCATTCCCCGCTCCGCGATTCGAAAACCTGGTATGGGACCGCACCCAGCTCAAGGAGATGAATTATTCCGATAGGCGCGGTAATTCTGTTTGTTTTCGCAGTCCTTGC
>CAYRFI010000100.1:0-1325 GCA_964423595.1 uncultured Thermoanaerobaculia bacterium | reverse complement strand
AGAACATCGAGCGAGGTACCTGGACCTCTATTTCTACTTTCTCTCGCACCGCACGCTCGTTCCGAGGCCTCGCGGAGGTTATGGAAAAGTATGACATCAGCGAACGGGAAGGCACAGTGCTCGAGCTCGTCCTCGCGGGAAAAAAGAACGAAGATGTCGCAGAGCAGCTATTCCTGTCGCCGCACACGGTCCGCAACCACATCTACAGCATCTACCGTAAGATGGATGTCAAGAACCGAATCCAGCTGATGTCGGTCTGTTCCGAGGGCGAGTCAGTCACCGACCAGGCGCGCTGACCTCATGGCTGCGAGTTCTTGCCGTGCGCGGGTAGCTTCTCGCTGTCATCATTCATCACGACGGTCCGCTTCCAGCGTGGAGCCACGAGCCGATCATGTTTGATGGCCCATAGGAGGATGCCAAGCCCCAATACCACATCGATGCCCACTGCCAGATATGAACCTTCAATACCGATGCTCCCACCGGTCAACCAGCCCGGGCCCTCGATCAGCGGCTCGATCCATCCAGGGAGATCCAGTCCGGAGTTGGGCATACCGAACACGCCGGTCTGCATGAAGTTCCAGGCGCCGTGAAGGCCCCAACTCAACCATATGCGTCGCGTCAGGACAAAGGGAGCGAGAAGCAGGATGCTGGACACGAAGAGTGCGGCCGTCGAACCGACTGTCGAATTGGGATTTGCACCGTGGGCCAAGCTGAACCCAAGAAGACTGACGACGATAGCGATCCAGGAACCGGTGAGCTCCTCGATCAGCCGATATGCGACACACAGTAGAACGAGGTCCTGGAAGAACGCTCCAACCCCGAACTGGATCAGGCTAGTGGCCAGAATCCAGGGCGGGTTGAATCCATCGATGCTGTAGGCACCTGTGGAGGCCAATACAACCACAGTGAAGGCGACCGCGCCGGCACCCAGAAGAGCTCCGAACCCGACCTCATGCAGAAACCCCTCGAATCCGATCTCGAGAGCGGGTCGACGCTCGAAGGCGCCGCAGTAGAGCCGATAGCTGACGATCAGCAGCACGAAAGTCACCAGCATCCTCACCATGTCGATCTGTGTTGCCAGCGGCTCGGAGACCTTTTCTATGACCTGGAATACCACGACCGTGTTGACCATCACGATCGGCAACAGAAAAGCGGCCACCACAAAGATCCTCGAGAGGGGGAAATTGAAGAACCTCCCCAACCACCCGAGGGGCGCGAATCTCGAGAACAGGTCGGAAGGCTCGACTCGGAGGTTCTCTATCGAAACGAGGGACATGGTTTTCTCCCACCAGTCGATACGGCCGGCACAAGGTAGTGCTGGCCCC
>CAYRFI010000099.1:0-15715 GCA_964423595.1 uncultured Thermoanaerobaculia bacterium | reverse complement strand
GCACCCCGATGGGAGCAAACGCCGCAGATTGCTGCAGATTCGCCGCAGCAGCAAGAAGTTGGCGAGATATGCGGGCTAGGGTCCAGAGCCGTTTTGAATGTAGACCGCGACGCATGATGAGCCTCCGCGAACTGTGGCAGAAGCCCGAAGCTCGTTTCCTCGTGTTGTTCCTCACGATCCTCGGTGCAAGCTTCGCCGTTGTCGCCTTGAGGCAGGTCAACGACGCTTTCGTCACACCCTACACTGCCGTTATTGCGCGAATGTCCGGCTTCGTCCTCCGCGTCTTCGGTGAAAAGGCGGTTGTCACCGGCTGCGTCGTATCGTCTCCACGCTTTGCAGTGACAATTTACAACGGCTGTAATGGACTGATCACCAGCTTGATCTTCATATCCGGAGTGCTCGCCTTCCCGGCGAAAATCCCTGCCAAGCTGATCGGTGTTATCGGTGGTCTGCTCACGATCCAGCTCATCAATCTGGTGCGTATCGTGTCGCTTTTCTACGTCGGCGTTTTCCTGCCCCAACACTTCAACGACGCCCACATCTTCGTCTGGCAATCATTGGTCATCACCGCCGGAATCTCGCTATGGATCGTGTGGGCGCACAGGTTCGCGCTGCCAGAGGAATCGTCGTGAAGAACGCCACCCAGGTGTTTCTGCGACGCCTGCCGCTCGCTCTGATTGCAGCAATTGCCATCTGGCTTCTTCTACGACCGGTCATCGACACGGCGGTGGCCGGCCTCGCGCAGACACTGATTCGCTCCTTCGAATACCCGCGGGTGACCCGCCTGGTCGTTGAGGATCATCAGGCCCAGATGCGACGCGCCGATCTCCGCACCGACTCGAAGGTGGCGAGTGTTTCGATGACCGAAGTCACCTTCAACACCATCGTGCTGTTGGCACTCTACCTGGCGCTGCCTCGCCCCTTTTCGAGAAGGCAGGCTGAACGCCTGTTCATGGGCTGGTGTGTGCTTTGCCTCTCTCAGTCCATTAATCTTCTATTCCACGTCAAGACCTTGTACGCAATGGGCCTCGGTGAGTGGAGCCAGCACCACTATTCAGATCTCGCCCGAAATATCTTTGGATTCGGCCGTTACTTCACCGATCTCCCAGGTCGTTTCTCATTCCCGTTTCTAATCTGGCTGGGCTTCAACTGGGAAGTCGTCATGAAGATGCTTCGGGTGTCTGAAGACACCGATGGCAAAACCGCGACGAAGCGAAAGAAAAAAGGTAAAGAGTTAAGGGTTAAGGGTTAAGGGCCACGTCAGCTACACGACTTAACCCTTTACTCTTCACTCCTAACTTCACCGCCGTCGCCCGCCGGTTGGCATCGCCCTACCGTTTGCCGCGCCGCAGCGAACGGTAGTCCGGGATCTCGTACTCCTTGATCTTGGCTATCAGAGCCCCGCGCGACAGATTCAGCTCTCGCGCCGCCTTGCTCTGATTGCCGAACGAACGCCGCAAGACGCGATCGATCAGGAGCCGCTCGACCGAGGGTATCACCACCTTGAGGTCATCCTCTCCGAGCACTGCCGCCGCGTCGATGCCATCTACGTCGCCGCCTGCAGAATCAGCGGACCGGATCACAGCCCGTCGCACCGAACCTCGCACCATCTCGCCCTCGGGCGTCGCCGAAACCAGGCGGCGCAGTTCACTCAGGAGCTCGGACATCTGCCCTTCGAAGGAATAACCGAGCAGGGAGTCGAGGGTCTCAAGGGCAATGCCGCGAATCTCCTTGCCCTGCTCCTCGCCAACGGTCTCGAGCATTCGCACGATTACCAAAGGAAGATCCTCGCGGCGCTCGTCCAGGTTTGGAATTCGGATCAGGTTACGCGCCGCATGATCGAAGAGCCCCTGATCGATTGATCCGTCAGCCATCAGCGCTTCACAGTTCTCTGCGGCAGTAAGGATCCACCTCACCTTGGAACCGTAGCCCGAGCCCTGGTCCTTCCCGATCATCGCCGCAAGTTCGGCCTGCAGCGGAATCGACATTCGCTCGATCGAGCGCACAACGACAACTCCACCACCAGCGCGAGCAGCCAGCTCTCGCGCGCCAATGGTCGTGCCGGAACCGAAGAGCTCGACCCGGAGGGCGGATTCATCCCCTCCTCGCGCCTGCAGAACGCGGATCCACGGCTTTCCGGTCGGCCGCAGCGAGGCGATCAACGACGCGAGATATGCTCTGCCCGATCCCGTTCGACCAGAGATGAGTGCCGGTTCGGAGGATCTGGATGCCTCCAGCACCCGTTCTCTAAGATCTCGCACGACCTGCGAAGTTCCGGGAAGCCGTGATTCCAGCTTCTCTCGAGCATCCGACTCCCATTCGCCGAGGAGTTCGCTCGATCCTTCAACCCGAGTCCAATGAACCGCGATCATGGCTGCGATCTCGGCGAGAAGGGTTCGATCTTCCTCGCGGCTCTCTGCGCCAGTTTCGGCCATCAGGTAGACCCTGGAATCGGCCCCACCGACAATCACCGGGTATATCAACGTCTCGCGACCACTCCCACGGAGAAGCGCGACCCGGTCGCCGTGCGCCAACTCGGAGAACGTCCGCGTCGGAAGCTGCGGTACGAGGCCTGTCCAGTTCGAAACGATGGGCCGCAAGAGGCCCTGTTGGTCGAGCCAGGCCAGCAGCGCGCGTCGTCCCTCGAAGACCGCCGCAAGTAGATTTTGGAGGGTCGGGACTACCTCCGAATGGAGGCCTGTCTGAAAGACATCGAGAACCAGTCGGCGAGCCTGTGCGAGTCGCTTCGGTTCGTTGTAGAGCACGACCTCGGCCCGAATCTTCGCGTCCTCAGCGACCTCCACCTCGGCCCCGGCTGGTGGTTCCTCGTCCGCGGGCGCGCCGGCGTCGATCCCGTCCGGCTCCGGCACCTCTTTGGCCGTGCCGACCACCACGACTGTCGCAGTTCCGATCCGCAGTCGGTCGCCCCGGTTGAGCACTCCCCGCGACCGTCGTTCCCCGTTGAGCAGGACGATTTGTCGAGGTTGACCTAAAAAGGTGACAGATCCGCCGGTGCGGCGAATCACGAGATGAACCGGGGCAACTCCGGGACTCCGCAGAACCACGTCGTTGCTGCCGGAGGCACCGATCGACACAACCTCTTTGGAGAGATCATACCGAAGCTCGGAGCCGTCTCCCGAGTCAATCGCCAATGTCAGCATGCGCCCTCCGGTCTCACTCGCCGCGGACCGCCCCGTTCCCGACACCGAATCGAGAATGCTCTTCTATTACGGCCGTTTCGGGCACCCTTCTCTTTTCGATCAACACACGAATGAGACGCACGAGAAGCTTAAATCCCCGATCCAGTGGTGTCAATCAAAAGTACAGTTTTTCAAATGAGTTCCTGGCAGCGTGTTTTCTCGGAGATGGCAATCAGGAGCCCACGACACCGCCGAGTCGCCCGACAAGAAGGACGAGATCCGAAACGTCGGGAAGTTCCTCGCCCTCCCGATCCGCTACCAGCACGCCCACCACTGCTCCACAGCGACCGAGGGGAATGAGGGCCGTTGCCGTTGGCAGCTCGGCGATACCCAAAACCTGGCCCAGTCGGCTGCTGCCGCTGGTGCCGGGCTCGATCCTCGTGAAGGCCTCTCCCGAGCGGATCACGCGCTCGATGAGGCCGATTCCTCGGGGCAAAACTGCCGTCGAACGCTCGAGCGGATAGCCGAACCCGGCGCGGCAGCGGATCGCGGTCTCTTCGGCCATCAGTACCGCTCCCCGGGTAAAGTGTTCGGCCGTCAACTGCAACAAGGAACTGATGCCGTGATCGGGATCACTCTCCGCGAGGAGGGCGCCGACCAACTCCGAAACACCACTCGGCAAGGGCGGCCTGCCCTCGCGCTGCTGCGCCTGAATCTGTCGGTCCACCACCCGCGACAGGGAGGCGGCGAACCGGGTCGTCGCTTCGCCGGCCTCGGCCTGTGGCGCCGGCATGAGGAAAGATACACCCGCATCGATCAGTTGATGGGTCCACACCGGATCACCGAGCGGCGCCACCCACACGACCGGGAGTGGCGGCTGAAAATCGACGGCGCTGCGGATGAGCTGCAGCCAGTTTTCCTCAGATGCGACGCGTGCGGATCCCTGCTGGTGGTGAACGACCAACAGATCCAGACCCTCGAAATCGACGTGATCCGAGAACTCCAGATGTTGAATCAGCCAACCGCGACGCCGCCAATCCGACTCGAGGGTGCCGCGCCACCATCGAGGATCCTGGGTCACCACACCCACTTTGGCGAAGAGCAGCTCGCCCGGAGCCTCCGATTCGAGGTCCGAAAGGAGGTCTTCGAGCGGATTCTGCGGTGGATGGGTCGGCAACACATGAATATTGGCCCTCGGCATGGGGTCCGAAATCTCGAGTAACTCTTCCCCTAGCAGCAGCTCCAGCTGAAGGTTGGACACCGCTGCACCAGCCGCTTCGGAATAGGCGGTCAGGCTCATCACCTCACCTTTGAGGCGCTGGATCTGTCCGGGGGTAAAGCGAAAATCCCCACGCCGGCCGCCGAGTATCTCGCCCGCCTTTTCGAGCTCCACTTTCGTCGGCTTCGCGACGCGGCCTCTTTCCACCTCGAGGCGGAGCAGCCCGTCAGCGGTCTCGATCTCGAGCACGCCGCTCGGCGAGGTCGCCGACACCAGGCGCAGCAGAGCCGGCGGCGCCAGGTGTTCGAGGCTTCCAGACAGCGTCCGTTTCACGGCCCGGATCCATTCAGGGGTTCTTCGAGCCCACCATCGAAGACGAAGCTGCGGAAATCCCCCTCACGGAGCTCAAACTGCCTCCGCCCGACAACCTCTCCTCCCGAGACGATCTCGAGCAACCACCTTCCCGGCAGGAGGTCCGAGAAATGGGCCTCCGGATCGAAGCGGGCATGCCGGACCTCGCCACCCGCACCGCGAACCACGGCCAAGGGCTCGGGAACCGACCAGGTCGAAGAGAGCCGACACACAAGGTCCGCACCCTGGTTCGGTCGCAGCAGGCGGCCGCCATGTCTCGGCAAACGGTCGAGCTCGTCATTCGAAGCCGCAACCACCCGGACTTCGGGGAGATCAACCACCGTGTCGGCAAAAACCAGGTGTCGCGGAGTGACGATCCACAGCCCGAGCGTCGGATCGCTGGCAACCCATCCGGCTCCAGGGAGCCGGCACTCGATCCAGCGGTGCGGTATTGGGCGCTTTTCACCGACCAGCAGTCCGCTGACGGTACGTGCCTCGAATCCGGCCGCCCGCAACAGCGCGACGGTTGCATTGGCGAGACCCGAGCACCGCCCTCGTCCCCGATCGAGCACCGAGATGGCGTCCTGCGAACCGGGATCGTCGACGTCAACATCGACATTGTCCGCAGCCCATTCGAGGACCAGGGTTGCGGCTTGCCAGGCGTCGAAATCGGGACGTAGCTCGGTCAGTAAACGCCGCGGCAGCTGGAACCCGACCGGTACCTTCGGTCGTTCTCCGGTCAGCACATCGGCGTAGGTCCCCCCGGCTCCGATCGGCGTGAGGGTCGTTGCAACCCGTACTTCGACACCTCCTTCGGGGATCGGTCGCACAACCTGCGCGTAGCCGTTGCTCGCCGACGGCACGGGGAGATCGCCACCAATAACCACGTATGTGGCTTCCTCGCCGAAAGCCGGGGAGGTGGCGAGGAGACAGAGTATTGTAAGGCCAGCTCGGACGTTCATCCTGCGGCCGCTCTCCGTTTCACGAAACCGTCGAGCACTCCGTTGACGAAACGTCCCGAGTCCTTTGTGCCGAATTTCTTGGCGATTTCGATCGCCTCGTCGATGACTACCGCGTGCGGGGTTTCGGCTTCGAAGATCAGCTCGAACATCGCGAGACGAAGGATATTGCGATCGACCGCTGCGAGCCTCTCGAGCCGCCAGTGGGTGGTCTGTTGGCCGAGCTCTTCGTCGATCTCCGCCAGGCGATCGAGAGTTCCGCGAAGCAGCCTGTCGGCAAACTCACGGACGCTTTCGCTCGAATTGCGCCACTCCTCGAACCCGGCCTGCATCTCCTCCGGCGGGGAGTCGGTGAGCTCGAACTGATAGAGAAGCTGGAGGGCAAGCTCTCGGGCGCGCCGACGAGTACCCATCTATGCTGCTTTCATCGCGGTGGGGCGCACTCAGGTCCTCCGGTCGAGCCTCTCGGTCAGGCGCGCCATCTCGATCGCAGCGAGCGCAGCCTCCCATCCTTTGTTGCCCATTTTGGTGCCGGCCCGTTCGACCGCCTGTTCGAGGGTGTCGGCGGTGATGACACCAAAGGTCATCGGGACACCCGAGCTGATGGCTGCCTGCGCGACTCCCTTGGCGACCTCTGCTGCGAGGAGATCGAAGTGGGGGGTACCGCCCCGCACCAGAGCGCCGACACTGATCACCGCATCGAAACCACCACCGGCGGCGAGCTTGGCAGCCACCAGAGGAATCTCCCAGGCGCCCGGAACCCGAACGATGGTGATCTGGTCGTTGTCTGCTCCATGCCGCTGCAGGCAGTCCAACGCACCCGACTCGAGTCGAGACGTCAGCGCTTCGTTGAAACGACTCACCACGATGGCGAATCGCAGTCCCTGTGCATCAAGGTGTCCTTCGAGTACCTGCATGGACCCTCCTGCGCGCCATTGTATCGCGTTCGCGCCCAACCACCCATCCACCCGGATACCAGATATCGGATACCGGATACCGGATACCGTGATTTTTTCAAGAGGGGGAGCGGATCCAACATCCGGAATCTGGCATCTGGCATCTGGCATCCGGTATCATGACCGCCGGAGGATTCGCCATGTGTGACAACGAGCTGCTCATGATGGCCTGCCGGCCGCTGCCGCCAGGCACCCCACCCCTTTCCGGCCACGACCTCGATCACAAGCTGAGCCACGCCGAGGGCTGGAAGTTCCAGGATGGATCGTTGACCAAGGTCTTTCAGTTCGAGGATCACTACCAGACGATGGCCTTCGTCAACGCCGTCGCCTGGATCTCGCACCGCGAGGATCACCACCCCGAGATGACGGTGGGCTACAACACCTGTGCTCTGCGCTACACCACCCACTCGATCGGTGGGGTCTCGGAGAACGATTTCATCTGCTCGGCCAAGGTCGATCATCTGGTGGGAGACTGAGCCCGCCTGAGGAGTGAAGGAGGAATCGATGACAATCACCCACTCTGTGTACGCAACCTTCGCCATCGGCGCCTTCGCCATTCTCGTCCTTGCGGCCTGTGGTGCGTCAGGCCCGAAACCCGGCACCCCGGAGGCGCTCTACGTCGACCTTGGCTGCGCCAAATGTCACGGCGAAAACCGGGCAGGGCAACGATCCGGGCCGCCGCTGGTCAAGATCATCGACCACTGGGATGAGGAGAGCCTCCTCGAGTACCTCAAGAGCCCGAAGACGTTTGTTCAGTCCAACCCCCGGCTCTCGTATCTCAACGAGCAGTATCCGATTTCCATGCCCGCGTATGGCACCACCGACGAGAAGGACCTGCGGAAGCTGGCGGAGTTCATTCTCAACAGCTGAGAAGCGTTTTGAAGCCACAAGTTGCCGAAAGACAAATTTGGATCAGCGGTAGCGGTCAGCAACGGAGCAGTACCCTGTAGGCGCTCGACGCTTCGACGAGCATGGTGCCGCCCTTCGCATTGTTCGAACATCTCGCTTCTCAGCTCTTTGACCCTTTCCGGGCGAACAATGCGAAGAGTGGCACCGGTGTCGTCGATGCCCCAGCGCGCGTCGCACCTTGTCACTGTGCGGCTGTGGGGCCGCGAAGAACGCGCGCGGGAAGCAACAAGATCGAATGTAAGAACTTGAACACCGCATCCACAGTGATTCCGATGAGCCGGAACGGCAGCAGTAACAACCACACGATCGGGTAGAGCACCAACGCCAGCAGCGCCAACGGCCAACACACCACGAGCAGGATCAACCACACAATGAAGGTCCACATTGTTTCCTCCATTCATGACTACGCACGCCAGCCGAGCTTTGTTCCCGTGCCCGTCTCTGTGTCCGTCTCCGTGCCCGACGGCGGCCATGAGTGGAGACGATGAGCGCGCGATCAGTCCTTCCCACCGACGACGTGCACCAAATCCCCCGTCTCCGGATCCCACCGCACCAATGCTCCCGATTGGTCGATAAAGAGCCTGAAGACCGCGGGCTGATAGCAGGGCCAGAAGAACCCCATATTGACGCCGTATTGCCAGGGGAACCACCGAAGCCTGCTCCTCAGATGTGAACCGATGTTCCGCATCTCACCCGTATCGATGTCGAAGAGGACAATTCGAATCCCCTGGGTGCGATCGGACGGGTCGACAAGATGCGACACGATGATTCCGTTTGGCACCGCCTCGCCGAGGACCCTGGACCCTTCCGCGGCACGCACGGTGTGGACGATTTGTCCATCACCTTCGACCGGTTCCACCGTTATCGTGATTGACCCATCGTCAGTTTCGGAGGTGAACATCAACCTCCCGTCCTGGAGGAACATTGGGAATCCCGCCGTGTCCAGGTATCTGATGAGGGAGCCGTCCACTGCGTCAAATAGCGCTTTTGTCGAAACCAGATCAACCGCCGAGCTCGATGACACAATCATGTGCTGCAACGCGGCGTCGACCGCAAACCATGCAATCTCCTCGAAAGCTGGAATCGCCCCGGTTCTCACAAGTTCGCCGGCGGCCACATCGACCTCCGCAATCAGGACCGATTGGGCGTCGTCGACATCAATTCGCGCGAAGAGCCGAAGCGTGTTTGGATCGATAAAGACGACGCCCACCCGGCGAAGAACCTCGGGCAAACGAATCGCTTTCACCAAGCGCTCCTCGCCCAGCTCGTAGATTGACACCGTTCCTTCCTCGAGAATCGCCAGGCGGGAGCCATCGACCGAAAGAGTCAATGCGGCTTGGCCTGACACGAGGAGACGTGTCGAACGAGCCATGGGATCGGGCCGGCCCAAATCGGCCCACCACAGGGTTCGTGGTTCGTCACCGGGGCCACGACCGCGCCACATCGCGGTGGAGCCATCGAGCGAGTACACCGCGCTCCTCTCAAGGGCTTGCCGATAAGGAGGCAGCGGCAGCCAACGGTTGGCGGTAGTTGAGATGAGATACCGACGCTTGACGTCGAGGCGGCCCTTCGCCCGACCGACCGCCTCGACCCAGCCGCCATCCGGCGCCACGGTTATCACATCGACATCGTTGAAATCGCGTGGTCCGAAATTTCGCAGCCAGCCGCTGTACACGGTGATGGCGGCAATGCAGATCGCCATAGTGCTCCACAGAGCCAGCGACTGCGCACTGTGTGCTCGTCGGAGATCGACACGTCCGGACGCCACCCCCATCGCACCGCCAATCAACAGGGAAATCAGCAGGGCGGCCATGAACGCACTCGCAACCACCCACAAGGCGATTGGCGCGCCGATCTCGAAAAGCGACCTCAGGTTCAGCCAGGCAAAAACCGCCACAACAATCGCACCGCCGAGGTCGAGGAACAGCCACGGTGTGCCCGCCCGCACCAGGATGCTCACCGTATGGGCGAGGAGGAAGAGCAGCAGCGGCGCAATGACATAGCCGAGGATCGTCAGCCAGTCGACGCCGTCAGGCGACGTGAAGACGTCAATCCCCACGTGGTAGAGGGCCGGCGCCAGGACGATGATCTCGACGATCCAAACCAGGGCCATCACCGCCAAAACTCTGCCCCACCACACCGCAAGACCGCTCAACGGCCGCGCGAAATAGAATCCGAGGCGCCCTTCCGAGAGATCATTGCCAAAGACTGTCGCGCCGAGCACGAGGCCGAGCATACAGCCGAGGGCCAGCGCCGAAACGCTGGATGCGACGGTCCTCACGTCCGTTGCTTCGTAGGTCTCGATATTGGGAAGATATGGCAAAAAGCTGATCATGATTGCGACCGCTACCGCCAGCAGGAGCAACTCGCGCCGGGCCATTACATCGCGCGTCATGACCGCTATCGTCGCGTTCATGATCGACCTCCCGGCTCGGCGCCGCAGAGAGCGATGAAGATCTCCTCGAGCGACAGCGAGTCGATCCGCATCACCTCGACGGGCGCCTCCTGGCGGAATCGATCAAAACCGAACTCGGAGAACTTCTCCACCACCGCCTCGTTCGCTCCCGTCGCCGGGCCTGTGCCGACAACACCGAGGTGGCGCAGACCGGCCTCGATCCTCGCCCGCGAGATGTTGTCGTTGGCGGTCCAGACCAGGCGGCAATAGCGTGCCTTGAGTACGTCCAGCTTTTCGTTGACCAGAAGAGATCCACCCTGAATCACACCGACCCGGTCGGCGATTCGCTCCACCCCGGCGAGATCGTGGGTTGTCAGAAAGACCGTCGTGCCGCGATCGGCGAGCTCTCCGATGAGCTCTTCGTAGAGCTTCCGCCGAGCGACGGCGTCGAGACCGAGGGTCGGATCATCGAGCACCAGGAGCCGGGGCGAACCGGCCAACGCGATGGCCAGTGCCAGCTGCCGTTGTTGGCCCTTGGACAGCCGCGCAAAGCGCTGCTTTCTCGGCACACCGAGGCTTTCGAGGCGATCGAAGTAGTCCGCGGACCTCCAAAACGGTGTGACGTGGGCCAAAAAACGTTCAATACGATCGGCGGTGGTTTCGGGTGGCACATCGGGGTTTTCGGGGACCACGCCAACCCGCTCCATCGCCCGCCGCCGCTCCTTCCAGGAATCGAAACCGAGAATTCGTGTGCGGCCGGAGGTCGGGTGCTGCTGTCCGAGCAGGCACCGGACGGTCGAAGATTTCCCTGAGCCGTTCCGACCGAGCAGAGCGTAGACGGCTCCCTTGGGCACCTCCAGCGACAGATCTGCGACTGCCGTCAGTTTCCCGTAGCGCACGGTCAGCCCTTCGAGCTTCACGACCGGTTCAACCCCCATCGTTGACCCCTCCTCCGGACTCCGTCGCCACCGACTTCCAGCTTTCGAGCACCGCCCGCGTCGCCTCATGTTTGCTCGCGCCGACGCTGGTCGCAACCCGAATGAAGGATGCGGCGCCATCGGTTAATAACAGCAACCGTTCCTTCTCGAGCTCATCGGGATCGAGGTCGCGGACGAATGTTCCTTCACCGCGCCGAACCGTCATGAGGCCCTCCTCCGTCAATCGACGATAGGCCTTGGAGACCGTCGCTGGGTTGACCCGCAGGGCCCTGGCGAGCTCGCGAACGGACGGCACGACACTGCCGGGAGCGAGCCGCTCGGAAGCCACCAGGCGGCGCATGCCATCCTCGATCTGCCGCCAGATGGGAACCGCCGAAGCAGGATCGATCTCGAGGAAGCGGTGGAGCATTAACTGTGTCACTGATGTAATACAGTATACCACTTCGATTCGAGTGTCAAGTCCGCACGCCGACAGATTCTGAATTCGGAATTTGGTATACCGCCCACCCACCCAAAACGGGATCGAGGGGAGGGCGGGTGGGAATTCCTCATTCCGAATTCCTAATTCCTAATTCGCTTCAGCGCCCTATGCTATCTTTGCGCCGATGAGTAGCAACACGAAGGGCATCGTCCTCGCGGGCGGATCCGGCAGCCGCCTGCACCCGGTTACCCAGGTCATCAGCAAGCAGCTTCTTCCGGTCTACGACAAGCCGATGGTCTTCTACCCGCTGAGCCTGTTGATGCGGGCCGGGATCCGCGAGGTGCTGGTCATCTCCACTCCCCGCGATCTGCCGTCATTCCGCGATCTCCTCGGCGACGGCAGTCGGTTCGGGATACGGTTTGACTACTGCGAGCAGCCTCGACCGGAGGGCCTCGCCCAGGCTTTTGTGCTCGGGCGCGAGTTCCTCGGCGGCTCGCCGGCCTGCTTGGTCCTCGGAGACAACATCCTGCATGGACCCGGGCTGAGCGAGAAGCTGACGGAGTGCGCCACTTTGACCGATGGAGCTCACATCTTCGGCTACCGGGTGCGCGACGCCAAGCGTTACGGCGTGGTTGAGATCGATGACAACGGCAACGCCGTTTCCATCGAGGAGAAGCCTGAGAAACCGCGCAGCCCCTTCGCCGTGCCCGGCCTCTATTTCTACGGCCCCGACGTCTGCGATCTGGCGGCCGAGCTCACCCCGAGCGCTCGCGGCGAGCTCGAAATCACGGATCTCAACCGTCGCTACCTCGAGCAGAATCGACTCAAAGTGACAGTCTTGGATCGCGGCTACGCGTGGCTCGACGCCGGCACCCACCGTAGCCTGATCGAAGCCTCGACCTACATCGAGGCCATCGAGGAGCGCCAGGGCCTCAAGATCGGCTGCCTGCAGGAGATTGCCTGGACCAAAGGCTGGATCAGCAGAGAGGACTTCCGGCGCGAAGCGGAGGCCGCGGCAGGATCCAGCTACGGAACCTATCTGGCCGAGGTGCTGGAGCGTGCGGAGAACAAAATTGCGGGTGGTTGACGAACCGCTGTCCGGGGTCAAGCTGCTTGCACCGAAGGTCATCGAGGACAGTCGCGGCTTTTTCATGGAGTCGTACAGCCGCCGTGCTCTCGCCGAGCTGGGCATTGCCCACGATTTCGTCCAAGACAACCACTCGCGTTCGTCCCGCGGCGTGCTGCGTGGGCTCCATTATCAACTCGGCCATGCTCAGGCCAAGCTGGTTCGCGTGACGCGTGGTCTGGTCTTCGACGTCGTGGTCGACATCCGTCGCGGCAGCCCGAACTTCGGTCGATGGGCTGGTGCCGAGCTGAGCGAGGACAACCGCATATGCCTTTTTGCTGAAGAGGGTTTCGCGCACGGCTTCCTGGTGCTGTCGGACGTCGCCGACTTCCAGTACAAGTGCTCCGATTTCTTCAGCGCCAAGGACGAGCGCGGCCTTCCCTGGGACGATCCCGAGATCGCCATCGACTGGCCGCTCGATGATCTCGAGCCAGTTCTGTCGGACCGCGATCGCGGATGGCGGCCTCTCGGAGACCTCCCTGCAGACGAATTTCCGGTGTACTCGCCGTGAGCGTGACAACCCATCATCCGCGATCGCTGCTGGTCACCGGCGGCGCCGGGTTCATCGGCAGCAACTTCGTGCGCACCGCCCTCGGCGCCGATCCAGATCTACGGCTGGTCAACGTCGACGCCTTGACCTATGCGGGCCACCTCGCGAGTCTTCGCGGCGTCGCCGAGGCCTACGGTTCACGCTACACCTTTGTCCATGCCGACATCAGCGATGTCGATGCCGTGCGAAAGCTGTTCGCGGAGCACGACATTGACACGGTCGTCCACCTCGCCGCTGAGAGCCACGTCGATCGATCGATCGACAGTCCGATCGACTTCATCGAAACCAACATCCGCGGCACCGCTAACCTCCTGGAAGCTGCTCGCTCAGCCTGGCGGAACCGCGACGACGTTCGTTTCCATCACGTCAGCACCGACGAGGTCTTCGGGTCACTCGGCGCCGAAGGCCTCTTTACCGAGACCACACCTTACGACCCTTCGAGCCCCTATTCGGCCTCCAAGGCCGCCGCTGATCACCTCGCTCGTGCGTGGCACCGCACCTACGGTCTGCCGGTGACCCTCTCCAACTGCTCCAACAACTACGGTCCCTACCAGTTTCCAGAGAAACTGATCCCGTTGATGATCCTCAACGCGCTCGCCGGCAAGCCATTGCCAGTCTACGGCGAGGGCGCCAATGTCCGCGACTGGCTCCACGTCGGGGACCACTGCCGCGCCCTCGATCTCGTCCTGCGTCGGGGCCGGCCCGGCCGCACCTACAACATCGGCGGCCACAACGAGCGCACGAATCTCGAGGTCGTGTACGCGCTGTGTGACATTCTCGACGAGTTACGGCCCCTCGCCGGGGGCGGCGGCCGCACAAGGCTGGTGGAGTTTGTGACCGACCGTCCGGGTCACGACCTGCGCTACGCCATTGACGCCGATCGCATCACCACCGAGCTCGGCTGGAAGCCGACCTTCGACTTCGACACGGGATTGCGAGCGACCGTCGATTGGTATCTCGACAACCAGGACTGGTGCGAGGAAGTCATGCGGGACCAGTATGACGGAGAGCGCCTCGGCCTCAACACCTGAAACGCGGCCCCGCCCACCCTGATTTCACCACCAAGACGCCAAGGAGCACATTTGTGTGGGATGGCGCTAAGGGTATCTGTTGCGTGCGTCATCATCGGCCTTCGCATTTCAATATGGAAGGCACCACTGAAAATATGCCTTGGTGCAATCTTGGTGTTTCGGCGTTCTTGGTGGTTATGGGCGGGCGGGCGGCTAGAAGACCAACTGGACCATCGCGCGGATGCGGTAGTCGATCTGGTCAGGGACTTTGGCGATCGGCGCGGGAGCACCTTCGATGATTGCATCAGGGTCGGCGGTGAAGCTTCGCTCGAGACGCGAGACGTCGAGCACCAACTTGTTGCGCCATCCGAACAACGAGTAGCTCGCGGCGAGCGAGGTCTCGACGATCTCGGCTTCGAGGACGGGCGCCCAGTCGTCGCCGTCCCGGACCTCCGGGATTCCAAGGCCCGAGTCGATCGCCTTTCGAGCGGTCGGATCCTTCATGCGCGTGATTGCAGCGCGACGCACACGCAGTTCGAGCGTCTGCGGCACAACGAACCAACCGACAGCAACCCGCCAGCCCTCGCGTTCGAAGTCATCGGTGAAATCGGCAAAATCGTACGACTCGGTGCCCCACTCCGCGTCCATCGACCACCCTCGATAATGGGCGATGGCGGCCAGGTTGTAGCCGCTCTCATCAAAAGCGAAACTCGTGTCGCTCGAGTTCGTGTAGATCGACCCGATCACACCGAGCTTGAAACGCGGCGCGCACGCCACATCGCCGACTACTCGCCAGTCGACGAAACCCCACGGGTGATAGCCGACCCGTGCGGAAAACAGGTGGCCGTTGCCACCGTTGGAAAGGCTGGTCGTGCCGCGGCCCTGCCAAAGCCCGAGCTGGTACTCGAAGGTCGGCGTCGAGTCGGATCCCCGCTGTCCACGCAGCTGCACACCCTGTGAGCGATAGAGGGTCATCCCTCCGGTGGCGAAACCGGTGTCCGCGTACCAGCTGAGACCAAAACGATAGGTACCGCCGCCCGGATAGCGCGGGCCCGGTTCGAGCGCCGGACCGAAATCGATGTCCGTCTCGCCGTACATCAGCGATCGTTCGACCATGCCGAGGGCGGAACCCGAGTTCATGAACTCGACACCATAGCTGATTTTCATGCGGCCCACACCAAGCCGCAGCATGTCCGAGAACTCATACTCGATCCACAGATCGTTCGCGTTGAGGCCCTGGTTGGGTTCGAGCTGGACGTGGATGAAGTAGGTGAAGCGCTCACTTCCGGCGTTACCCCAAAAGTACAGGCGGGCTCGACGAACAAAGAAGTTGGAGTAGTCCTCCTGGTTGAACCGGATTTCCGGGTCATAGTCGACATAGGTGTAGCGGGTTTGGAGCAGACCGTTGATCCGCAGCGAAAACGCCCCATCCGAGGTGGTGAGGCGGAAGCCCTGGTCGTAGAACACCCGGAGAGGGTTCTGTTGCTTCTCTTCGGAATCTTCAGCCATCACCCGCGGGGCGATCGCGAAGAGCATCGCAAGCGAAACCATCGAGGCCTTGAGAACCCTCATCACCCCTCCCCAGAAAGCCGAACAGGGACAGTATACTGGCTATTTGTGGGGGTTTTCACAAGGGGAAAAGCTCTGCTGCCGTGAGGCGATCTTCTTCTGCAATTCTCGGCCGCGTCTTCACGATAGTCGACGACACCGGAAGCAATCCCAAGGAAATTGTCGTGACGCC
>CAYRFI010000098.1:0-15817 GCA_964423595.1 uncultured Thermoanaerobaculia bacterium | reverse complement strand
GGCCTACCTGACGTTTGCCGAGCGCAAGATCCTGGCCTACATGCAGGTGCGTATCGGCCCCAATCGCGTCGGACCGAAGGGGTGGTTGCAGCCGATTGCGGACGGGCTCAAGCTGCTCGTCAAGGAAGATCTGGTGCCTGGCCGCGCCGAGCGCTTTGTTTTCATGCTCGCGCCGATCCTGATCTTTGCGCCTGCCATCTTGGTGTGGGCGGTGATCCCGTGGGGTGAGACCTTCACCGTGGCCGGGACCTCAATCACGCCATTCCTGGCTGACATCAACATCGCCATTCTCTTCGTGCTGGCGGTGTCCTCGGTTGGCGTCTACGGCATCATCCTCGGTGGCTGGGCCTCGAACAACAAGTTTTCGCTGATGGGTGGCCTACGTTCGGCGGCGCAGATGGTCTCCTACGAGGTGCCGATGGGGTTTGCCGTCGTCTCGGTGCTCCTGATGGCCGGTACGCTGTCGCTGGTCGGCATTGTCGAGGCGCAACGCGATGCCAGTCTCTGGTTCATCTTCCCGGGCATCCTCGCTTTCGGCATCTACTTCATCTGCGGCGTTGCCGAAAACAACCGCAACCCCTTCGATCTGCCCGAGGCAGAGGCCGAGCTGGTCGCCGGCTTCCACACCGAGTACTCGGGGATGCGGTTCGCGATGTTTTACCTCGCCGAGTACATCAACATGATGGTGGTGTCGTCGCTGGCGGTGATTCTTTTCTTCGGCGGCTGGCTGCGGCCGTTCCCGAATCTGGAGATCTTGGCCTTCCTCGATGTCATTCCGCCGGTCTTCTGGTTCGCCGGCAAGGTACTGGCTTTCATTTTTGTCTATATCTGGTTCCGCGGCACCTTTCCCCGCTACCGGTTCGATCAGCTGATGCGGGTCGGCTGGAAGTGGTTGTTGCCGCTGTCACTGGCCAACATCGCTCTCGTGGCCCTGGGCGTGCTGCTCCTGAAGGGATGAATTCATGAGCTTTGGTGATTTCGTACAACGGCTGATCCCCTCCGACCTCTTCGGCGGGATGAGCGTGACCGGCGGCTACTTGTTCCGGAAAAAAGAAACCATCCAGTACCCGGAGAAGAAGATGGAGCCGAAGGACCGCTTCCGCGGAATGTTCGGCTACGATATCGAGCGCTGCATCGATTGCCACCTCTGCGCCAGGGCCTGCCCCATCGACATCATCTTCATCGCCGACCACACCGAGGTCGAGATCGTTGGAGAGAAGAAAAAGAAGAAGAAGGTCATCGACCGCTACGACATTGATATCAAACGGTGCATGTTCTGCGGCCTCTGCGAGGAGGCCTGCCCGACCGAACCGAAAGCGATCTGGCTGACCACCAAGAGCTATGAGGGCACGGTGTATGAGCGCAACGAGCGCCTCTACTACACCAAGGAGCGGCTCGCGAACTGGGACGGGCTCAACGCGTTCCCGGGTGTTGTGCTGCCGATCGATGGTCAGGACCCGTCCTCGCCGATGAAGAAGCTGGAGACGAAACCGGTGAGCTCAGACGAGGCGGCCGACGGAGGAGCGAGCTGATGGACTTCTTGGTAGCCAACTTCGGCGCCATTCTGTTCTACGTGGTTGCGACCATCACCGTGGCCGCGGCGGTCGGGGTCGTGACCCTTCGCAACCCGGTGCACGCTGCCGTCTCGCTGCTGCTGACCTTCCTCATGGTGGCGGTGCTCTTCGTCATGAGCCACGCCGAGTTCCTGGCCGCGGTGCAGGTGCTGGTCTATGCGGGCGGCATCATGGTTCTCTACCTGTTCGTCATCATGCTGGCGAGGATCAAGGACCTCGGGCCGGGAAAGGTCTTCCTCTCCGGCCTGGCGCCGCTGGCGGTGCTTGCCGGCGTCGTTCTCGGCTGCTTGATTGCGATCGGCATCCTGCTCGGGTCGATGGCCGCGGGCGATGGTGGCGCAGCCGCGATGACAGCGGTCGACGGGGAGGCGATCGGTAACACCGAGGCGGTCGGCTGGCTCCTCTACTTGAAATACCTGGTGCCCTTCGAGGTCGTGTCGGTCGTGCTGTTGGTGGCGATGATCGGCGCTATTGTCTTCGGTCGGCGCGATGCGGCCCTTGCCGGGGCGGGGGAGGAGGTGGAGCCGTGATCGGGGCCACCCACTACGTTGCTCTTTCGCTGATCCTCCTGTGCATCGGCGTCGTCGGGCTCATGGTCCGGCGCAACTTCATCACCGTACTGATGTCGCTCGAGCTGATGTTCAACGCCGTCAACGTCAATCTGATCGCGTTTTCCTTCCGGCTTGGAGATCTCGCAGGCCAGGTGCTTGCGATGTTTGTGATCACCATCGCCGCCGCCGAGGCGGCGATCGGTCTCGGATTGATCATCGCCCTCGTCCGTCTCAAGGACACGGTGGCCCTCGAAGAGGCCGACGAGATGGGGGGCTGACGGGATGAAGTTCTACGACTTGATCTGGTTGATCCCGATCCTCCCCCTGCTCGGGGCGATCTGCAATGGATTCGTTTCCAACCGGCTGGGGCTGAAGAAATCGGTCACGCACGGGGTCGCGCTCCTCGGATCCGGCCTCGCCTGGTTGCTGGGGTGGGCGGCCATCGTGCAGTGGATCCTCGATCTCGGAATCCACCACACCCACGTCGTCCGGCTCTATAGCTGGATCCAGGGCGGTTCGCTCCGCATCCTCGATGGAAGCCTTGCCGAGGTCGACATCGCGGCCTCCTTCCAGCTCGATGCGGTGTCGGCGCTGATGGTGTTCTTCGTGACTTTTGTCGGCTTCCTGATCCACGTCTACTCGATCGGCTATATGCACGACGAGTCCGACCGGGCATACGCGCGCTACTTCTCCTTCCTCAACCTCTTCATGTTTTCGATGTTGGTGCTGGTGCTCGGCTCGAATCTGGCGGTTCTCTTCGTCGGTTGGGAAGGTGTGGGCCTCTGCTCCTACCTGCTGATTGGTTTCTATTTCGAAAAGGACTGGTGTGCGGCCGCGGGCATGAAGGCCTTCATCGTCAACCGCATCGGCGACTGGGGTTTCTTGCTCGCCATCTTCGCCACCTTCATGGTCTTCGGGACCCTCGAGTTCACCGAGTTTTTCCCGGCGGCGGCGGCCCACCCCGAGCATTTCGCGTCGGCCGCAACGTTGATCGGCCTGTTGCTCTTTGTCGGCGCGATCGGGAAGTCGGCCCAAATCCCGCTCTATGTCTGGCTGCCCGTCGCCATGGCTGGCCCGACCCCGGTGTCGGCCCTGATCCACGCCGCGACCATGGTTACCGCTGGCGTCTACATGGTGGTGCGGTGCAACGTCATCTACCGCCTGAGCCCGACCGCCATGCTGGTGGTGGCGATCGTCGGCGGACTGACTGCGATCTTTGCCGCCACCATCGGCCTGGTCCAGAACGACATCAAGAAGGTGCTGGCGTACTCGACGGTGTCACAGCTCGGGTACATGTTTCTCGGCGCCGGCGTTGGCGCCTTTGTCGCCGCGATCTTTCACGTTCTGACCCACGCCTACTTCAAGGCCTGCCTCTTCCTCGGCTCGGGATCGGTGATTCACGCCTGCGGCGGCGAGCAGGACATCCGCAAGATGGGCGGCCTCAAAAAGCACATGCCGACGACGTATTGGACCTTCCTGGTCGCGACCCTGGCGATTTCCGGGATCCCGATCTTCGCCGGCTTCTTCTCCAAGGACGAGATCCTGTTCAAGGCCTTCGAGGCCGGTGCCTCCGATCTCAACCGCTTCGGGTCGGCCTACTACGTGCTCTGGATCCTCGGCATGGTGGGCGCAGTGCTGACCGCCTTCTATATGTTCCGGCTCGTCTTCATGACCTTCCACGGAGAGTTTCGCGGCGGCGAGGAGGCGGCGCACCATCTCCACGAATCGCCGTGGACGATGACCATGCCGCTGGTGGTGCTGGGCGTGCTGTCGATCTTCGGCGGCCTCGTCGGGGTCCCGGGCAAGCTCTTCCACCACCCCGAGTGGAACCTCGTCGAGCGTTTCCTGGAGCCGATCCTGCTCCCAATCGGTCACGCCGCGGAAGGCGGCCACGACGTCAGCCACCACGCAGTCAGCTTCGGTCTCGAATGGGGACTGGTGGTGTTGTCGGTGGCGGTCGCCAGTTTTGGAATCTGGCTCGCGTACCGCTTCTACATGGGTACAGAGGCTCTCGTGCGGCCGCAGCGATTGGCCGAGCACTTCCCGCTCGCCTACAAGCTGCTGCTCAACAAGTATTGGATGGACGAGATCTACGGCGCCACCGTGATCTCCGGCACGGTCAAGGGTTCGCGATTGCTGTGGGAGTTCGACGCACGCGTAGTTGACGGTGCGGTCAACGGCACTGCGCTGACGACCGTCGGATCATCCTTCATTTCAGGGATTTTCGATCTGCGGGTAGTCGATGGCGCGGTCAACCTGATCGCAACCTGTTATGACGTGGCGAGCCGCTGGTTCCGAAAGCTCCAGGTCGGTTTCGCCCAGGGTTACGCGATGGTGATGGTCTTTGGTGCGGCGATCCTGCTCGCGGTTTATTACCTCTTCAAATTGAACTAGGGGACGATGATGGACTTTCAATACGGCTGGCTTCTCAACCTGATCTGCTACCTGCCGCTGGCGGGCGCGCTGTTGATGATGTTCTTCATCAACAAGGAGAACTCCACTGCGCTCAAGGTCTGGGCGACGTTGGTGGTGGGCGTCGACTTCGCGATCTCGATCCCGCTGTGGTTTCTCTACAAACCCGACGGCGCGGAGTTTCAGTTCGCGACCCAGTTGCAGTGGATCCCGTCGGTGGGCGTCCAGTATCTCTTCGGGGTGGACGGGTTCGCGGTTCTACTGATCCTGCTGACGACCCTGCTCGGTTTCATTGCGGTCTACTGCTCATTCACCGCCATCACCGAGCGCCAGAAGGAGTATTACGTCTTTCTGCTGCTGCTGCAGACCGGTATGCTCGGCGTCTTCTGCTCGCTCGATTTCATCCTCTTCTACGTCTTCTGGGAGGTCATGCTCGTCCCCATGTACTTCCTGATTGGCGTCTGGGGTGGACCGCGGCGGCTGTACGCGGCGATCAAGTTCTTTCTCTACACCCTTGTCGGCTCGGTACTGATGCTGGTCGGCATCCTGACCCTGTATTTCTTCAACTCCACCGGTTTGGCCGCGATCGGACTCGAGGGCCTCGACCATGCCGCGACCTTCTCGATTCCGCACCTTTTCACCATTGCGCCGCAGATTCCGCCCGAGGTCCAGTTCTGGGTGTTCCTCGCCTTCTTCGTCGGCTTCGCCATTAAGGTGCCGATGTTCCCGTTCCACACCTGGTTGCCGGATGCCCACGTCGAAGCGCCGACCGCGGGTTCGGTCATCCTGGCCGCGGTCCTCCTGAAAATGGGGACCTACGGCTTCATTCGCTTCTCGCTGCCGTTGCTGCCCGACGCCACCCTCAAAGCGGTTGGCTGGATCGGCGTTCTGGCGATCATCGCCATCGTCTACGGCGCATTGGTGGCGATGGCCCAGAAGGACATGAAGAAGCTGGTGGCCTACTCGTCGGTGAGCCACATGGGCTTCGTCATGCTCGGCATGTTTGCCCTCAACGATGCCGGTCTGCGGGGCTCGATCCTGCAGATGCTCAACCACGGTGTCTCCACCGGCGCGCTCTTCCTCCTCGTCGGAATCGTTTACGAGCGCCGGCACAATCGGATGATTGCCGAGTACGGTGGCCTGGCCAAGGTCATGCCGTTGTATGCGACCTTCTTCCTGATCCTCACCATGTCGTCGATCGGACTGCCGACCTTGAACGGTTTTATCGGTGAGTTCACGATCCTCATCGGCGCTTACAACCACTCGTGGGTGTGGGCCCTGTTCGCCGCTTCCGGCATCGTCCTCGGTGCGGCCTACATGCTGTGGCTGTATCAGCGGGTCTTCTTCGGCGAACTGTCGAATGAGAAGAACAAGGACCTGAAGGATCTCAATCGTCGCGAGCAATGGACCCTGATCCCGTTGATTGTCGCCGCCTTCTGGGTCGGGCTCTATCCCAAGCCCTTCTTCGAGCGGATGGCGCCGACCGTCGACCGCGTCCTCCAGCGGGTCGAGGTGGCGAGGCACGATCAAGGCCCGACGGCGGGCGATCATGTAGCGGAGCTGGCCCATGCGCCGGCCGGCGAGGCTGCAGGGGAGCACGGGGAGTAGCAGATGACCCTCGCGCAGTTTGTACCGTTTCTGCCCGAGATCTTCCTCGCGACCGCGGGTTTCGTCGTGCTCCTGCTTGGCATCAAGCTTGGTCATGGAGGCGTTCGTCCGTTGGCGCTCGTTGGTGTCGGGTCGCTGGCCGTGACCGGTGTTCTGGTGTGGCTGGTGGGACGGCCGGTCGATGGACCGGTGGTCATTCTCGGCGACATGCTGGTCATCGACCAGCTGGCGGTCTTCTTCAAGCTGCTGGTACTGGCGGCCGGTATGGTGACGATCCTGATGGCGGCGGGATTCCTCGAACGTTTCGGCTACGGTGGCGGCGAGTTCATTTCACTGATCCTCTTTGCCACCGTCGGAATGTTCATCATGGCTTCGGGGGCCAACCTCGCCAGTCTCTATGTCGGCCTTGAGCTGATGGCGCTTTCGGTTTATGTGCTGGTGGGCTATTTCAAGCTCGAGATCAAATCCAACGAGGGCGCCATCAAGTACTTCGTCCTCGGTGCTGCGTCATCCGCGATTCTGCTCTACGGAATCTCATTGATCTACGGCTCCCTCGGCACCCTCGATCTTCGGGAGATTCGAGAGTCGCTGGTCGCCCTGCCGACGGCGAACCCGATGCTGATGTTGGGCATGGTCCTGGTGAGCTTCGGCATGCTCTTCAAAGTGGCGGCGGTTCCCTTCCACGTGTGGACGCCGGATGCGTATGAGGGTGCGCCGACACCGGTCACCGCCTTCATCTCCGTAGCGCCGAAGGCGGCCGCTTTCGCGATGTTCATGCGGCTCTTCTTCGACGCTTTTGCGCCCGGCGTCGAGCACTGGCGAATCGTGCTGTGGGTCGCATCGGCGGCGACGATGATCTATGGCAACGTGGCCGCCCTGACCCAGGACAACGTCAAGCGGATGCTTGCCTACTCCTCCATCGCCCACGCCGGCTATGCCCTCATGGGTCTGGTGGCGTTCAACGAGATGGGCGCCTGGGCGCTCTTGATGTACATGCTGATATACGCCTTCATGAACCTTGGCGCATTCGGGTTCGTGATCCTGCTCGAGTCGAAGGGCTATGCGGGGGAAAAGATCGTCGACTACGCCGGACTCGCCCGTCGCCATCCCGGAGCTGCCCTCGGCATGCTGATCTTCATGCTCGCCCTGGCCGGGATCCCGCCGACTGCGGGTTTCATGGGTAAGCTCTACCTGTTTGCAGCGGCGGTCGAGGGCGGCTACGTCCTGTTGACGGTGATTGCCGTGATCATGTCGGCGGTGAGTCTGTATTACTACTTCCGCATCGTTGTCCAGATGTATCTCCAAGACGGCGAGGAGGAGGGCGCGGAGCCGGCCCCGCTGCTGCGCGACCGCTGGACCGAGGCGATGATTGCGGTGTGCATCGTTGCCACGATGGTGGTCGGCGTGTGGCCACGGCCGATCGTGATTTGGGCCAAGAGTGCGGTGGGTGCTCTGGGGATCATGTAAACGCCGGCTGAGGCCGGCGACAACCGGGTGAGGAGCGGAAGGATGGGACGCGGCAAGAAACAGCTCCGCAGGGCTCGCCTCTGGCTCGACGTCTCCATCGTCGGCGTTCAGTTTCCGGTCGCCATCGTCCTCGGATATTTCTTTGGCCGTTGGCTGGACGGCATGTTCAACACCCGCCCGTGGATGACGATGATCTTCGCCCTGTTCGGCATCGCCGCGGGCTTTGTCAATCTGTTTCGCATTACCGCGCAGGCGGGTCGTGCGGAGGATGAGATCGAAAAGCTCGAAACGGATGAGGACGGAAAACCCGGTGATGACCCAGGCAACTCGTGACCACGACGATTTTTCGACGCGCCGGGTCATCCGCATCACGGCCATTCTGGTGTTTTTGGGCGCTGTGGCCGAACTTGTGCTTTTTCGTACATGGATCGGCGCTTTGAGCTTGACCGCGGCGGGACTGGTGGCTATGATCAATTTTCGTTGGCTGGAGGTGATCGTGCACCGGGTGGTTCAGCCTGGAAAACTTCGGCTCGACCGCTGGACAGTTCTGAGGTTTCTCGGTCGCTTGACACTCCTGGCCATCATTTTCGCGGCTTTTCTCGTGATTCCGCGAATCGATGCGGCAGCGGTGGCTTTCGGGTTCTCGACCCTGGTCGTGGCGATCGTGATCGAGGGCCTTCGTCAGGTTCGAGTCGGAGGAGGATGAATTGGAACATCCAGTCTCGTTTCTTTTCCACCCAGTCAACAGACTCCTGATCGCGCTTTTCGGGGAATCGAGCCATCGCTATCAGGAGCTCATGGGTCTGCACGAGGCGGGTTATTGGCTTCCGGACCACGTGGTCATGGCGATGCTCGTGGTGGTGCTGGTCGCCGCCGTCCTGATCCCCACCAGCCGTCGTCTCTCGATTGAGAAACCCGGCAAGCTGCAACAGATTTTCGAGTTGCTGATCAGCGGGCTCGAGGATCTCATCGAGGATGTCGTCGGACACGGATTCGGCAAGCGCTTCCTGAGCTTCATCATGGGGCTGGCGATCTTCATCTTCGTCGGCAACATCTTCGGGCTCTTTTACTTCGTACAGCCGCCAACGGCCAATCCCAACACGACTTTTGCACTCTCGATCACTGCGTTCCTCTTCTATAACATCATCGGTATCCGGGACAACGGGCTCTTCAAATACCTCAAGCATTTCATGGGCCCGTTGCCGTTGCTGGCGCCGCTGATGGTGCCGATCGAGATCATTTCCCACCTCGCGCGGATCCTGTCGCTGGCGCTCCGGCTCTTCGGCAATATCTTCGGAGAGCACACCGCAACCGGGATCTTCTTTGCGATGTTTCCTTTTATCTTGCCGTGGCCGATGATGGGTCTGGGTATCTTCGGTTCGTTCCTCCAGGCCTTCATCTTCATCATGCTCACGATGGCGTATCTCAACGGCGCCGTCGGGGCGGAGGAACATTGATCGACATCAGAAAATCCAACCTTTAGGAGGATGAGCATGACTCGACGTTTTGCAGTTTTGGCAGTGATTATCGTAGCGCTTGCCGTGGCCGCCCCGGTCATGGCCCAGGAACATGGAGAGGCAGCGGCGGGTGGTGGCAGCAGCCCGTGGGGGCTCTTCGCACCGGCCATCGCAATCGGTCTCGCTGCGGCCCTCGGTTCACTCGGGCAGGGCAGGGGTCTTGCCGCGTCAGTCGAGGCCATCGGCCGGAATCCAGGTGCGGTGGGACCGATCCGGATCACCATGATCATCGGTCTGGCGCTGATCGAGTCGCTGGTGATCTACGCCCTGATCATCGCGTTCTTGCTTCTCGGTAAAGTCTGAGAATCAAAAGACTCCGAACGAGGAGCCCTTCGGGGCTCCTTTTTTTCGGTTTCGGCCGGGTATTGTGGAGGGCCCTGGACCCGGGTTTCACGCCAAGGGGCCTTTCGAGACGTAACGCAAGATCCGGGGCTGACGGCGAGGGGTGACATCGAAGATGTTGCGCAAGATCCGGGGTTTACACCAAGGGGGGAGATCAAAGATGTTGAGCAAGATCCGGGGTTTACACCCCGGGCTATCCATCTGTCGCCCCCTCCGGGGGCTCAAGAATTTTTGTTACCCCGTTCCCGGGGCTCACGCCCCGGGATCCGGGAACACTCAAAAATAGAAGCCCCTTGAGGGGGCGACAGATGATGAATCCCATGCGTAAACCTGGGTGAACGGTCTTTTATTTGTTCCAAAGACCAATATTTCACAAATGAAACATTTCACCGATGTGCTCCGTATAAGGAATGAGACTTGACATCAATGTTTCAGTCTTGTAGCATTCCTGCCTGGAGGTTATCGTGAAGCAAACGGCCGAACCGAAAATGTGGGATTTCACCACCGGGAAGCTGCCGTACCGCGATCAACTCTACAAGAGCGCGCTGCGGATGACCCGGTCGGTGGAGGACGCTGAAGACCTCATCCAGGAGACGTACCTCAAGGCGTACAAGTACTACGCGCGCTTCTCCGAGGGCACCAACTTCAAGGCGTGGCTCTTCAAGATCATGAAGAACACCTTCATCAACTCCTATCGCAAGAAGAAGCTGCAGCCTCCGAAAGTGGACTTTGACGAGATCCAGGAGGGGCTCGAGGAAACCTTGATGGAAAAGGGTCGCGGCAATCTCGTCGATCCGGAAAGCTGGCTGATGGCGATCGAGATGGACCATGAGGTGCGCGAGGCGCTGCTCAGCCTGCCGCACGACTACAAGATGGTGGTCCTGTTCGCCGACCTGGAGGGTTTCGCTTACAAGGAGATTGCCGATATTCTTGCGGTTCCGGTGGGTACAGTGATGTCCCGCCTCTACCGCGGACGGCGGATGCTCGAGAAGGCGCTCTTAAGCTTCGGGCGCCGGTACAACTACGTCAACACGCCGCCCGAGAGGCTGCGTGACAACAAGATCAATCTCAGCGAGTTCTTCAACGACGATGTTGCGGCCAACTGAGTAGGCCCCCTGCCGCAACCTTCATTTCGCCGGAAAGGGTCCTCCTTCCCCTTTCCGGCGCTTTTTTGTTCCGATTTCGGGCCGCATTCGATCTTAGGGACCCGAGGACCTCGGAAAGGTATGCTGTTGCATCGATCGACTGCGGCCAGAAATCGGAGAAGAGGAAAGAATGAAGCAAGTATGGATTCCGAGAATTGGTGAACCCGAAGTCCTCGAGGTGAGAGAAGCCCCCGACCATGAACCGAAAGCCGGGCAGGTGCGGGTCCGCGTCCGGGCATCCGGCATCAACTTCGCCGACATCATGGCCCGCATGGGGCTGTATCCCGATTCGCCGAAGCTGCCCGCGGTAGTGGGCTATGAGGTGGCGGGTGTGGTTGATGGAGTGGGTGACGGAGTCGAGGGCTTTCGCGACGGCGACCGCGTCGTGTGCATGACCCGTTTTGGTGGATACTCTGATGTGGTCTGCGCCCCGCAGTCGACGGTCCGCGCCATTCCCGACAGCCTCGATTTTGAAGGCGCCGCCTCGATCCCCGTCAACTATCTGACTGCGTGGTTGATGTTGGTCCGACTCGGTCATGTGCGCAGGGGAGAAAAGGTACTGGTGCACGCGTGTGCGGGGGGAGTTGGCCTCGCCGCGGTCCAGATCTGCAGCCACTTCGGAGCGGAGGTGATCGGCACCGCCTCAGCGGTCAAGCACCAACGGCTCCTCGACATGGGCGTATCGGCCTGCATCGATTACCGCACTCAGGATTTCCAGGAAGAGGTTCAGCGGCTCACCGATGGCAGGGGCGTCGACATCGCTCTCGACGCGATCGGCGGAGAGTCCTTTCGCAAGAGCTACAAGAGCCTTGCCGATCTCGGCCGCCTCTTCATCTTCGGCGCCTCGAGCCTCGCCCCGGGCACCAAGCGATCTTGGATCTCCGCCCTCACCGGGTTGTCAAAGATGGGCTCGTTCAAACCAATGCAGCTGATGAGCCACAACAAGGGCGTCTATGGCGTCAACGTCGGGCACCTCTGGCACCACGCAGACGAGCTGGCGGCAATGCTCGGGCAGATCCTTGACCTCTTTGCCGACGGTACATTCAAGCCGGTGGTCGATCGCAGCTTCCCGTTCAGCGAGGCGGCCGCCGCCCACCGCTACATCCAGGAGCGCAAGAACTTCGGAAAAGTTGTTCTGACACCATAACGCGGGATCTTGAACCACGAAGACACGAAGGCTCAAAGAACTTCACAAAGGATATCTTTTGTAGGGCCAATACTTGCGTGGATGATATCGCCCGTCAGATGCGTGTCACCAATTTTCAACGACGCGATATCCCCGGCAGGGAGAGCCCACTTTCTGAAGACTTTGTGTCTTCGTGTTTGCGACGTCTTGCTCGTTTCAGTACGGCATCGGCCGCGGTGGGCCGATGACCACCGGCGGCGGCGAGTAGTACCCGCCCCAGCCGGGTCCGTGGCCGCCGTAACCCGTGCCGACGTAGACCGTAGAGGTTCCGGTGTAGCCGTCCGAACTGCACGAGACAGAGATGACAGCCATACACAACAAAATCACCGCGGCGATGATACGGATCGAAGTCTTCATTTCGCCTCCCCACTGCTGCCAATCTCGTACAGAAACAGAACCGCGCTGGAGGGATCCATGATCAAGGCGACTGAGGCATCCGCGGGGTGTTCGGTTTCACCGAAAATGACACGGCCGCCGAGCTCCTTGACCTTGTCGAGAGTCGGGCCGAGATCCGTGACCGCTACGTAGGGCGCCCAGCCGGGCTCCACCCTTTCGAGTTTCGGCGGGATTTTGACGATGCCGGCGCGCGGCTTTTCCTGTGAGATGAACAGGTGGTAGGTCTCCCCTCCACGATCGGTGGTGTCGTGTCCGACGCCGACGACGTCCCCGTAGAAGGCGATCACGTCCTCGACATCATCGGTCCACAGCTCGGCCCAGACGAATGAGCCCTCTCCCGTCCCGCCTCCGATCGGTTTCTTGCCGGGCTCGATGAGCAGGACCGGCGCCTTCTGGCGGTCGGCGATGACCGCGAAGTGGCCGTAGTCACCGACCCGTTCCGCTTTCTCGTAAATCCTCGCGCAGTTCTCGCCGGCGGCGCGCAACGACTGCTCGACGTCGTCGACGGCGAGACCCACCAGCCAGAAAGACTCCTTGATTTCCTCGTTTGCTGGCTTGATCGGACTGATGCCCGCGATCATCCGGCCCTTGTGGCGGACGGCGACGCCGCCGTCCCTCGCTGCCTCCATGTCCCAGCCGAAGAGACCGGCGTAGAAGGCGCTTACCGCTAGCGCGTCGTCGGTCAACAGGACCGCGCCAAGGAAGGTCCCGGGAGGGGCGCCCCCTGTTGCGCCAACACCGGCGCCGCTGCCGCCGCCAAGACGACGAGAACGGCGACCGGAACGACGGTCGATGGCCGCATTGACATTCTGTTGATCTTCATTCTCTTCCCTTCAGGCTCGTGAGATGTCTCATCATTCGACGGTTCGACGGAGTTAAACAATTCCCGGATGCCTCCAAGGTCGACGTCACTCGCGGTCGGCGCCGATCCACGGTTTGGCCTGGTCGCCCGCGAGCAGCCGTGTCGGGGTCAGCAGCCCGCCCGAGATCACGAGCTTGACCCCCTCCTCGACGCTCATATCGAGGGAAGTGAGGTCCTTGTGCCTCGCCACCACCAGGTATCCCGAGGTCGGGTTCGGAGTCGTCGGCACGAAGACCAGCGCGGTGGGTTCGTCTCCGAAGGCTGTTGACGACCGGAAATCGCGCGTCACGAAGCCCAGCGAGCGCACGTTCTGGTTCGGAAAGGGCAGCAGCACGACCCTTCGAAACTCTGCGGTCTCGTGGAGCTGGATGGCCTCGGTGATCTGCCGCGCACCCTGGTAGATGGGGCTGAGAAGCGGCAGACCGGTGATCTTTTTCTCGAAGTAGTCGAGCAGCCGGCCGCCGATGACGTTGGTTGCCAGCACCCCAAGCAGAAAAAGCAGCAGCAGCGATACGATCGCGCCCACACCGACCAGGGGCTCGCCCACAATCCGCTCGGATATCGGTCGGAACCACTTGTCCATCAGCCCGAAGATGAATCGGGCAAAAAAGATCGTCACCACCAATGGCAGGGCAACCATAAAACCGACCAGCATTCGGGTGCGAATCCAGCGGCTGACGCTCTGCCTGTTCTCGCTGCGTCGCGCGAGATCGCTCAAGCGCCTGAAGAAACCACTTTCCTGGATCGGCTCTCGATCTGTCATGATCGCCGATTGTAGCGTGGTTCCATGGTGTCGTATCTCGAATGTCTGTTGGAACTTGGCGGTAACGACCAAGCACGCTATGATGTGCGGCCGGAGGTTCGATGGGCAAAGAATCGTTGATGATCATCGGCGGCCAGTGGGGCGACGAGGGCAAGGGCAAGGTGGTCGACCTGCTGTCGTCGGGCGTCGCCGCCGTCGTACGCTACAACGGCGGCAACAACGCCGGCCACACGGTGCGCTTTGCCGACCGCAAGTTCGCCCTCCACCTCGTACCCTCCGGCATCATCCACGATGGAGTCATCTGTTACCTCGCTTCGGGCATGGTCGTCGACCCGAGCGGGTTGGTGGCGGAGATGGACACCCTCATCGGCGAGGGGATCGAGATCGAAGGTCGCATCAAGCTGTCGCCGCGGGCAACTCTCATTCTGCCGACCCACAAGGCGCTCGACGGCGCACGCGAGGGCACCCTGGGTGCGGGCAAGATCGGCACCACCGGTCGCGGCATCGGCCCCGCCTACCAGGACCGCGCCCAGCGGCGGGGCCTCCGTGCTCACGTCCTCGCCGAACCGGCCCGGCTCCGCGAGCGGGCCCTCGACCTCATGACGGCCCACAACCGCGAGCTCGAGATCCTCTTCAACGCAGAACCCGTAGATCTGGACCAGGCCGTGGCCGAGCTCGAGGCGGCCGCCGAACGATTGGCGCCGCTTATCGCCGAGGTCGGGCCTGCACTTCGAAACCACCGCGTGGCGGACGAGGCGGTGCTCTTCGAGGGTGCCCAGGGCGTGCTTCTCGATCTCGCCTGGGGCACCTACCCCTACGTCACCTCGTCCTCTTCCCTGCCGGGTTTCGCGGCGGCCTCGTGCGGCATCGGCCCCAAGCTGCTCGGACCGGTGATCGGCGTCATGAAGGCCTACGCGACCCGGGTCGGCTCCGGCCCGTTCCCCTCCGAACTCGACGACGCCACCGGGAAGCGCATGCGTGAGCGTGGCGCCGAGTACGGCACCACCACCGGCAGGCCCCGTCGCTGCGGTTGGTTCGACGCGGTGGCCGCTCGCTACGCGGTCGAGGTCGCCGGTATCGACGCGGTGGCCGTGACCAAGCTCGACATCCTCGACGGTTTCGAGACGGTCAAGGTCGTGACCTCCTACCGTCTGCCCGACGGCTCCACCCTCGATACCTTCCCGGCCGACGCCGAGGTGGCCGAGTCATTGGAGCCGATATACGAGGAGCTCCCCGGCTGGAACGCCCCGACCGAGGGCATCATTTCCGAGGGCGACCTGCCGGCCGAGGCCAGGAGCTACCTCGCCTTTCTCGAGGACACGATCGGCGCGCCGGCGGTCATCGTCTCCACCGGACCGCGCCGCGAGGAAACCCTGGTTCGCGGAGAATCCGCGCTCGCGGATCATCTGCGCTCCATCATCGCCGGGTGACGACGGCCGAGGCGCTTGTCATTCGCCGCCTGAAGGATTATTTTGTGCATTCCGAGTGGGCCGTTAGCTCAGTTGGTAGAGCATCGGACTTTTAATCCGGTGGTCCCGGGTTCGAGTCCCGGGCGGCCCACCAATCGCTTCAACGCCTCCCCACCTCGAGCGCTCCCACAGCGTCATCGCATTGCTCGCGGCCTGCGGCCGCGGCGTCCCGCCGGAACCAGCGGATGGCTCTGGGCCGCCTCCAACCCTCCGCCCCGCGGCCCGAGCCATGAGCCGCTGCTTCTCGCCGTGATCGAATCCCGGGCGGCCCACCAATCGCTTCAACGCCTCCCCACCTCGAGCGCTCTCATGACGTGATCGCGTTGCTCGCGGCCTTCCGGCTCCGCCCCATGGGCTTCGGCGTGACAAGTCGGCCGCGGCGTCCCGTCGGAATCAGCGGATGACCGTAGGCCGACCCCCAGCCGCCCTACCATTTCGGCCACGGTCATAACCGCTGTCTCTCGACGTGATCGAGTCCCGGGCGGCCCACCAATCGCTTCAACGCCTCCCCACCTCGAGCGCTCC
>CAYRFI010000097.1:0-16091 GCA_964423595.1 uncultured Thermoanaerobaculia bacterium | reverse complement strand
TGCGTAAGGCCATCAAGGCCGCCAAGGACCTCTACTTGGCGACGGACGAAGACCGGGAAGGGGAAGCGATTAGCTGGCATTTATTCGAGTTGCTGCGGCCCAAAGTCCCCGTCCAGCGCCTGGTCTTTCACGAGATCACCGGCAGCGCGATCGGCAACGCCCTGGCGGAGCCGCGCGACATCGACGAGAGACTGGTCGCGGCGCAGGAGACCCGCCGCATCCTCGACCGCCTGGTCGGCTACGAAGTGTCGCCGGTGCTGTGGAAAAAGCTGCGGCCCAAGCTGTCGGCGGGTCGCGTGCAATCGGTCGCCACGCGGCTCATCGTCGCTCGTGAAGAGGCGCGCATGCGTTTCGTGGAATCCGCCTTTTGCGGTGTCGAGGCGACTCTGAGGGGAGAGGAGGACCAGCGCAGCTTCAGCGCCCGCCTTACTGAGCTCGATGGACGCAAGGTCGCTGTCGGGAAGGACTTCGACCAGGAGACCGGCGAGCTCAAGAGCAAGGCCCTCGTGTTGGACGGCGGACAGGCGAAAGCGCTCACGAAAGAACTCGCGGATGCTCCCTTCGAGGTCACCGACGTCTCCGAGAAACCGTTCACCAACCGTCCCTACCCGCCCTTCATGACCTCGACCCTGCAGCAGGAGGCGGGCCGCAAGCTGCGCTTCAACGCCCGCCGCACCATGCGGATTGCGCAGAGCCTGTATGAGAACGGATACATCACCTATATGCGCACCGACTCGCTGACCCTGTCGGGCGAGGCCCTTGGCGCCGCGCGCCGGCAGGTGGAGGATCTCTACGGCGCCGAATATCTGCCAGAACAGCCGCGGGCCTATCGCTCGAAATCGAAGAGCGCCCAGGAGGCACACGAAGCGATCCGGCCCGCCGGCGGCCGATTCCGTACGCCGGGCGAGCTGAAATCAAAGCTCGACGGTGACCAGATGAAGCTCTACGAGCTGATCTGGAAACGCACTCTCGCCTCGCAGATGAAGGACGCCCACGGGGTTCGCACCCAGGTCCGGATCGAGGCGCCGACCGAAGAGCAGGGAACCGCGGCCTTTACCACCTCGGGCAAGGTCATCACTTTCGCCGGTTTCTACCGCGCATACGTCGCCGGCTCGGACGACCCCAAGGCCGAGCAGGATGACAAAGAGAAGATCTTGCCCAAACTCAGCCCGGGCCAGCAACTGACGGTTGAAGGCCTGGAGCCGACCAGCCACACCACCCAGCCACCGGCGCGCTACACCGAGGCGAGCCTGGTCAAGGAACTCGAGGCGCGCGGCATCGGCCGTCCTTCGACCTACGCCTCGATCATCCAGACCATCCAGGACCGCGGCTACGTCTGGCACAAGGGGCAGGCGCTGGTCCCGACCTTCACCGCCTTTGCCGTCATCCGACTGCTCGAGCGCAACCTGCCCGACCTCGTCGACTACGACTTCACCGCCCGTATGGAGGACGAGCTCGACGCCATCGCCCGCGGCGAGTCGGAGGCGGTGCCATGGCTCCACGACTTCTACTTCGGCATCTCAGACGCCGAAAACGGACGCCGCCAGATCATGCGCATGGGGCTGCACGCCCTGGTTTCCACCGGTGAGTCGATCGAACCGCGCGAGGCGTCACGCATCACCATCGGCCAGACCTCCGAGGGTGAGCGCGTCGCGGTCCGGGTCGGGCGCTACGGCCCCTATGTCCAGATTGGCGAGGAGGGTCAACGGGCCTCGATCCCCGACGACATGCCGCCTGACGAGCTCACTCTCGAACGGGCGCTCGAGATGGTGGCGAAGGCAGCTGAGGGCGACCGCTCGATCGGCAATGATCCCGAGACGGGCAAGCCGATCTACGTCAAGGAGGGCCGCTACGGGCCCTACGTCCAGCTCGGTGACCGTGAAGACGGCGGAGACAAGCCCAAAATGGCGAGCCTCTGGAAGAGCATGTCGCCCGAGACTCTGAGCCTCGAAGACGCGGTGATGCTCCTTTCCTTCCCGAAGAACCTCGGCACTCATCCCGAGACCGGCGAGAACATCACCGTCCAGGACGGCCGCTACGGCCCCTACGTCAAGATGGGCTCGGAGACTCGCAGCCTGAAGAGCCAGGACGAGCTCGCCACCATCACCCTCGAGGCGGCGGTGGCCAGGCTCAAAGAGCCCAAAAAGGGTCGCCGTTCGGGCGCCACCTCGCTGATCTCAGAGCTCGGCCCCCACCCCTCCTCGGGCGCAACCATCCAGGTCAAGACCGGCCGTTACGGGCCCTACGTCACCGACGGCACCGTCAACGCCACCGTCCCCAAGGGCACCGACCCGGAGACTGTCAGTCTCGAACAGGCCGTCGAGCTGCTTGCCAAACGCGAGGACAAGCTCCGGTCGCAGGGCAAGGATCCTAGGGCGAAAAAGACGCGGAACAAGAAGAAGTGACAGCGTGAGCGGGGTCGCAGAGATCAGCTGACAGCCTGACGCAATCGTGCCCGAGCCTCTTCCTCGCTGTCGCAGACCTGGAGGACGTCTTTGAGCATGACGATTTCAAAGACTTCGCAGACCTTTTCGCTGCAGCCGCAGATGGCGACTGCGCCTCCGTAACCACGAAGGCGGACAAAGAATCTGACGAGGGTGCCGATGCCGGCGCTGGTGATGATGTGGACGTCGGAGAAGTCGAAGATGAAGAAACGCGTATCTTCACCAGCTCGGGTGGAGACCTCGTCCCAGAGCTCGGCCGCACCGTTGACCTCGAGCTTGCCGGAGAGACGCACGACGAGACCGCCGGCGATCGTCGGATCAGGCTCATAGCTCAGCTTCATGAGGCCTCTCCAGTCCTCCTGTTCACTGATGTGCCGAGCGGATTCTAACATTTGTTTCCGTCCTCTACACCGACGGCATCACCGAGGCCGCCAACCCCGAACAGGAAGAGTTCGGGCGCGAGCGTCTGGTCGAAATCTGCGGGGCGCACCGTTCAGAGTCACCGAGGGAGCTGGCCATGTCCATCGAAAAGGCCCTCGACGCCTTCGTCGACGGTGTCCCCTACCACGATGACCGGACGCTGGTCATTCTTCGATGGGCCTGACGCCCTCGGACGGCCTATCCGCAAGTCATCGGTTGTTCGGAGTCCGCCGCACCCTACAACCGGACTTCGCAAAGCTCGTCGGCAAGGCCAAGCTCTGGATCTGCGACGTGAGCTTCCGCGGCAACGGCTATCACGGCCGCGAGGAAGAGGTCCTCGGGGTTGGCTACAAGGACTTCGCCACCTAGGGCCGCAACGCCGAGATGCTGGCCGAGATGGACCGCTGCGTCGTCTTCTGACCCTCGCCTTCTCCCTCTGAGCCTACTCGCAACTCCGTTGCCCGCCGACAATCTCGAAGTTATTCGACAACTGATATAACATCAGCACAGCGAGATTCTGAACAGTGCGAGACCTCATCGGTCGCACCCTCGGTCACTATCGCATCGTCGACAAAATTGGCGAAGGCGGGATGGGTGTCGTCTACCGAGCGCACGATGAGAGGCTCGACCGCCATGTGGCCATCAAGGTGCTGCCGGAAGAGGTCGCCGCCGACCCCGACCGCCTCGCCCGTTTCGAACGTGAAGCCAAAGCTGTCGCCAAGCTCGACCACCCGAACATCCTCGCCATTCACGACTTCGGAACCGAGGAAAGCGTCGCCTTCGCCGTCATGGAGCTACTCGAAGGTGAGTCGCTGCGCGAGGTCATCACCGGTGGTGGCCTCACCCCCGGAAAGGCGGTGGAGTATGCGCGGGCGATCGCCGACGGCCTGGCGGCGGCGCACGACAAGGGCATCGTCCACCGTGACCTGAAGCCGGAGAACGTGTTCCTCACCCGCGACGGACGCATCAAGATCCTCGACTTCGGGCTTGCAAAGCTCAAGCTGCCGGAGCGAGACCTCGCCTCCGAGACACCGACCGCCACTCTCGAGACCAGGCCCGGGGGGTTCCTCGGCACCGTCGCCTATATGGCGCCCGAGCAGGTCCAGGGGAAGCCCGCCGACAACCGTTCGGACATCTTCGCCCTCGGCGTCGTGTTGTACGAGATGATTGCAGGCCGCCGACCATTCCGTGGTGCGAGCACCGTCGAAACCGCGGCAGCGATTCTCAAGGAGGACCCCGAGGTAATTTCGGTTGCCGCATCCGGTGTGCCGACCACCCTCGCCAGCGTGGTTTCGAAATGCCTCGAGAAACGCCCCGAGGACCGTTTCTCGTCCGCTCATGACCTGGCGTTGACCCTCGGCGCGATCGATTCGGACACCCCGGCATTGCCAGCCGCCTCCAGCTCGTTTCTCCATCGGCGCTGGCCGCACATCCTCGCCGTATCTGTCGCGGCGACCATCGCGCTGGTTTTCGTGCTCCCCCCCGAGGGTCTGTTCGACCATGAGACCACTGAACCTGCAACTTCGGGGCCACCCCGTATCGTGGTCCTCCCGTTCGAAAATCTCGGATCGCCCAACGACGCCTACTTCGCCGACGGCATGACCGAGGAGATCACCGCCCGCCTGGCCACGGTCAGCGGGTTCCGGGTCATCTCGAGAACCAGCGCCGCTCAATACGCAGGCACCGACAAGTCCGTCGCGCAGATCGGCGCTGAGCTGGCCGTTGATTACGTCCTCGAGGGCACGGTGCGTTGGGCTCGCGACGAGGGCGGAGCGAGCCGCATTCGGGTCACGCCGCAGCTGATTCAGGTCGCCGACGACACCCACCTGTGGGCGGAGACCTACGACCGAGTGATCGACGACGTCTTCGACGTCCAGTCGGAGATCGCCCAGAGTGTCACCGACCACCTCGGCGTTTCCCTGGCCGGCGCCGAGCGGACACTCGTCGAAGCCCAACCGACGTCCAACCTCCAGGCGTACCAGGCGTACCTCCGCGGACGGCACCTGGCCAAGGAGCCTCACTTCACCTACGAGAATTGGCAACGGGTAATGGCGGCCTACCAGCAGGCCGTGGATCTCGACCCGGACTTCGCCCTCGCCCATGCCGAGCTCGCGCGCGGACATGCGTTGCTCCATTACTTCCGCCACGACCTGACGCCGGACCGGCTCCAGGCCGCCGATCAAGCGGCCCAAAGGGCTCTCGAGCTGGCCCCCAACTCGCACCGGGTGCACCTCGACATCGGTTACTACCGGCTCTGGGCCTACCGCGACGTGGACGGTGCGCTGGCGGAGTTCGAGCGCGCCGGGGGCGGCCTGCCCGACAACGCCGAGGTCCTCGAGGCCAAGGGCAATGTCTACCTCCTCCAGGGTCGATGGGAGGCCTGCCTGGACGCATTTCAACGCGCCTTCGCCCTCAGCCCGCGCGACGCCGACCTCGTCGCCGCCGCCGGAGCCGCCCTGTGGACGATGCGGCGTTACCCGGAGGCGATCTTGGCCTTCGACCAGGCCATGACTCTCGCGCCGGAAACTCTGTGGCCCTACCTCTACAAGGTTCTCAACCTGTGGAGCTGGCATGGTGATCCTTCCGAGACCCGGCCGGTGCTTGAAGCGATGCCCCCTACCACGGACGACTGGACCCGGTGGGCGTGGTTCTGGCAGGAGATGTTCGAGAAACGTTACGACGCCGCCATCGCCGCGCTGAGCTCGCCGGACGAGGGCTGGCTGCGGGTCAAGATGTGGGCCAGGCCCAATGCCCTCTTCGCGGCCTATGCCTACGAGCGGCTCGGCGAGCCCGCGGCGGCCGCGGCCGCCTACGAGACGGCGCGCACACTTCTCGAGGCCGCGGTCGCCGCTTCACCGGAAGACCCGCGCCTGCACAGCTCCCTCGGGATCGCCCACGCGATGCAGGGTCGCCACAGCGAGGCGATTCGCGAAGGCAAGCGGGCATGCGACCTCCTTCCACGTTCCGAGGACGGTTTCTACTACCTCCCATACGTCATCGATCTGGCCCATATCTTCACCATCCTCGGCGACAACGAGGCGGCCCTGGAACGGCTCGAGTACCTGCTCAGCAACCCCTCGTGGATCTCGTCACCCTTCCTGAGGATGGACCCACGCTGGGACCCGCTGCGTGGCGATCCGCGTTTCCAGGCGCTGCTCGAGAAGTACGATATCGACTGACCAGCTCCGTTCGCCGGATCGAAGCGGCGGCCGACGCCCCTCTAGCCCGCATTATTCATAAGGTTTCGTCGCGAGGGCGGCGAGGTGCCGTGCCCAGTGGGGTTTGCGACCTGAGGGGCGCGGACGCGTACTCGACAGTACGTGGAGCACCCCGAGGCGAGCAAACACCGCTGGGTGCGGTGCATCGTCGGCCGCAGCAGAGACCTCATGAATAATGCGGGTTAGATGACGTTCGTCGTGACGGTGACTGTGCCGGCCACCGTGTCGTGTTCACGGGAGAGGTATCAGATCATGTTTGGCTTTTGGTTCGGATGAGGGTTGACACTCCTCGGGTACGACCCAGGAAGTCTTGAATCCGCCATGCTTGAGGAGGCCGGCGACACGTCTCGCCATATTGTCCCTGGTAATGGGGCCGACGCGAAGCTTGTACACGGGAAGTGTGCCGTCGTCCTCGATGGTGATGAGTTTTTGGTGATAGAGAGGGAATCCCTGGCCCTCCAGCGCGGAACGGGCGGGCTCTATCGCTTCGGGGTCGTCCGTTCGCATCACCTCCACCCAGTACTCGATGCACTCGGGTTCGGTTGCGGGGGGTTCGCCTTCGACTTCCGAGTCATCTTCCGGGACATCTGACGCCTCTCCGGCGATCGCGATCCGTCGGTCGCGGAAATCCACCCTGACCTGGGCCGTTTCGCCCTTCTGAACGTTCACCGATGTGCTGAGGACTGTGCCCGAACTCTCAAACCACACCTTGTGCTCACCGACGGGAATGTTCGGGAATGTCATGACCGGCTGTGTCTTCAGGATCCGTTGGCCCGCGAATTTGACGTTGCATTCGCTGGGATCCGAGGTGATTTCGATCGTCCCTACGAGCTGTTCGCGATCTCCCCCATCCGCGGCGCCTTGTACACCGTCCGTGATTTCGGGTCCAAGCTCGCCGACCACGATCTGGTTCGAGGCTGGGCCGACGGCGACGAAAAACTCCAAAGGCACGAAACCGGACTTTTCGACCCTGATGGTGTGATCACCGGTGGTGACCCCTGCGAGAAGCAGGCCATATTCGCCATTATCGGAGACCAATGCCCGTTGTCCGTCGAGGAAAATTTCGAGCCCGGGCTCTCCTTTGATCCAGAGATCCCCGGCAGCCGCACACGCAGCAATTCCAAGAAACACGACAATTGAAATCAAGTGACCTCTCTGCATATGTCGGTTCTCCCCGTGTTCTGCTGACTTCCTTCTGCCGATTGATAGTAGCGCGTCGGTTTCGAGTTCTTCCTGATTCCACAAGCTCTGATGGCTGATTGCCCCTGTGGATTCGTGGAAACGGAGAATCCACAGATGTGAGCACGGAAACGGTCCTCGAGGAGACGGTCAGGCTGAAAGTGAGTCCCAGATCTCGGCCATGCCCTCGTGGTGTTCGGAAAAGATCTCGAGCAGCTTGGGGTCGAGGTGGCTTCGGGGGTCGAAACGGTCGTCGCCATCGAGGAGGATGCGGCGGGTCTGTCGGTGACTGAAGCCCGGCTTATAGGATCGTTTCGAGCGCAGAGCGTCGTAGATGTCGGCGAGGGTGACAATACGGGCTGAGACCGGAATCTCCTCACCCTTCCGTCCGGCCGGATAACCGCCTCCGTCCCACTGCTCATGATGGTTGAGTGCGATCTCGGCCGCCATCTGCAGGCGATCCGAGGCGGAGAGTATCTGAAAGCCGTACTCCGGGTGGCGCATCATTTCGAAGCGTTCCTCTTCGTCGAGCGGTCCCTCTTTGCGGAGGATGGCCACGTTGATGCTCATCTTGCCGACATCGTGAAGCTGAGCGGAGTAGCGGATCTCGTTGCGGAAGGCCTTCGACTTGCCGAGCTTGCTCGCCAGAAAGTAGGAGTACTCATTGACCCGCTCGACGTGCTTGGCGGTGTCCTCGTCATGGAGCTCGGCGGCGCGCGACAGCAGGTTGATGGAGAGCTGGAACGCCTCCTCGGTCTCGTCCTGAAGGGCCGCGATACGCGCGCGTTGCTCTCGCAGGAGGCGGTTGCGGTCGCGCAGACGGATGTTCTGGGCCGAGATGCGCTCGACCATATCGGCACGCTCGATCGCACCGCCAACAATGTGGTTGAAGGGAACGATGAGATCGGCTTGCTCGCGCTCGAAGGGCACCGGCCCGTCACCGGAACCGTCGAGACGGTTGATCAGCTGGACGACACCGATCACTGTTCGGTCATGATTGACGAGCGGAAAGCTGAGCATAGAACGGCTGCTGTAGCCGAGCTTTTGATCGAAGCTGGGATCAAATTTGAAAGGAAGGTCGCTCGGAATGTTGTACAGGTCCGCCACGAAGACCGTCTTGCCGGTGGTCGCGGTGTACCCCGCTATGGACGAAGTATTCAAAGGCACAACAAAGCTGGCGGGCTCGAGGGCGACACGGTCATTCTGGGTGTCGGCCGCCTCCAGGCGCCGGGTCTTGCCCCGGCCGCGGGCGATGAAGACGCTGCCGGCCTCAGCGCCGGTCAGATGTCGGCTTTTCAGCAGAACCCGACTGAGGAGCTCGGCCACCGGTTGCGGTTTCGAGTACTCGATAAACTCGAGGAACTCTCTGAGCACGTCCATCACAGGGTCCTTTCGGTGAACACCCCATGATAACGCCCCCATAGGGACTTGGGGCCTGTGGGCTCGGGGCTTGAGGAAACGAAAGCTCGAACCTCGTATCGATAATGTCAAACCGCAAGCCTCAGGTCTCAAGCCCTTTAGGCGGGTGGGCGGAGGAGGAACGACAAAGCCCGGCGACCCATCTGGGCAACCGGGCTTTGAAAAGGCACCGAACCATCGGTGCCCTGGCACCCTCCAGTGAGGCGGGTTAACGGGTCTCTTTGAACATGACGTGCTTGCGCACGACAGGATCGTACTTCTTGATCTCCAGGCGATCGGGGGTGTTCTGCTTGTTCTTCTTGACGCTGTACATGTGAGCGCTCTCGGTGCTTTTGAGCTTGACCGTTACGCGATGTCCTTTGCCTGCCATTGTTTCCTCCACTCACACGAGCCACCGGATCATACCCAGGGTGAGAAGACGTGTCAAGTTTTTCCCGTGCCCGCGCCCGTCTCCGTCTCCGTGCCCGGCATTGGTAACAACCTTCAATCGCGACGATCAGCCATGGCCAGCAATATCGCGGCGACGAGACCTTTCAGTTCCGTCTCGAAATCTACCTTGAAAACCGCGAAGTCCGGATCGCCGACCTCGTAGGTGGCTGCGCCCTTCGGATCAGCCGCAGGCTGCAGGGCGGCGGTCACGAGCTGGACACGGTGGAGGAGACGGATTCCGTCTCCCTCCTCGAGCCCTTCCACCTTTTGCTCGAGGGCCGAGCCAACCGAATCCATCCGGTCAAGCCGCCAGCGTTGGAATCGGAATGCCTCCATGGCGTCGAGGTTTTGCTCGAGCACCACTGCCTCGAAGCTCAGGAATCGGGTCAGCGTAGGCCGCCCGGAAAGGCTCGTCGCCAGCAGCTCGGCAAGTTTCGATTTCGATAAACGATCGTCAGCCCGGTCGAGTTCGGCCTCGAGGGCAGAGTACCAATCGGCAAGCTCTTCACGAAGGACGTGAAGGAACAGCTCTTCTTTGCTTCGGAAATACATCGACGCGACTCCGCGATCGACGTCGGCCCGCTGGCCGATGCTGTCCAGGGTCACCTCCACATAGGGGAGCCTCGAAAAGGTCGAACGCGCCACCTCCAGGATCCTCTCTTTGCGCTCGGTTCGCTGGCGTTTGGCATGCGCACGTTTCTCGGGGTCGATCAGTCGTCCCATCCACGCATTCTAACTGGTTCCGCCACCCACCCAGTAATCAGATATCAGTTACCGGTACCTACCACCACGGACTCCCCAACTGATTGCTGGGTGGGTGGGCAGGTCAGCTCGGATCCGTGAGGGTGATCTGGCCCGATTGCGAGAGCTTCCAGAAGACCAACAGCGAATCGAGCTCCGACAGTGGCGAAATCTTGACGATCGAAGCGATGTCGGAGGTGCCGTTGATTCGCGACAGGATAAATCCCTCTTCGGGGGAAAAACTCATGGCCCGCAAGTCGTCGAGGGTGGTCTCGAGCACCGGAACCTTTTCGTCCTTGACGCCGTCCTTTTCGAGACCGGCCATGACCTCGCCTTCAAGCTCCTTGATCACCATCGCCAGCTCACGGTTGTGGGGGTCGAGACTTGTCGCCGCCCCAAGGTGGCGTGCGGCGGCCTCGTAGACTCCGAGCTTGAGGTGCACCATGGCCTCGGAGATCAACGCCTGAGCGCTGGTTGGTCCGGTGTCCGCACTTTTCTTGGCGGTCGCGGCGGCCGGTGCCTGAGGATCGGGGGCGATCACCCGCGGCCGCACAATCTTGATCTTGCCCTCGTTTACCTTTCTGAAGAGCACATCGCAGACGAAAAACTCGGAGGAATGGGTGTGGAGACAGATGTCCTCGACACTGCGGTCGTCGTCCACCGCTTCCAGCACCTCCAGCCACCCGAAGTCCATTTCGTCGTCATCCAGAAGGGGGGCCACGGCCACCGGGACGCACTGGGTTGACGCAATGACCTTTTCCATTTCCTTCGTCATGTCGATCCGGCGCATGCCCTCCATGAGGAGGCCCGTGATGTTGGCCGACATCGGCACGAGCTCGTACTCCGGGAGCTCATCGTCGAGAAAATCGAAAGATCCCTCTTCCCAGGAGAAGAGGTCGTAGATGTTCTCCTCGGCCTTAAGCCTGAGCATGTGGTCGAGCATTTCCTGATCGACGGCCCCACCCTCGACGAGGATCTCGCCCAAAAGCTTCCCCTGCTCGGCCTGAATGGCCATCGCCTTCGCCAGATCGTCCTCGCTGATCACTCCCTTGCTGACTAGAAAATGGCCAAGAAAACCGCGTGGATCGGAGCTCGATGAGGAGAGAATCGCGCCGTTGCGAAGATAGATCTTCTTCTCGACGCTGCCGTTGGTGACGATCAGAGTTCCGGTTTGACGGCCGTTTGCGAGCCATTGCAGCAGCTCGGCAAGGCTCATGGTCTCGAGATTGCCGGTAATCGCCATCTGTGCCCTACCGAACGCAGGCCCGGGGGTGATCAACCCGTGCAGACTTCGGGTCCGGGCGACGAGGGCTCACGGACATCCATGTTGTCGACAGAAATACGAGGCGGGCGTCACTCATCTCGATTCGAAAATATCCCACCGCGCCGTTGCTGTCCATTGAATGCTTCTCCGTTCCCGGTCCGGCTTCGCCCCTCCGGCTCTGCCCTACAGGCAATTAAGGAATTCGCGGGCTACGCCGTGACAAATCCCGATCCCGACCTGTCACGGTGAAGTGCGACTTGTGACGGCGTCGCCTGAAAGGCGAATCCGCAAGCACGAAGCCGGATCCCGATCCGAATGAGAATCTCCCTCTCGGGCGCCTCAATCAGATTCTTTTTGATTGCATTCTCGGGTGAACGACGTGGCTGGTCAGCGACTGTTTCAGATGCAATCAGGCATATTCCGGGATGTCGACGAAAAAAGTCGTCCCCTCGCCGAGCTTGGTTTCAAATGAAATCGTGCCACTCAGTTCCTCGATAATGCCCTTGGAAATGCTCATGCCGAGGCCGGTGCCGCTGCGATGACGCCAATCGTCGTGTTCGCCTCGCGCAAACGCTTCGAAGACATGGTCGCGGAAATCCTCGGAGATGCCAGGCCCTTTGTCGGAGATAGCAACCCTCAGCATGTCATTGTGCCGGCTCGCTTTGACGGTCACCACGTCGTCTGCGGCCGAGAAACGGACGGCGTTGGTCAGGACGTTGGTCAGGACCTGAATCATGCGGTCGGGGTCGACGCGCACCGTCGCGCCGGCAACACCATTGGAGAGCTCGAAGCGGACCTCATAATTGGCCGCGTATGCTGATGTGGCGCTGATCGCCTGTTCGACGAGAGGCATGAGTTCGACCTTTTCGTAGTGAAACTCCATGCGCCCGGAATCGAGCTTTCGCGACACCAGGATATCGTTGACCAAGCGTTCCATTCTCTCGCTGTTGCGCAGAGCGATCTCCACCAGCTCCTGCCCTCGCTTGCCGAGCTCCCCTACAACGCCTCCATCGAGCAGGCCGATCGCTCCGCGCACTGCGGTCAGAGGGGCTCGCACCTCGTGATGAACCATCGTTACGAACTCGTCCTTTTGCTGCTCGTGACGGAGACGCTCACCGATATCCGCCGCCACGACGACGTAGCTCCTGGCCCTTCCCGCGCTTTCCTCCATGGTGCCCACGGAAACAATCACCGGCACCGCTTCTCCGCCGCGCGCCAGGAGCTCCGTCTCCAGGCCCCGGGCCGAACCATCCGGTCCCAATGCGTCGAGCAACGATACGTGGCCCTGTGGTGCTCGGAAGAGGTCGCGGCAGTTCTGACCCAGGAGCTCATCTTCACCGACCCCTGAGAGGCTGCACACCGCCCGGTTGACCCTGGTAATGGTTCCGTCCGGGCCGGTCACGACCAGACACTCACCCATCGTTTCGAGAACGCGATCCAGATAGTCACGAGACACGGTCGTGTCGCGGAGTTTTCGCGTCATCTCGTTGAATGCTTCAGCGAGCTCTCCGACCTCGTCCGTGGTCCGAACCGGCAGCCGTGGCGCCGGCTCGCCTTGAGACAATGCTCGGGTGGCCCGAATGACCTCGTTGAGCGGACGCGTCACGGCCTCCGTCAACAGTATTGCGGCAATCATCCCGAGAAGCGCAAAAACCGCGCCGACCGTGGCGGTGCGGCGGGCGAGGGACGCCTGTTCTTCGGCAAGGCTCGCCAACGAGTAGCGAAGTCGGACACCGCCCAGCATCCGGCTCCCGAGATGCACCGGTTTGGTCACCGTCATCGCGTCGCCTTCAAATTCCACCAGCAACGCCGAGGACCCTGAAATGTGACGGAGCTCCGCCTCGGAGATTTGCTCGTGGCGTCGGGAATTGACCAGCGTGCCATCCGTCAGTACCCGCCCGTCCTCGTCAAACCCAACGGCATCGAGCACATTCTCTTGATCACGCGCCTCGGAGAGGGTCTTCCGCAGATCTCTTACATCGAGCATGGCCAGAGCGTCGGTTGTGTTGGCGGCGATCACCGTCGTCAGGAGCTTGCCCCGGTCCTCGAGCTCGTGACGCAACCGTTCGTTCTGGGCGCGAACCGAGAGGGCCGTCAGGACCAGGCCGAAGGCGACGATGATCGCCGATACGAACACGACGAAGCGACCCTTCAGACCAAGCCTCATAGTTGCGACCTCACTGTCCGAGATCCTCTTGAACATGCGGCAGCAACTTTGCAATGCTGGCAAGATCGTGTTCCGAACCCCCCGGGAACCGATCGAACCTCGTGGTCTCTTCGAATCTCTCGAGCGACGCACGGCCTTCATCACTGAGGTGCATCTCGAGCAGCACCTTTTCGATTGCTTGCACCACCTTTGGATCGAGGCTTTTTCGCACGGAGACGACGTTTCTGGGTACGGCGTCGGTTGTGAGGAGGATCCGGAGCTCGCTGATCCGGTCACCGGCGAGCGCCTCGTAGTAATCCGAGTTGATCGCCCCCGCCACAACCTTCTTCTTGAGGACCCAGAACATGGTGTTCTCGGCGTCGTTCGAAAAGACGTAGCCGACGCGATTGCCAGGGATCGAAGCCGCAGGATCCTCGTAGTTGAACAGCCGTAAACCGGCCGAAGCGAGCGCCGCTTTAGGCATCAGAAAGCCCGAGGTAGAAAACGGCTCACCGAAAGCGATGATCTTTCCCCTGAGTTCCTCGATGGATCCAATACCGCTGTCCGCTCGGGTGAAGACCACACTTCTGTACACGTCTGAGCCCCATTTCCAGCGACGGAGAATCGGCTCGACATCGGCGTGCTGCCACACGAATACTGCCGGGAACGGGCTGTCGATGAGCAGATCGACCCTTCCCTCTCGGAGCTCTTCGACCATCTGACTCAGCGAACCGACAACCACCACCCGGCCTCTACCGATCCCCACACTGTGGAGGTTTGTCGCGAGATAGTCGGCAAACGGTCGAACCACCTCGTACTCCTGAGTCGGATTGAGCGACACTGAGCCGATGGTGAGGACACCGGCCGGTACCGGACGATCAGTCGCTACGGCTGAGGGAGGCGGTCCCGAGGGCTGTCCGCACCCGATGGCCAGGGCCAACAGCAGTCCCGGGTGGAGTCGACGGAGAAACCGAGACGCCATGGCTCAGTCCGGGTCGCCGGCCAGGAGAACCTGGTTGCGCCCTCCCCGCTTGGCGCGGTAGAGGGCCTCGTCCGCCGCAGCAATCAGCTCGTGACTTGTGAGGGCCGCCGGAAACTCACCCACTCCGCAGCTCAGTGTCACTGTGAAGGAACCGTGGACCGCTTCGTGGTCGATGGCGGCGAAGTTACGACGAATGTCGTCCATCTTTTGCAGCGCTGCCCGGCCGTCGGTATCTGGCATCACCACGACGTACTCGTCCCCGCCGAAACGCCCTAGCACATCGCTCATGCGGAGCCGCTGACGCAGGAGATAGGCCAGGGCCTTGAGAACCTGGTCGCCCACCAGATGCCCGTGCTCGTCGTTGACCTCCTTGAAGCCGTCGATGTCCAACATCGCGACTGCGAGACGCCCATGCTGGCGATCGGCCCTGCGAACCGCGGCCTCGAGCTGCTCGATGATGCGACTGTGTCTGAACAGCCCGGTGAGACCGTCCTTTTCCATGAACAGGCGCAGGGTGCGGCCTCGCTGGGCGCGCGCCGATACCGCCGGGACCAAATGATCCGGCGGCACCGGTTTGGTGAAGAAATCATCGCCGCCCTCACCGAGCGCTGCGATCTGTTTCATACGGTCAGTTTCTCTCGACAGGAAGACGATCGGCACACCGACAAACGCCTCCTCCTGGCGAATAACCATTGCCATCTCGAGACCTGTGCAGCCTGGCATGTAGACATCCATCAGAATCACATCCGGTTGAAATTCAACCAATTGCGACATCACGTCGAGGGGATCCGTCACCGTCACGGTTTCAATGCCCGCAGCCTCGAGGCTGGTGGCATGGAAATCAGCTGTATCAGGTTCGTCATCGACAATCAGGATCCGGTACGGCTCCGGTTCACTTCGTGTCAGCCGATCGAGGGTTTCGAGCACATCAGAGTAATTGACGGGCTTAATGAAATAGCTGCTGCAACCGGCTCTCACGGCATCAAGCCGTGCTTCGATGTCGGAGCGGTTGGAGACGAACACCAGCGGCACATCCTCCCCAAGCGCATCCCGCACCTTGGTCGCGACCTCCTCTCCAATCAACTCACCGTCGGGCGAAGAGAGGTCCATAATCACGGCCGCGGGTCGCCGTATGACACTGCCCACGACCATTTCGTCAATCTTTTTGAACATCTGAAGCTCAAACCCGAAATGGCCGAGTCGGAGGGCCAGCTCGCGCGCGAACGGATCTTCCTGCTCGACGACCACGATGAGGTTGCGAGGTTCGAAAAGGGTTGTTCCCCACTCAGCCATGTTCTCGAACGAGCTGGGATCGAACGTCGTATCGCCGTCTGAAATGGAATCCTCTCCCATTCGTTCGAACCATTCGATGACCTCGGCAAACACATTCCGGTTCGGTGGCTGCGCACCTTCGAGGAGAGCCACCAACCGGCGTTCGAGGCGGCGGGCGGTCTTGGCCATTTTCGCGAAGCCGAGACTACCGGCAGTCCCGATCAGACCATGAACTGATCGATGAAGGGCTCGGGCGCCATCCTGACTCCAGCCGTCACCCTGGAGCGAGTGCCACTCCTCCACCAGGGCCTGCAACCGCGCCGGCAGCTTTTCGAGAAAGTTGGCTCGCAATCTCTCAAGCTCTTTCTCGAGCTGTTCGGCCGAAGCCCGTCTCTCTCGTTCACCTTCCATTTCTGCCCTTCCAGATGCCGTTGATGCGGTCAGCGAGGGTCATGGGATCGAAAGGCTTGAGGATGACATCCGCGACCCCGGTCTCGTGGAGGCCGTTAAGCTCTTCCTCCTGAATGACCCCGGTGAGGTAAACTACCGGTAATTCGTCGAATTCTGGTCGTCGTCG
>CAYRFI010000096.1:0-16184 GCA_964423595.1 uncultured Thermoanaerobaculia bacterium | reverse complement strand
GTCGGTTCGGTGGTCGTGAAGTCGACACCGGCTTTTTGGAGCTGGCTGATGGGGTGGTCGTTGCCGCCCGAACGCAGCAGCTCGAGGTAGGCCTCGACGGTTGCCGAGCGCTCGACTTCCTCTCCCTCGGTCATTCGCCGGTGGATCAGAACCGCCGCCGCTTTCGAGGTCGCGTACTGGAAGACGTAGTAGGGCGAGCCGTAGAAATGTGGAATTCGCGCCCAGGTGTTGCGATACCACTGCTGGTCGTCGAGTGCGTCGGCGAAGAAGCCCTCCAAAACATCGAGGTAGGTCTCCTGCAGGACATCGGCGGTGATCGGCCGGTCAGCTTCGACCACTCGGTGGGCTCGCAGTTCGAAGTCCGCGAACATCGCCTGCCGGTAGAAGCCGGCTGTGATGTCATCGGTGGCGTGCTGGAGCAGGGTCACACGGCGCGCAGGGTCCGTCTCCTCGGCGAGCAGGCGATCGAGAAACAGGGACTCGTTGGCCATCGACGCCACCTCCGCGACGAAAATCGAGTAGGACGAGGTGGCAAAGGGTTGGCTCTCATGGGAGAGCACGGTGTGCATGGTGTGGCCCATTTCGTGGGCGACGGTGAAGGCGTCGTTGAGGGTGTCGGCGTAGTTGAGAAGCATATAAGGATGGACGCCGTAGACCCCGGCTGAAAACGCCCCCGAGCGTTTGCCCTCGTTCTCGTAAACGTCGATCCAGCGTTCGGCGAAGGAACGCTCCACTGTCCGTTGATATTCGTCGCCGAAGATCGCGACCGACTCGATGATGAGTTGTCCGATAGTGTCGTAGGGGAGGGCCCAATCGATCTCGACCAGCGGCAGGTAGGCGTCGAAGTACCGATAGCGCTCGAGCCCCAGGGTCTCCCTCCGGAGTTTGTGGTATCGCCGGAGCGGACCGCTCCCGGTCCGTGCCGTGCTGATGAGGTTCTCTACAACCGTCGCCGGAATGTTGTCGTCATCGAGCTTGGCTTCGAGGGCCGAATCGTAGCGCCGCGACCGGGCGGTGAACCAGTCTTTCTGCAGGACTCCGTTGTAGATCGCGGCATAGGTGTTGGGGTAGTCGTCGTAGACCGTGAAGTGGGCCTTGAAGAGCTTTTCGCGATCGTTTTGCTCGCGCAGTGTGTGCAGCCCCTGTGAATAGCCGGCGTGGCTCGCCACCATCTCGCTGCCGTCGGACAGCCTGACGGTTGGAAACTTGACGTCGGCATCGGCCAACATCGTGTAGGTCTGAGACGGGGTGCCCCCAAGGGTCGAAGCGAAAGCCAGCAGGCGCTCGCCGTCCTCGTCGAGAACGTGGCGATGCATGCGGTAGCTCTCCTCGATACCGAAACGGTAGGGCGCGAGCTCCGGAGTTTCGTCGAGCCAGCTCTGCATCGTCTCTGCGGGGATTTCGAGCAACTCGGGGGTGTACCAGGCGGTGGCCTGGCGAAAGGCCGCGAGCGCCAGCCTCACCTGCTCGAGCCGCGCCTGGACCGCGTTGTCGCGGGTGTCCTGGCTCTGCATCAGTCCGGGGTATTGATAGACGCGATAGGCGATCTGACCGAGCGCGTCCGAGGCGAGGCTGGCCTCGAGGATCCGCTGCGGGCCCTCCGCGAGGGTCCCCTTGAGCTTCTGGTAGTTGTCCATCAGCCCCTGCAGCCGATCGAGATCTGACTCCCATGCGGTCCAGTGAGGGTAGATGTGGCTCAGATCCCACTTGTGGCTCTCGGGGATCTCGGCGCGGTCGCGGGTCTTCGGTTTGCGCCATGCTTCGGTCGTCATCTTCAAGCTCCTCGTTGTGCCGATCGCCGGCATACGGTAACCACACAGGACGATCCTGTAAAGGCGCGGGGTCGTCCGCGGACGGTGTCGGGTGAAGGAAACAGCCGGTCGAGGGCTGGCCGGCTTCCCGTAAACCACGCCGCCCACCGATCAGGCGGGTCCGGCGAAACCTTCTCTGGTGCTCATCAACGGACGGAATAGGGCGTTCTTTCTCGCCTCGCAGGTTCGGCAGCTGCCGTCCGGGCAATCGTTCCGCAGCCCTGCCCGGATCTTCTTGAGGCCGTCAGAGCCGAGAATCGCCCGGCGGGCGTCCCGCGGCACCAACGCGATCGGTTCGTCCTCCCAGAATGGACATGGCAGCACGCCTCCGTTGGGGCGAATTAAAAGCACTTTCCCCGGAAAGGAGCAACCATTGATCCGCTCGAGCATCGAGCGATGCCATTGCGCCGGACCGTCGATCCCGGATTTCAGGAGCCACAGCTTGCGACGAATCTTCCCGATCAACGAATTGTCTGCGTCACACTCCTTTTCCATCGCCGGGTATGCGCTGAGGGTCAACCCGCGGGCGGTTGCGTCCCGCGCTACCGTCCACAGCTCGGACATCAATCCATCTGCGGCGGAGGCTTCGAACAGCTCGTCGCGGTTGTCCACGCCGACCGTCGGTGCCACGAACCGCACGTCGATCTCGCTGGCGCCGAGGGATTCAGCAAAGGCGGGCAGTGATTTCAGCTCGTGATGATTCGACCGCATCCATGCAAACGTGATACGCAGCCGAGGGAACGGCGATGTGGCCGATGATCGTGCTTGCCGTAACAACTCGAATCGGGACATCAGGCGGTCCCAGGACGCGCCGACACGGATGCGCTCATAGGTTTCGCTGCTGGTGCCATCGATCGAAACCGCAACCGTCCTCATCCCTTGGTCGACGATCGCTTTCGCCTTGATGGTGGACAGCGCGAGCAGGTTGGTTTGCAGCCAGACGTTGGGTACCCGGTGTGTGCGGGTGACGCTCAGGATTTCCGCGAATTGCGGGTGCAGGAGTGGCTCCGCGGCGCAGCCGAAAGCAACGGTGTGAGCTCGGGGAAACAGCTCGGACGCAACGTGCTGAAAGGTCGTCAGTTCGATGTTGCCTGTCGACCCGGGGTTGAGGTCGTAGGGCTTGAAGCGGAGCCGGTCGGTGGTCGAGAAGTAGCACATGACGCAGCGGATGTTGCACCTACTTGTGAGATCGAGGATGAGCTCGAGGTGGCGGCGCCTCATAAAATCACGTTCTGCCCGAGGGCGGCTTGGGATTCGGATTCACCGATGACCGAGTACGCGGCGACACCGAGGCCGAGGATCCATGCCGACACGGCCGGCTGAATGAGGCGCGGAAACGTCCACACGATGAGCTCGAGGGGGTTGCCTGCTACGTGAAGGTAGTAGAAGACGGAGAACACGAGGATCCCGAAGGCGGTCACGACGCCCGGCAGCGAGCGGGGCAAACTGTCACGCCCGATGATGAGGACAGAAACCAGGGGCACGAGCCAACCCACCGCAACAACGGCCGGGGTGAGGAGGCGGAGACAGACGCGCACCATCAGACCGAAGTGATCGAAACTGATGTGGAACACGGTTTCGCGGATCGGATCGGCGAGTGGAATGCCGTGGACAATCCGCACCACGACCCAGAGCACGGCCGCGGCGGCCGCCGGTGTGACCAGGGAAACGGTCTGTCGAACGACTCCTGGTCGTCGCCAGACGATATCGCGGACCACGGTTCCGATAACGATGAGGACGGCGGCGACCGAGCCCTCGCTCTTGGTGAACACCGCGCCGGCAAGGGCGACGGCGGCAAGCCAGCGCAAATGCCGTGGCCCGTCTTCCGGTTCGGTGAGAATCACGACCAGTGCAATCGACAGAAACAGCACAAGGGGACCGTCGGCATTGCCACCGGAGAACGATGTCACCATCATTGTACTGATCACCGCGTACCACAGGCAGGTGACGACACGCGCCGCGCGCGCGCCAAGCCTGGCCTCGAGCACCGAGAAGATGACCACTGCGGCGGCGGTCAGGTTGACCCACGTCAGTGACGGAACCACGAGCCACGGCATGGACCTCGCGATCATCGCGCCCCAGGCGAGGAACACCGGCCAGAGGGGAGGGTAGTTTGGATGGAGGTGGATCATGTAGGGCTGCTGGAGGAGCTCGAAGTCAAAGCCCCGTTCAAGTGCGAAGTGGGCGGCCTTGACGCCCCAGAAGTACGACAGGTCGGCCGAGGTTGCCATACCGAAAACGAAGGCCCACAAGCCACCGCCGGCGATGAGCGTGAAGCAGAGAACCCCGAAGGAAACTCTGAGACGGCTGGGTTTCTTGGACTCAGGTCTTTCCGCACCGGTCTTTTGGATCAGCCTCGAGGAAAGAGCCAGGGCGGCGATACAGGCGAGGAGGATCCACCACGGCGTCCACTTCAGCCCAACGCTCGAGAGGGACGTCAAGACCAGCGTGAGGATGAGGGAACCCGCAGCCCATGCCAATGATCCCCTGGCCGGGAGGGACAGATGTCGAAGGGTCGGGTGAGCAGCGACCGGAAGGCCGAGGACGACTGGCGCTCCGAGCACGGCTGCAAGGAACACAATGCCCGTCACGGTTCGGTTGCCCACCGTTTTGTGACGCGACCCCCGGTGATCGCGGCAGAGTGTTTTTCTGGCGCCTGCACAGATCCAGGAGCCTCGAATTCGAGAACGAAGCGAGCGCGGTCGCCCATCTCTGTCGACTGCCCGTAATACGACGACGGCAGCGGCGACGCTTCCGGCAGCAGACCGACAGCCATCATGAAGAGGCTCATCTCGATATCGCGATCCGGTGCGCGGACGGTGAACGTCATGCCGCGGGGGACGTTGTGTGCGGCTTCGCTGAGGAATATCCATTGTTCGGCATGACCCGACCGCGTGTTATCGAATGGAGAGCGCAGTGACAGATCGATTTCGCCGTGCCGACAGGGGTACACGAAGAGCGTGATCACCGACAATACAACTCCGAACCACCACAGAGCGGCCACCACAGTCTGTCTGGTTATCCGTTCCGCGACCATGGGCCGAGCGTATCAGAAAAACCACAAACCGAGATGTAATCTCAACTCAATAGTGGCAACATCGCACATTGATCACAGACGATCGAAAAAAGGCCGCCCGAAGGCGGCCTTTTTCGTGAGTGTTGCCGATTTTATGGACAGGTCGGGAAGGCGGTATTGTCGGTGACCGCGTTGGCCGGGTGTCCAAGCTCGTTGGTGTATTCAAGGCTCTCACCGCTCTTGCTGCTGTAGGCCTTGGTGAAGCCGGTGAGCGTGTCGGTCACTCTGACGTTGAAGCCGACGTCGGTGGTGCCCGCGAAGTACACCCAGTAGTGGTTGTTGTATGCGCAGCCGTTGAGAACCTTGAACAGCATCTCCCAGTTGTCCTCGTTGAAGAAGTAGAAGAGACCCGAGTCGTCCGTGCCGCAGGACGCCACCATCCCCGTGCCGGTCTGGCCGTGGTGGTCGTTCCAGTTGACCTCAACCTTGAAGCGTCCGTTGTTGAGGCACATGGTGTCGGCGTCAGGCGCGCAGGGTTCGATGTCGCTGGCCAGCCCCCTGATGGACCGGTCGAGGACCTGGAAGGCCAGGTTGGGGTTGTGGACGCCGACGCTGCCGTCGGCCTCAAGCATCAGGAGGTTCCAGAACGCCTTGATCAGGAGCGGATTGACGGCGCGGTAGATCTCGTACGGTTCACCCGCCGGCGGGACGACGTTGATGCTGTTGACCGCGGTTGGCCCCACCACCGTCATATCGTTGAAGGTGATGGTGAGGGCCTGGCGTCCCCGGGATTCTGCGAGTTGGATTTCCGCGATGTCGCGGGCGTCCGTGATAGTCGCCTGGCTGCCGACGGCGATGGTGTTGCCGGCCGCGATCTGATCGTCAAAGAAATTGTAGAACGAGCTTTCGATCTGGGCCTCGAGCTCGTGCATCTGTTCCTCGACCGGGCCCTGGATGTTGGACGCCGTGAGGTTGGTGTGGCAGTTCTGGCAGATGGTCGGAGAAGGGTAGAAGGTGTGGTTGGTGCCGCCCAGCTGGTAGGCGAGGTCGGGCGGTGGCGGGGTCGCCTCCATGTGGCAGGTGACGCAGGTGTCCTGGACCTTCGAGGCCTTCGAGTGGTTGGCGCGCTGGCCCACGTCGACCAGATAGAAGTTCTGGCCCATGAGGAAGTCGGCCTGCGGGCCGAGGTGGGGGGCGCGCGAGGCCTCCGAGGTGCCGTAGATTTCCGAGTTGAAGGTGTCGTCGTTGCGTAGCCCGCGGCGGCTGTTGTGACAGGTCATGCAGATCGCGCCGCGGCCGACGTCGGTGGCGGTGAAGCCGGCGATCAGCGGCGGCGTGTCGCCGCTGATTCGGACCGTTGCGTTGGTCGGTTCACCCGTGGTGGTGCCGATGGCGTGCGGGTCGTGGCAGGTCGCGCAGGTCTGGGGATGGGTTTCCTCGGCGGTCCAGGTGACCTCGACGTCGGCCAGTGGGTCGCCTGCCACCTCACCATTCAGCACCGGCAGCCAGGCGAGAAAACCGTTGGCGGTGTGGCAGCGCGAGCAGCTGCCGTCATCGCCCTCGGCGATCGCCACCTCGTAGTTGGCGTGCCCGCTCAGCTGCCACTGCTGGTAACGGCCGTGGCGCAGGGGCTCGCCGTGGCAGGACCCGCAAACGGTCGATGAAAGGCTCACCCGTGGTTCGCCCTCGGGGTTGTCCGGAAGATGGGCGCCGCCGACCTGCGGGCCGTGGCAGTTCTCGCACTGGATGTTGGCCTTCCGTGCCGTGTCGGGGAACTGGTCGAGGACCGTGGTCCAGTTGTCGCCGGGGTGGTTGATCAGGCCGGAATCGAGAAACGCCTGGTAGTCCATGGCCTCGTCGACACCGTCGTTGTCAGCGGTCGGATCGTAGCCGACCAGGTGGCATGAGAAACAGCTTTCTCCGTAGTGGGTGCTGGTGTCGAGCTGGCTGCTGAAGATTTCGGCGTGGCCGGTCTGGGCCCACGGCGTGAAGTTGTCCTCGGCGACCCTGTCGTTGTGGCACCCCAGGCACGAGCTGTCGGGGACCGGCCGCCCGTCCTCATCCTGGCCGACGATGATACCGAGCCAGGTGCCGGCGTAGACCGACAGGCTGACCAGCGCCTTGGAGTCATCCTGGTTGACCTCAACGGTGTAGTGGCCAGGCACGTCGGGGATGAACTCGGGGTTTTGGGAGGAGGCGTCCATCAGCATGGCGCCGGAGCCGCTTGGCGCGGAGAGAGACCAATCGTAGGTCGCCTGGTCCTTGCCGTGGAGCAGGACCGGCGCATTGATGGGCACGTTGAGAAGTCCGGTCGAGACCTTCCACGGGAGGGCGGTCGCGATGTCAACTTCGGCGTCGTAGGTGCCGGACGTTGTCACAACCTCGACCTCGAGCGCCACCGCCGACGCGTGTTCCAGCGCGAACGGATTGACGGCCACGACCTGGAAACGGTCCTGGAGCCCGCCCGGGAACTCTCCCTCCGGCAGCGGCACGTTGGGCGGCAGCTGCGCCTCGGTGATCGGCGGCTCGGCCAGCACGTGGATGAGGTACGCCTTGTACTCGTCCTCGGTAGCAAGCGCGGCGGTAATCGACTTTCCAGCGGTTCCGCTGAGCATCGCTTCCGCGCCGCCTACCTGTGTCCATGAATAAGATTGGATGGTCGAGCCATCGTTGATGGTGACGTTGGCAGTTGCCTGCACTGTCGCGCCAGGCACCGCCGTGCCCGTCACCTCGACGGACACTTCGACCGGGTCCTGCGCATGGGTAGCCCCAGCGATCGCGACGACCGCGAGTGCCATCATTGCGACCCGGGAATACACGCCAATTTTCGACTCAGAGATCATCTCTTCCTCCCCCTGAAATACTCATGAATGCGCCGTGGACGCATTCCATCGAAACGTGAAGATCCGCTCACTTGTGGGAATATACAATATCGTATATGACAATTCAATGACAGTCTCAATTTGAGATGTTGTCGCAGGATAATGGTTTTGTCGGTTCGAAAACCAGGTCCGAATTGATTGATGGGTTCAACGTCTCTCGGTGGGAAATCAACTCCGGGGTGCCGCTTGTCTCACCCCCTGATTCACCGAATTGCTGGCGCGGTGTTGACAGGGTTCGATGCGATGCGCCGCGAAGGTCGGCGCAATGTCGGGTAGAGAACCGCGTCGACAACGGAGGCTTCACCCTCGATCACGGCGATACCTTGAATCTCTCGAGAATCGTAGCCGTTGGCCTCGATTCTGAGGTCGTAGAGCCCGGGCAGCAGGAGCCGGTGGAAGTCACCGACCGCGGGATCGGTGCGCGCCATCGATCCGTCCTCCTCGCGATCAACGCCCAGGACCTCGATCGTGGCGGCGAGCGGTGCGCCGCGCGGGTCGGTCACGATTCCGCGGATTCCCTCGAGCGCGTGGTGCACGAAGTCGAGGAGCGCGCGTCGATTCCACAGCCAGATATCGTCCAGCTCTTGCGACGGCAATAGCTTGGTTTCCGACAGCTCGATCGTGACCTCGCGCCCGCCGTGGAAGAAGGTTATGAAGTCCTGACGGCCTCCGCGGATTTCATACCAGTCGTGGCCGTTGGTGATACCGCTGTTGTCGACGTCCGTCATGTAACCCACTGGGCCATCGCTCTGGGCGAGATCTGCCCAACTCCGTGCCAGCGACTCGAACCAGTCATCGTCTGGGTGGCGACGTCCAACCGTGTCCCAGGGGTAGTTCACCACCTCGGCACCGCCGTGAAAGTTGGCCGACAGAACAAAGGTCTGGCTTTCGGCAAGAGCCATCATGGCTTCGGTCTCGGGCCACCACGGGTTGCCGTCCGGGTGATCGCCGGCAACGAAGTCCGGGAAATTTCGATTGGGGTTGACCCCCGAGTACCCGCCGCCACCGGTGGTGTAGGAATAAATGGCATCGGCAACAGTGTCGTTTCCACCGAAGTAGGTGCCGTCCGGATTGGCGAGGGGGTTGATCCAGATCTCGGTTTCGTCCACCAGCTCCGTGATTTCGGGATCATCGCCATGGCCTCGCAACAGATGGTCGATGAGCCGAAGCATCAGCACGAAGCCCGCGGTTTCATCGCCGTGCATCGACGAGGTGAGCAGGACCTCGGGTTCGTTCTCCTCCTCGCCGGGCGCGTCGGAGATGATCAGCGCCCACAGCCGGTGGGGGTGAACCAGGTTGGCGGTTGGACCGAGATCCACCAGCCGACAGAGGAAGGGGTCATCAGCGGCGAACTTTCGCATCAGGGCCTCGTACTGCTGGTAGCTCGGGTAGCAGGTCCACGATCGGTCGACCTGGTCGACCCATCCCTCGCCGCACATTTCGGGGGTTGCGGCGAGGGTTGCCGCGGGTACGACCTGCCAGCTCCACCCCGCCGCCTGCAGCCCTTCGAGCTGCCTCGGTGTCGCGACGGCTCGCACATCGTGGCCGCGAACGTCGTCAATGCTGACCAACCGAGTGAGCCGCTCGAGCTCCGAGCGATCGCCGATCTCGAGCGCAATCGTGACCGCCGATTGCGATCTCGTGGTTTCGCCTTCGCCCGCGCCGAATGAAGGCACTGCAGCCAGGAGCATGGCGACGAGGACCAGAGGTCGCAGTATGCCGAGGTGGGAGGACATCCGTTCGATTTTACGTCACAGCGGCCAGCTAGTCCGCATATCTCACTGGGTTTCGTCGCGAGGGCGGCGAGGTGCTGTGCCCAGGGGGGATCGACCTAGAGGTCCGGCCGGGGTCCCAAGTGCCGTCCGCCGATGGGGCTCGTGTGCGCCGAGATCAAGGCGCGAGGAGGAAGTCGATGCCCGTGCATCGTCGACGACGAGCAACGCAGAGATTGGCCGCGACCCCCGTCGGCCCAACGGGTTACGGCGCCGCTCCGCGGCTTGTGGCCCGGCCCCGGAAGCGAGTGGCCGTACGCCGGCAACTGCCGGCAACGGCCACCTCTCGCTTCCAACGCCGGGTTGTTGGCGGCATGACCCCGTCTTCTTCGTTGCCGCTCTTCGGCGATGGAAGGACTTCACCGTCGTCGCGGCGCCTCGAATACGGACCCATGGCGCACGCAACGGGCGACGCTGGGGACCCGGCTGGGCCTCGAGGGGGCGCGGACGCGTACTTGACGGTACGTTGAGCACCCCGAGGCGAGCAAACACCGTTGGGTGCGGTGCATCGGCGCCCGCAGCAGGAAGTTGGTGGGATATGCGGGCTAGAACCTCAGCGCCACCGTTCGGGCAGCTCGAAGATCGTCGACGTACTGATGGTCACGGTGACACCTGTGCCGTCGTCTGGAACGGCCGCATCGATTCGGAGCAGGGTGCTGCGGCCGAGATGGGAGAGATCGAAGAGGAGGCCGGCGCCGGCGTCGAACCGGACACCATCGGTGTCCGGACCGGCGCGTGGATTCCAGGTTTTTCCGGCATCGCCGAAGAGGACGACGCCGATCGAAAATAGACCGAGTACCTCTTTTTTGAGTAGCCGGCGCCATTGCACGTTGAGGATCGCACGTCCGGTGCCGTCGAAGTAACCGGGATCCCATCCGCGCAAACCGAGATCGGCGCCGAGCGTCAGCTGTCGGTCAGAGTCGAGGCGGCGTGATCCTTCGGCGAGAAGACGCAGCTGCCAGCCGCTGCTGCCGAGCTGAGCGGCGCCGACCTGAAACCCGGCCACCAGATTACGGGCTGCGCCGTCTTCCAGGCGGCCGGAAAACCAGGTGTCGCCAAGCAGCAGCCAGCGCCCGCGCCGGCTCGCTGCATGGGCTCGGCCGGCCGTCAGAAGGCGTTGGTAGTCTCCGCCGAAAGCGGGGGCGGAGAAGATCGCGGTCAGGCCGACGTTGGGCCCGAGCGAAACGTCCTCCTGGACCGCCCATGCCCGGAAGCCCTCGACAACGATGAAGCGGTCGACGACCTGCTCATACGAGAGGCGAGGACCGCTGATGAGGCGATCCTCCGGCGGTGGGTAAGGCGTCCCTGTGTCATCCCAGATCCAGTCGGAGTAGAGATTTTCACGGTGCTCCCAACCGGCGATGAGGCGCCGTGTGACGTCGCCGCCGCCGGGCAGTCGCGCGCCACCCCAGACGCTCATCTGCTCGGTCTCGCGGAGGCCATCAACGACCGACTCCGACTGCGAGTAGAGATGTTCGATCAGCTCCTGCCGAAGACCTGCGAACCCCCAGCTCCAGGGGGTAACCAGCGAGTAGAACGGCCGGTCGATCACTACCTCGTCGTGAAAACCGTCGGAGTAGGTGGCGTGAACCAGGTTGACCCGCCATCGGCTGTTGAAGACGTTGGGATCGAAATAACCCAGCGACCAGCTGTTTCGCTCGTTGTCGGACTCGTAGGCTAGGCTCACCGCCTTACCCCAGCCGAGCAGGTTTTCCTCTTCGAAATCGATATGATAGCTGGCGTTGCTGCCGAACACGCCGAGCTTGCCTCCCGTCTTGAGGGTCCACTGGTCGTGAGTCTCGACCATCACCTCGACGCCCTCGCCGACGCGGTGGGCGGTGATATTCACCGGATTCATGATGCCCAGCCCGCGCAGCATGCGGGCGCTCTCCGCGGCGAGACTTGCCGAATAAGGATCGCCCTCTTTGAAGAGAAGCATCGAGCGGATGAAGTCCTCTTTGCTGATGATGTGGAGGGCGTTGGCCCAGCGATAGAACCAGGCCTTGGTTTTGGGATTCGATATATCGAAAATGTCGTTGCGATCAATGTGGATGGTGACGATGGGCAGACCGTCCAGGGCCGTGTCGAGCTCAGGGTCGGCAAAGGCAATTGTCGAAAGATTGAGAACAATGGCGCAGAAGAGACAGGCCCGCTTGGCAGAAATGGTCACCGACTTCGCCGCTTGCGGTCGGCCTCGCGTTCCCTCACCAGCTCCGCCACCTGACGAATACGCTTCTTCTCGCGCGCGTCCCGCATCTTGTCGGCGCGTTTGCCGACGATCTGGAAAACCTGGCTGAGCTTGAGCAAAAGCTTGAGATGCCCGACGGAGGACGGCAACTTCGTGTTTCGGACCTTGCAGCCCCACAGCTTGGTGTTGTTGAAGTTGGCCTTGGTGAAATCGGCGTTGCGGAGATCGGAGTAGCGGATATCCGCCTTTTCGAGGTCGATTCCGACCGCGTCGGTAAATCGAAAATCCGCACCGATCATCTTGGCTCCGCTCGCCTTGACGAGGATCATATTGGTCCCTGAGAGATCGGCGCCCTGGGCAATCAGGTCCTGCAGGTTTGCCTGCTTGAAGTTGGCGTGACGGGCCGTGGCGTCGACCAGGTTAGCGCGGCTCAGATTCGCTCCCTCGAAGATTGCGTGTCTGAGGTCCGCCTGCTCAAGATTGGCCTCGACGAAATTGGTTCCGCGCAGCTCACAGCGGGAAAAGACCGTTTTGCGGAGGTTGGCGTGGGAAAAAGAAACCCGGCCCAGGCTTGGCGATCTGAAATCGAGCTCTGCGAGCTGGGCGCTGATCAAATTGCAGCCGTCGAAGATGGCGCCGATGATGCTCGAGTGGCGGAGGTCGGCGCCCGACAAATTGGTTCGTACGAAGCTCACCTTTTCGAGGTCGGCGTGGCTGAGGCTTGCGCCCTCGCATTGAGCCTCATCGAAGATCGCCTCACACAGGACCGACCCGTGGAAATTGGCGTTTCGTAGCGCCGCGCCGCGAAAGTCCGCCCGTTGCAAGCGGCAGTTCTTGATCTGAGCGTTGTCCGCCTGGGCCTCGGTGAAGATCGCCCCCTCCATGCTGAGGCTCTCGAGCTCGACGCCATCGAGAATCGCGGACGCTCCCTGGACGCCCCGCAGCACCGCGCGGTCGAACCGTCCACCCCGCAACGAGGCGCCCTGGAGCTTCGCCCCCGAAAGGTCCGCCTCGTCGAAAAGGGCGCTCTCCATCTGCGTCTGTGAGAGATCGGCGTGGCGAAGGTTGGTGCGGGTCAAATTTGTGCCGCGCAAGGTGGATCTATGAAGCGAGGCGCGCGATAGATCGAGGTCGGTGAGATCGAGGAAGTCGAGCTGGACATTTTCGATCCTGGCTTCGGTCAGCGAAGCGTTGGTCAGCCGTGCTCCCTCTATGATCGCCCGCGACAGGTCGGCGCCATCGAGCTGTGCTCCGCTGAAGTCCGCACCGCGCAGATGGGCCTTCGAAAGATTGATGCCGCGAAGGTCGAGCCCCGTGAGCTGGGCGTCGATGAGATCGGGTGCGAGGGTCGGGTTGGCGGCGCGCCACTCGTTCCACTGGCCGGCGCGCAGCTGGTTGAGATGTTCTGGGTTGGCCATGCGGTGTCGCTCCTGATTCGCGGGTGCGGACTCCATTATACGGCGTATCCTTCGACCACCTGCCGCAGTCAGATTCAGGCCCATGCTCCGACGTGGGCTCGGGCGTGGTTGGAACGGAATCCCGCTATTGATCGCGCCTGTGATGCCGTGCCCGATATTGCCTCGGTGTCAGCCCGACCGTTCTCCGAAATGCCCTCGAAAATGCGCTCTGATCGAAATATCCGCAGGAGTATGCAACTTCGGCGATGGGTATGGTTGCTTCGCGCAGCATCTCAGATGCGACGTCGATCCGGCTCTTGGTGATCAATTGGCGGACGGTGATGCCGAAGATGGCCCGCAGGCGCCGATTGAGTTGGTAGATGGAGAGACCGCAGATCTCCGAGAGCTCCTCAACCCGAATCTCCGATCCGTAATTGGAGCGGATGTGGTCCAGGGCGGTCGACACCTCGGCGAGGTGAACGCCTTCGATGCCCGGTGGCTGGAGATCGCGCGAGATTCCGGCGAGGCCCGCAATCCGGCCGTCGCCGCCGTAAAGCGGCAGCTTGTCAGTCAAACACCATCCCTCGAGGCGGGTCGGATAGAGATGCAGCTCGAGATTCTGGACGATCGGAATGCCCGAGGCCAAGACTCTGCGGTCCTGTTCGAAGAATCGATTGCCGAGCGGAGAGGGGAAGACCCGTTGCGCGGTCTGGCCCAGAAGCTCGTTCTTGCCGCGCTTGCCGCAACGTGTGACCAGCGTCTGGTTGACCAGCACGTAGCGACCGTCACGATCCTTGATGAAGAAGACGACGTCGGGGATACGGTCAAAGAGAGTTTCCGCGAAGGACGACGTCGCGAGAAGTGCACGCAGTTCCGATTTTGCTCTCATCGTAGATTGTGCCTAAAGTGGAGTTTCATCTTCCGAATTATACTAGACCAAATCATTCTTATGAATCATCTTATGAGTTGAGAAATATGACGCCAATCGCAGTTTCCGCAGATTCCTCGTCAACGACAGGCAGGGTATTCAACATCCAGCGGTGTTGTGTGCACGATGGACCCGGCATCCGGACGACGGCCTTTCTCAAGGGCTGCCCCCTCTCGTGCAGCTGGTGCCATAACCCGGAGGGCATCGACGAGGCCCCGGTTCTGATGATCAGCGCCGACCGCTGCCTGAATTGCGGCGCCTGCTCGGAGGCCTGCCCCATCGAGGAGGGCGGAGCTGTGCCGGCGGGACAGCTCTGGGATCGCAACGCGTGCACCCGGTGCGGGTCGTGCGTCGAAGCCTGCCCGGCGGAAGCCCGCGATCTCGTGGGGCGCGATTATGAAGTTGACGAGCTCGTCGATGTGCTCGAGCGGGACCGCGTCTTCTTTGAAACGTCCGGTGGCGGAGTGACCTTCTCGGGTGGCGAACCGCTCGCTCAGGCCGGGTTTCTGATTGACTGCCTCCGTGAGTGCCGCCGACGCGGCCTCCACACCACGGTCGACACCTGCGGTCTCGCGCCACCGAAGACCGTTGTCGAGGTGGCACAACACACTGACCTCGTGCTCTTTGACCTCAAGCACATGGATTCGGTGCGTCACGGCGCCGAAACCGGCGTCGACAACCGCCTCATCCTCGACAACCTTTGCGCGCTCAGCGCGAGCACTGTGGAGGTCTGGGTTCGGGTGCCGCTGATTCCGGGCTTTAACGAGGATGCCGAGAATATCGAGGCGACCGGCGCCTTCCTGGAAGGGCTGCCGCGAAAACACCGGGTTTTCGTGCTGCCCTATCACGGCATCGCGAACGGTAAGAGGTCGCGACTGGGAAAGACTGCCGCCCCGTCCGGCCTGCGGTCTCCAGACGCTGGCGAGCTTGATGCAGTGGCCGACGCACTCGCGAAAAACCATCTCGAAGTAACCGTTGGAGGCTCCCCGTGAAAAGTCGCGCACAGAGACTTCGACAGCAGAGTCTGGATACGCGCCCTTCGGTGTCGATCGAACGGGCGGTGCTCCTGACCGACTTCTATCGCGAGAACTTCGGCAAGTACGCACAACCGGTACTTCGGGCAAAGGCCTATCACCACCTGTGCGCCAACAAGACCGTGTACATCGGCGATGAGGAGCTGATCGTCGGTGAACGCGGCCACGAGCCCAAGGCCGCGCCGACCTATCCTGAGATCATCTGCCACAGTGTCGGCGACCTCCGAATCCTCGACTGCCGGGCGATGACCAGCTATCGCATCGCTACCGAGGACATCGAAACCTATGAACGCGAAGTGATTCCGTTCTGGCAGGGGCGTTCCCTCCGCGACCGGATCTTCGATCTGCTACCCGAGGAGTGGCATCGTGCTTTCTCAGCAGGGATCTTCACCGAGTTCATGGAGCAACGCGCGCCCGGCCACACCGTTGGTGACGACAAGATCTTCCGCAAGGGTTTGCTCGACTTCAAGGCAGAGATCGCGGCCGCGATCGAGCACCTCGATCTCTGCTCCGATTCGGAGGCCGGTGCCAAGAGAGAGCAGCTCGAAGCGATGGACATCGCCGCCGATGCGACCATCCTCCTTGCCGAACGCCACGCTGCAAAAGCCGAGGAGATGGCCGCAGGCGAGACCGACCAGAAGAGGCGCGCGGAGCTCGAGCGCATCGCAGAGGTCTGTCGACGCGTGCCCGCCCACGCCCCACGCAACTATTGGGAGGCTCTGCAGACGTATTGGTTTGCACACCTCGCAGTGATTACCGAGCTCAACGGCTGGGACGCTTACAATCCCGGGCACCTCGACCAGCACCTGCAACCGTTTTTCGAGACCGGCCTCGCCGAAGGCAGCCTCAACCGGGACTCCGCCAAAGAGCTTTTGGAGTGTTTGTGGGTGAAGTTCAACAACCATCCGGCGCCACCGAAGGTCGGGGTCACCGCCGAGGAAAGCGGCACCTACACGGACTTCGCCAACATCAACATCGGCGGCGTCCGCGCCGACGGATCCGATGCGGTGAACGACGTCTCCTATCTTCTGCTCGAGGTCACTCTTAAAATCTGTCGCGGCGCGGTCAAGTTCGCCGCGACGGGTCGCAGCCCCGCCCGCGCTCTTATTGCGTGCTTTCTGGTACTTATTATCTCCGGCACCGGACTGCTTATGCT
>CAYRFI010000095.1:0-16426 GCA_964423595.1 uncultured Thermoanaerobaculia bacterium | reverse complement strand
CCAAGCTCGGCGCCGGCCGCGACCTCGATGGGGTGCGCCGGGTGGTGCTTGATGCGGTGGTCGACGCACAGGGAAAGGGATGTGCACCCGGGGTGCTCGGGATCTGCGTCGGCGGCGACCGGGTATCGGCGTTCGAAGAGTCCAAGCGCCAGCTCCTGCGTCCACTCAAGGACACAAATCCGACCCCGGCGCTTGCCGAGCTCGAGGAGCGCATTCTCAAGGAGGGCAACGAGCTCGGAGTGGGCCCGATGGGTTTCGGCGGTGAAACGACGCTGCTGGCGGTCAAGGTTGGCGTGCTCGACCGTCTCCCAGCGTGCTACTTCGTGACCATTTCCTATATGTGCTGGGCGGCACGCAAAGCGGCCGTCAGCATCGACCTGGAAGGAGGCGTGACATGGCTGAGCTGAAACTTCCGGTCAGCGAAGAGTCGATCCGCAGCCTCAAGGTCGGGGACTTCGTCGAACTCACCGGTCGCATGATTACGGGCCGCGACGCGGCCCATAAATGGTTGATCGAGGAGTATCGCGAAGAGGTGGCGCCGTATCTGGCCGACACCGTGATCTATCACTGCGGTCCAGTGGTGGCGGAGAACGAAGACGGGAGCTACGATTTTGTTGCTGCAGGTCCCACCACCTCGATTCGCGAGGAACCCTACCAGGCCGATGTCATCGGTCGTTACGGTCTGCGCGGCGTCATCGGCAAGGGCGGCATGGGTCCCAAGACCCTCGCTGGCCTGGCTCAGCATGGCGCGGTCTATCTCCACGCGGTTGGTGGTGCCGCCCAGGTGCTGGCCCGCGCGATCCCGCGGGTCGAAAAGGTCTTCATGCTGTCCGAGTTCGGCGTGCCCGAGGCGCTGTGGGTGATCGAAGTCGAGCGTTTTCCAGTGATGGTGACGATGGACTCCCACGGTGGTTCACTACACGTGGAGGTAGAGGAGAGATCGCGAGCGAAGCTGAAGGAGCTGCTGGGATTCGCGGTCTGAGAGAGATTCACCGCGCCGGCCGGTTCCATCCCGTGCCCGTTTCCGTCTCCGTCTCCGTGCCCGAGAAGGACAGCCCGCAGGCATATCCACGTAGCCACGGACGAAACGGCTTCAGCCTCATCGAGGCGCTCGCCGCCCTCACGATCTTCGGCATGGCGGTGGTCGTCGCCGCGGGCTTCCTCGACGCCCACATGAGTGCCGCGCGCCGCCTCGAGGCGCGCTCCGATCTCGTGCGAGCCGCTGAGACGGTGCTCGAAAGCGTGCGCGGCGGTACTTTGCCGTTGGCCTCGGGTGAGGTCGACCTGACCGACGAGTTCCAACCCCTGTCCTCGATCCGAGTTCGGACCGGGGTCGTCGTGACCGAGAAAAACCCGCACGGTCTGTTTTCTCTCCGAGTCGAGGCGCGGGCGATGGTCCGTTCGGAGGACATGGTGGTCACCATTACCACCCAGGTGTGGCGGCCGTGAATTCAAGCGCTCGCGGCACCTCCCTGGTCGAGCTCCTGGTCGTTCTCGCTCTGCTCAGCGTGATGGTCTTGGTAGGAGCGCAGCTGGTGGTGCACTCGATGGAGCTGCTTGGCGCGACCGGCCGCGCGGTCCGAAACCCGCTGGTGGTCCACGTCACCTCTCGGCTCCGACACGATGTCCAGGAGGCGGCCGCCCTGCAACGGGAAGAATCGGTATGGAGTGAAGATCCACTGATCCTCGTCAATCACGACGGATCGTTGACAGGCATTGCGCTCGAGGATGGGAATCTCGTGCGGACACGGATGGCTGGACCGGGGGCGCCTTCTGATCGTCGGGTGATTCTGCGTGGGGTGACCTCGTGGTGGTGGCGAAACCCGGTGGAGGACGTCGTCGATCTCAATATCACGTATCTGGTCAATCCGGAGCCCGAACGCCAGTCCTCACGCGATGTCGGATACGCGCTCGAGCGGCGGCAGGAGAACCTCCGGTTCGCGATTCGTGGCGGTGGGGGAGGCACGAGGTGGTGATTCGGCAAGAACGCGGATCGGCGCTCGTGTTCGCGTTGGCGACCCTGACGCTGATTGCGATCACGATCGCCGCGGTCACTGCCGAGATCCAAACTCGTGGTGCGGGCGTTGTGATCGAGGAACGTTCGGTTCGCCTCACCGCGTTGTCGGACGCAGCGATGGCCGAGACCCTCGCAGAGCTGTCCGACCAAGGCATCGACTTCGCGGGGATCCCGGAGCGCCGATTCGAAGGGGGAGCCATGTCGAGCACCGTGCGGCCGATGGGCCAGTGGGAGGTCGAGGTCATTTCCGTCGGCAGCCGCGACGGATGGAGCTCGGTGATTCGGGCGAGAGTCTTTCTCCAGGGCGGCCCCAGAGTCTTGTGGTGGCAACGCACCCAGGGACCGATTTAGCGATCCAACTCACCCATCTGCAGGTTCGGCATACATGCCGTCCTATTGTGGTGCGGCCGTCTCGGCCGCACTTCTTCGACGACTGGAATTGTGCGGGCGGGACACCCGCACCACAAATGTATCGGATACCGGAACGAGCGAGGGCGGGACATATCCCGCCTCTACAATAGTCTGGCGATCAGCGTTCAGGTGGTCGATCGCCGTTGCAGCAACTGGTTGCGCGGATCGCGACTCTCACCGATGGACGAGACCCGGATCGCGGCCCGCTCGCCGACCGGGCAGCGGTTCTCGCACAGGCCACAGCCGGTGCACAGTTCGGGTTGGACCGCCGGCCGCTGCAGGGTGATGGGCTTGCCGTCGCGGCGAGTGATTTCAACGGTCTCCAACCACACCGCCTTGGGCGAGGTCGGACACATCTCCTCGCAGACGATACACGGGGTTTCCATGCCCCACGGCAGGCAGCGGCCGCGGTCGATGAACGCGGTGCCGATGGTGACTTTGGCCGGACCGCCGATCGCCTGCTTGGCCTCCGGCTCGACCATGGCAATCGCCTTGGTCGGGCATACCTCGCCGCAACGGATGCAGGACGGCTCACACCAACCCCGGCGCATATCGAGGATCGGGGTAAACAGACCTTCGACCCCGGTTTTGCCGATGTCCGAATGAATAACGCCGGTCGGGCACGATGCCGAGCATGCTCCGCAGGTGATGCAACGCGAAAGAAATGCCTCTTCGGCAAGAGCGCCGGGCGGTCGGATGGCATCGTGTGCGCTCCCCTCGCCACCGCTGCCGGCGGCGCGGAGCACCGGCGCGAATGCGGCCGAACCCGCCACGGCCAGCAGGAATCGGCGACGACCAACGTCGAGCGCGGGCATTGGTGTCGGAGCTGCGGTTCCGGCCAGGCCGTAATGCAGGCTCTCCTCGGCGCACGAACCGAGACAATTGAGGCAGACATGGCACTCGCTGACCCGATGTTTGTCGAGCGGCTCGTCAGCGCCCTGGCAGGCAAACACGCAAAGAGTGCAACCGGTGCAGGAGCCCGAATCATCGCGATAAATTTTGAGCGGTGCGAGTCGTGCAACGATACCCATGAGTGCGCCCAACGGACAAACTCCTCGGCAAAAGAACCGGGGCGTCCATGCCGACAGAAGGAGGATGGCCGCGAGGAGACCGAACGACACCCAGCCGCCCGGAGAGAGGCCACCGTGCCACAGGGGGCGGATTCCGGAGGAGAATGCCCGGTGGAGCAAAGGGATCGGGTCGAGCCAGCCGAAGTGGTCTGATCCGAGCGCCGCCCAGGTGACGAGCACGACGAGAATGATGTACTTGATCGAAAACCACCGGCGGTAGCGGTTGATTTTCGGGAGCTTGCGTCGCTCCGGCCCGGCGATCCACGACACCAGATGTTGGAGCGTGCCGAGCGGACAGATCCAACCACAGAAGAACCGGCCCAAGACGGCGGTGAGGGCGAGGACCGCCAGCCCAAGCCACGTCCAGCCGACGATGGTCCAATCGGAGAGGGCGGTGCCGATCGCGGTCAGTGGATCGAGAGCGAGGAGGATCGATGCGATCGAGGCCGGCACACGCGGTTCGCCGAGACCCCAGAACAATGCCACGAACGCGAGCAGGAACCCGGCCTGCACCACGATCCGGAAGTGGCGTGCGCGAGGGAGCTTCATCGCGCCGAATCCTTCGGATTCGTCTCGAATTCTGAATTCTGAATTCTGAATTCTGACACTATCGTTCTCGGAATCGACCCGCGTCGTGTGCTGGTGGGTGGCAAATCCGAAATCCGAAATCCGAAATCCGAAATCATGTTCAGGTTTCCACCACGACCGACTTCCAGTCAGGGGTTCCGAGCCCCAAACGCGCTGCGATGGCAATGTGGGGCAGCTGCTCCGGGCCGAGATCGAGGAGGCCGGCGCCCCAGGCTTCGGCCGCCACCGGGTCGGTCGCAACGGCTACGCAGTCGACTGGTTTGACCAACGCCAGAGAGCCTCCCGTCGGCCCACCGCTGGTGAGAATTCGGGTGGCGTCAATGACCGTCAGGGTGGGGCGAAATGCCGCGCCGAGCTCGGCGCAGACCTGGACGATCCTCTGGTGGAGACTGGACCGTCGGCCGACCACCGCACCGAACCAGTTCTTCATGCCCAGGGTCGCGCGAGACAGGGAGTGGTGCTTGACGACCGGCACGTTGATGACGCGGTCGGCCTCGGCGATGGGTTTCAACACCTCCCACATTCCGAGGGTGATGCCTCCGAGATCGAGGCGCACGGTGCCGGCGTTGCGCTGGTTGGCGACGGTGCCACCTGCTTCGCGTGCCGCGGCTTCGATCCCCGACCGGGTGAAGGTGCGGCCGGGATCGTGGCACGAGTTGTCGAGGACGGTGACCTTGGCGGCACCCGCCAAAAGACACTGGCGGACCAGCTCGCCGATCAGCTCGGGGTCGGTGTTGGCGGCCTGTTCGGGCGCGCGGTCCCACGCGCAGTTGGGTTTGATGGCCACCCGTTCACCGGGTCTGACAAAGGCCTCGATACCGCCCAGCGCCGCAACCGCCCGGCGAACGTTCTCCTTCGGCCCTCCGCCACAGGCCGTTGCCAGCCGGCCCGGTGCACTCGGGTCCACTCGCCAGTCGCGCGGATGGGGCAGTGATTCGACCGACGGCGGTTGGTGACGGCCTGGCCGGTTCATCAGGCCAAAGCCGAGACCGGTCAGTGCGATGCCCGCAACTGCGGGCGGAATCCACTGCCGAAGCACCTCACGCCGCCCAATCCGCCGGTATTCGTCCACGACTGGGAGGTTATTGTCGTCCATAGATCCTCAGCGATCTAGTTTACCGCGGTTGGCAATCCAGAACGGCCCGCGTGCAAGCCTCTGAACGCCCATCGCTATCGAAGATTCCAGTTTCGAAGCCTTTTTTCGATAGCGATCCCGATTGCGATCTCGATAGCCACCGACCTTCGGGCGATGGAATATGAAATCGCCGTTGAGAGTATCCATCATCGAGCGACGGGCGCCATGTACAATGCCTGTCACGAAAAACACTCTGGAAGTGAGGCGGCAACAATGAGCAAAACACTGATCGGATGTGGTCTCGCGGTCGTCGGGCTGGTTCTTCTCATCGCGTTGATGGTGGGCGGTATCTACAACAACCTGATTGGCCTCCAGGAGGGCGTGGACGCGGCCTGGGGACAGGTGGAGAACGTCTATCAGCGAAGGGCGGACCTGATCCCGAACCTGGTGGCGACGGTCAAGGGTGCTGCGGACTTCGAACAGGAAACGCTGCAAAACGTCATCGAAGCCCGGGCGAAGGTTGGGCAGATGAGCATCGAAGGGGCGCCGTCCGCGGCCCAAATGCAGGCCTTCCAGGCCAACCAGGATGCCTTGTCTTCCGCTCTTTCGAGATTGTTGGTGGTGGTGGAACGTTATCCGGATCTCAAGGCGGTGCAGGCTTTTCGCGATCTCCAGGTGCAGCTTGAAGGGACCGAGAACCGAATCGCCGTCGAGCGAAATCGCTACAACGAGGCGGCGCGCGGCTACAACACGGCCCGGCGTCGGTTCCCGGCGGTTCTCATCGCCGGACTTTTCGGATTTGAAGACAAGGGGTACTTCGAATCGAAGCCCGGCGCAGACGAACCGCCGCAGGTCGAATTCTGATGTTCACAATCTGAGAGAACAGATTCATGCGGATCCACAGTCTCTTCTCCGAGGATGATCTCGAGGCGATCCGGAAGGCGACCTCCGCTGGTGAGTCACGGACCTCCGGCGAGATCGTTCCGTACATTGTCGAACGGGTGGTCGATCGCGATACCGCCCGATGGCGCGGTGCGACCCTGGGCGCCCTCGGTGCCGCGCTGGTCGCGGGCCTGGTCAATGCCTTCGGCGACTTCTGGGGTGGTTTCGGGGTGTGGTGGATCACCTTGCCGACTGTTGTCGGCGCCGGCGCGGGTTACCTGGTTGGCGGGCTCGACACCGTCGGCCGCCGTCTCATTCCGGAGGACCACATCGAGCGCTCTGTCCAACTCCGGGCCGAGGCCGCCTTCCTCGAGGAGCAGGTCTTCGCGACCCGCGACCGAACCGGGATTCTGGTCTTCCTGGCGCTCTTCGAACGTCGAGCGGTGATCCTTGCCGACGAGGGGATCCACCGTGCGGTGCCAGAGGGTGAGTGGCAGCATCTGGTCGATGATTTGATAGCGGGCATCAAGGCGAAACGCGCAGCCGCGGCCCTCGTCGAAGCCGTCACTCGCAGCGGCGAGTTGCTGGAACGCTACGAGGTCGTGCGCCGGCCCGACGACGAGGACGAGCTGCCCGACGCGCCGCGGATCAGGGAGCGATGATGGGCAGGAAGCAGGGAAGTCTTACACCCAGGTGTCAGATGCCAGATACCAGACGCCAGATACCAGATCCCGCCACCCGCCCCAGAACGGGATTATCTGACAACTGGGATCTGGGATCCGGCATCCGGCATCCGGTATCGAGGGTTCCGCCGATCCTTGCGGTCATGGCGTGCGTCCTGATAGGGATGTCAGGCGTGTCAGCCCTTGAGGTGCCGTACCTCGCGGGCAGGGTCAACGACCAGGCAAACCTTCTCGACGACGGTTTCGAGAATCAACTCGAAGAGCGCCTCCGCGTTTTGGAGGAGGAAACCGGCGCCCAGGTGGTGGTGCTCACCATCCCGAGTCTCGAGGGCGACTCTCTCGAGGACTTCTCGATGCGGGTGGTCGAGACTTGGAAGCTCGGTCGGGCTGACACCGACGACGGCGTGTTGATCCTGATCGCCCGGGACGAACGCAGGATGCGGATCGAGGTCGGCTACGGCCTCGAGGGCGTCCTCACGGACGCGCAGAGCGGCCGCATCATCGATAGCCTGATGGCACCGAGGTTTCGCGAGGGGGATTTCGACGGCGGCGTCGGCGCGGCGGTCGAAGCCGTTTCGTCTGCGATCCGCGGCGAACCGGTGCAGCTTCCCGAGAAACCCGCCCGATCAAGCGGCATCAACCCAGCCGGTTTCATCTTCTTTCTGATTTTCGGTTTGCCGTTCATTGGTGGAGCGTTGTCGGCCCGCGGCGCGGCCGGCTGGGTGATGGGGTTCTTCCTGACTCCATTCTTCTTCGCTTTTCCTGCGGCAATCTTCGGTCTCGCTGTCGGGGCCGTTGTCGCAGTCGCCTGGCTGATCGCCTTCCCTCTTTTGCGACTCATCTGGCCGAAGACTCCAATCGGTCGCGGCGCCGGGACGAGGGGCGGGACCTTTTGGGGCCCGTTCGTCGGTGGCAGCGGGGGAGGTGGATTCTCCGGAGGTGGTTTCTCGGGAGGCGGCGGAAGCTTCGGGGGTGGTGGCGCGAGTGGGGGATGGTAGAGCGAAGCTTTCAGCCATCAGCTCCCCCACCCACCCAGGAAAGAACTGATAGCTGATTGCTGAAAGCTGGCAGCTACGTGTCGTCACCCTTCTTTTTCGCCGCCTTGCCGGCTTCTTCAACCGCCTCACCAGCTTCCTGAATCGCCTTGCCAGCCTTCACAGCCGCGTCTCCGGCCGTTTCTTTGGCATCATCGAGGGCTTCGCCGACAGCCTCGCTGCTCTCATCGACGGCTTCACCGATTGTCGTAGCAGCTTGATCGGCCGCTTCTCCGACGGCCTTCGCCCCTTTGTCGATCGCCGCACCGGCAGCCGCGGCCGCTTTCGCTGCGGCGTCCGAGGCGTCTTCAGACGCATCCCCGGCTGAGTTTCCACAGCCGTTGCATCCGAGGTTGAGCAGGATCAGCAGGCCGATCGCACCCAGAATCCAGAGACCCAGCCAGGTTCTTCTCATACCGACCCTTCCTCTCCCATTCGAATGCACCCACTCATTGGCGAAACCGGAGCGGTAAGCCATGGATCGATCTCCTTCTTCCAAAAAAAACGTCCCGCCAACCGGGGCTGCTCCCCGATCGCGAGACCCGGCGAGTGTGTCACAACAATTCTGGGTGGTCAAGCTGCAACGCGGAAGCAATCCGTGCTACGATTCGTCGCCAACTCACCGATTACGACAAGGGGCGCGTGACAACCCCGCATCGGTCATCATCAACCGGGTCGCTGTGCGATCCCTAACTAACTGGAGGCACACCATGTCAGTCGCAAAAGTCACCGAGATCAGTTGTTCTTCGAGCAAGAGCTTCGAGGACGCCATCGAAAAGGGCATCGAACGCGCAGACAAGACCCTCGACAAGGTCAAGGGTGCCTGGGTCAGCGAAATGAAGGTCGACGTCGAGGATGGCAAGGTCAGCGCCTACCGGGTGAACCTGAAGGTCACCTTCATCCTCAAGGGCTGAGCGTCATGGCGGACTCAGCCGACCTTCTCGGTTCCTTGATGGGGCAGCTGGGCGGCGGCGGAATCAGCGAAATCGCACGTTCCGTCGGTGTCAGCGGCTCGGATGTCACCACCGTTTTGGGTGGCGCAATTCCCGCGATCATGGCCGGTCTGACCCGCAACAGCTCGGCGAGCGATGGCGCCGCCGGTCTGCTCGACGCGCTTGACCGTGATCACGACGGCAGCGTCCTCGACGATGTAATGGGATACCTTGGCGGTGGCGGCGATCTCGACGCCGGTGCAGGGATTCTCGGCCACGTCCTCGGCGGACGCCAGGCGACGATCGAGTCGGCGGTCAGCAAGTCGAGCGGCGTCGATCTCGCCTCGGTCGGCAAGATCATGGCGATGGTGGCGCCCCTCATCATGGGTGCGCTCGGCAAGGCGAAGCGTGAGCAGGGCTTTGACGCCTCAGGCCTGGCGGCCGCGCTCGGCCAGCAGCAGCACGCTGCGCGTCAGACGTCGCCGTCGGCGGTGGATATGTTCGCCCGGATGCTCGACAGCGACGGCGATGGCGATCCCATGGACGATATCGTCAAGATGGGATCGGGCTTGCTCGGAGGTCTTTTCAAGGAGTAGATGTCCGATCACCCCGAAGACGGTGTGCCGTTGATATCGGGCCGATCAATATTGATGGGACTCCTGTTCTTGAGATCGATCTGGCCCGTTTTTTCGACCTTGAGCTTCTTGGTCCCGAACGCGCCCTGGGTGTAGAGCCCGCCGCGGATGCCGTAGCTGACGTCGTCGTCCTCCAGGATGTCCTTGATCCTCAGGAGGGCGGAAGCGTTGTTGATGTGAAAAAGGACGTCCACGACGCTCGAGTCGAGGCGATCAACGGTGAAGGATTCCTTGGACGTGCCCATCCCGACCTTCTTGTCCTCGAGATAGAGCTTGAACGACGCACCCTCGATCGTGAATGCCTCCGGATTCGGGTTGGTGATCCTGAGCTTCGCGACCAGGGTGGTTTCGAAGACGGTTACCTCGGTGACTTCAAGGTCAGCGAGAGTTACCCCGAGGGGCTCGTTCAAACCCATGGATGTACAGCCCATGGCACCGACGACGAGCAAGGTCGCGATAACCAGGATCCGCTGTCGCCGCTGGCGGAGGAGTCGGTATTGTCCGTGTTCGCGATTGACCTGTGAGGCGAGATGGCCCATGATCGTTCCTTCCGGGGAAGCGGCGATTCGAGCACGGTGCGGTGTCACGCTTCCGAGTTTCGTACGCGGATTATACGGCAGGTCGAGGGTCTCACGATGATCTGGTACGATGGTGGACCAGTCCAAACGGAGGAGGAGTCGATGGCAGCGAAGTTCGAGGTCTTCAAAGGACAGGACGGCGATTTCCGGTTTCGGCTCAAGGCCGCCAACGGCAAGGTGGTTGCCCAGGGCCAGGGCTACAAGTCCAAGGACGCCTGCCTGAAGGGCATCGAGTCGATCAAGAAAAACGCCAAGGGGGCCTCGGTCGTCGTCACCGGCAGCTGAGTTCAGTCCTTCCTGGGCTGTCACGTCATCGAGCACCCGGCCACCGAACGCGCCGGGATGTGATTTCCTCACCCGCCCACCCAACCACCCAGATACAAGATTCACCCGTCCACCCACCCGCTCAGATGCAAGATCCATAATACAAGTCCCATCCGCCCACCCGAAGGGGAGCGGCGTCTTTCACGAGACCTGAGAAAAGGCGGCTGGGTGGGTGGATCTTGCATCTTGCATCTCGCATCTTGAATCGGCTGGAAGGGTGCCCGGTATGCTACTTTTGCAGTGCTTCAAACGGGGTCGGAATCTTGGGTGAGATTTCTCGGTTGACTGATCGGAATGGGGTTGAGCGATGTCGGGTCAAAAAATGAGACTGAGTCGGCTTCAAAACATATTTGCCGTCTTCGCGGTGGCCATGTGGATCGGCGCAGGCGGTGCCCAGGCACAGCTCGCGGAACAGGTGCCGGATGTGCTCGAGGACGTGGGTGTGACCGAGCACCTGAACGCCAAGCTTCCCCTCGATCTTGAGTTCCGGGACGAGGAGGGAAACTGGGTCGAGCTCGGGAGCTTCTTCGACGGCAAGCGGCCGGTGATCCTGACCCTCAACTACTATCGCTGCCCGATGTTGTGCGGGCTGATGCTCAACGGGCTGGTGGACGGCTTTGAAGAAATGGAGTGGACTCCTGGCGAGGAATTCGAGGTCGTCACCATCAGCATCAACCCCCTCGAAACCCCGGAGCTGGCAAAGGCGAAAAAGCAGAACTATCTGAAACGTCTCGACCGGCCCGCAGCCGCCCGCGGCTGGCACTTCATGACCGGCCGCGAGCTGGAGATCAATCGGCTGGCCGAGACCGTGGGCTTTCGCTTCACATACGATCCGGAATCACAGAACTACGCCCACGCCGCCGTGCTCTACGTCTGCACCCCTGACGGAAGGGTGTCACGCTACCTCTATGGAATCGAATATCCCGCCAAGCGGCTCAAGCTGGCGCTGCTCGAGGCGGGTGAAGGCACCATCGGTTCCACCCTTGACCATCTGATTCTCTACTGTTATCACTACGACCCGACAAATCGCCGCTACTCGCCCGTCGCGATGAACATCATGCGCCTCGGTGGAGGCGCGAGCGCCGCAGTTCTCGGTATGTTCCTGGCGATGTTCTGGTTCAGGGACTGGCGGCGAAAGAAGAAGATCGAAAAGGGAACCGACAAGGAAACTGGCGCATGACGGAAATTCATTTAGCGCAACTGCTTTTTGCCCGGACCGCGCTGGCGCCCGATCCCGCGGACGGCAGTTTCTGGATGCCGCCCCAGGTTTCGACAATCGCGCACAGCGTCGATTGGCTCTTCAACTTCATTCTCGCGATCTCCGTCTTCTTCTTCGTTCTGATTGTCGTGGTGATGGTCGTTTTCGTGCTCAAATACCGGCGCCGGGAGGGGCAGACCGCCGAATCGTCGCCGAGCCACAACACTGCGCTCGAGGTCACCTGGACGGTCATCCCCGTACTCTTGGTGATCGTGATCTTCTTTTTCGGGTTCAAGGGATTCCTCGACATGGCGACGCCGCCCGCGAATGCCTACGAAATCATGGTCGAGGGCCAGAAGTGGAAATGGAGCTTCACCTACCCGAACGGCTACGTCGACGAGAACCTCCACGTGCCGGTCGACCGCCCGATCCAGCTCGTGATGTCATCGGCCGACGTCATTCACAGCCTCTACGTTCCGGCCTTTCGCATCAAGATGGATGTCGTCCCCGGGCGCTACTCAAAGGCCTGGTTCGAGGCGACCCAGCCCGGAGAGTACGACCTCTTTTGCGCCGAGTACTGCGGCACGGGGCACTCGACCATGCTGGCGCACGTCGTTGTCCACCCTCCCGGCGAGTTCGAGACCTGGCTCGATAAGGCATCCGATTTTCTCGCAACAATGTCGCCGGTCGATGCCGGTCGCAAGCTCTTCCAGGCGAGGGGCTGCACCCAGTGCCATAGCATGGACGGATCCGCCAAGACGGGACCGACCTTGCTCAATGTGTTCGGCCGCCGCGAAAAGCTGTCCAACGGCACCACCATCACGGTCGACGAAAACTACATCCGTGAGTCGATCCTCGAGCCGGCCGCGCAGGTGGTGGCCGGGTTCGAGCCGGTCATGCCGACCTTTCAGGGCCGGCTCAAGGACCAGGAAATCATGGCGATCATCGCATATCTGAAGGCCCCCGCGGAGGCTAGCAAGGGGAGTAGCAGCTGATGGCTGAAGCGATTTCGGCTCCGGGCGGCGGCGCAGGCGTCGACCACACCGCAAGCGACGACAACTATCTCACGCACGGCAAGGGGATTCTCTCCTGGCTCTTTACCCTCGACCACAAACGGATCGGGGTGATGTACCTGGTGGCGATCCTGTCGTCGTTCTTCCTCGGCGGCGTCTTCGCCCTTGTTCTGCGCACCGAGCTGCTGACCCCGGGCCAGACGATCATCACCGCCGACTCCTACAACAAGATGTTCACCCTCCATGGTGCGGTGATGATCTTTCTCTTTATCATTCCCGGCATCCCGGCGACCCTCGGGAACTTCGTGCTGCCGCTGATGCTCGGTGCCAAGGACGTGGCTCTGCCGCGCCTCAACCTGGCCAGCTTCTGGCTGTGGCTGACCGGCGCTACGGTCGCTGTGGCCTCGATCATCATCGGCGCCGTGGACACCGGATGGACCTTCTACACCCCGTACTCGACAACCACCGGCACCGCTGTCATCCCCATGACGCTGGGGGTGTTCATCCTCGGTTTCTCTTCCATATTCACCGGCCTCAACTTCATCGTCACCATTCACAAGATGCGGCCGGAGGGGATGACCTGGTTCCGCATGCCGCTCTTTTTGTGGGGCATATACGCGACCGCGATTATCCAGGTGCTGGCGACGCCGGTGCTCGGCATTACGCTCCTCCTGTTGGTGGCGGAGCGCACCCTCGGCGTCGGCATTTTCGATCCGGCCCTGGGCGGCGATCCGATTCTCTACCAGCACTTCTTCTGGTTCTACTCCCACCCCGCGGTCTACATCATGATCCTGCCCGCAATGGCGATCATGAGCGAGCTGGTCTCGGTCTTCTCCGGTAAACACATATTCGGATACAAGTTCATCGCCTGGTCGTCGATTGCCATCGCGCTCCTGAGCTTCCTGGTCTGGGGTCACCACATGTTCACCAGTGGCCAGTCGGGGCTGACCAATATGATCTTCTCCGCCCTGACCTTTTCAGTTGCGATTCCATCGGCGGTCAAGGTCTTCAACTGGCTGGCCACGATGTACAAGGGCTCGATCCGACTCGCGGCGCCGATGCTCTACGCCCTGTCCTTTCTCTTCCTCTTCGCCATCGGCGGGTTGACGGGTCTTTTCCTGGGTTCGCTGGCGACCGATATCCATCTCCACGACACCTACTTCGTGGTCGCCCACTTCCACTACGTGATGTTCGGCGGCACCGTGATCGCCTTCCTCGGCGGCATTCACTACTGGTGGCCCAAGATGTTCGGCCGCATGTACTCGGAACGTTGGGCGCAGCTGTCCGCTTTGCTCATATTCGTCGGCTTCAACCTGACCTTCTTCACCCAGTTCGTGATGGGCAGCCACGGCATGCCACGGCGGTATTACAACTACCTCGAGCGCTTCACCGCGTACCACCAGGCATCCACGGTCGGCTCGTACATCCTCGCCCTCGGGTTTTTTGTCATGGCCGGCTACCTCCTGCACTCGCTGGTTGCCGGTGAGAGGGCGCCGGCGAACCCGTGGGGCGGAGCGACTCTGGAGTGGGAGACCTCCTCGCCGCCGCCGTACTACAACTTCAAGCATGACTTGCGGGCCGGCGACCCGTACGACCTCGACGCCCTGCGGTGGGATCCCGAGATCAAAGGCTACGTGCGCAAGGACCCCGGTTCGGTGCTCCTTTCTCCTGGGGAGGCGAGCTGATGTCCGAACACGATCACGCCTCGGTTGACGGCCTCGCCGTCGACCACCACTTCGAGAACGCCGATCAGCAGTACCAGTCGGCGAAGCTCGGGATGTGGATCTTCCTCGCCACCGAGATCCTTTTCTTCGGCGGCCTCATCGTCGCCTACACGGTGTACCGTGCCAACCATCCAGAAGTCTTCGTTTTCGGCCATCACTTCCTCGACAAGAACCTCGGTGCCCTCAACACGGTCATCCTGATCTGTAGCTCCCTGACCGCCGCGTGGGCGGTGCGGGCGGCACAGCTCAAACAGATCGGCATGCTCAAGCTGATGATCCTGTTGACCATGCTCTGCGCATTCGGCTTCCTGGGCGTCAAGGGAGTCGAGTATCACAGCAAGTGGAAGCACGGTTTGCTGTGGGCGGGCAGCTACCACCCCCACGAGGAGCACGAGGGGTCCGCCGTCCGAGAAAACGCCGAGGGCGTTGGCGAGGAGGCGGCCGCCACATCGGCGGCGGTCAAGCAGATGGAAGCTGCGCCGCCGACCGCACCCGCCGGTCCCGACCGGTCCGCAATTCCACCTGCGGCCGAGGGGCCTGCCGGGCTCGCCGAGCCGGTCGTAGAACCGGTGGACGAGCATGGCTTTGCGGCCGAGCCCGCCAACGCCCAGATCTATTTTTCCATCTACTTTCTCCTGACCGGTCTGCACGGCATTCACGTGCTGGGTGGCATTGGCGCCTTTGCCTGGCTTCTGATGTGTGCCTACCGCGGCTTCTTCGACAGCGGCCACTTCACCCGCGTTGACATGGTCGCGTTGTACTGGCACCTGGTGGATCTGATCTGGATCTACCTCTTCCTGCTCCTCTACCTCATCGATTAGGAGACGCGAATGAGCGAACACGACACCTCCGGAGTCCACGTCGCCTCGGTCAGACTGCTGTTGTTGGTGTGGGTCGGGCTGATGTTCGGGACCTGGCTCACGGTTACGGCCTCCAACGTCGACCTCGGTTCTTTCAACATCTGGGTCGGTCTCGCGATCGCGACCGGCAAGGCCCTTTTGGTGGGCCTCTTTTACATGCATCTGCGGTGGGACAAGCCTTTCAACGCCTTCGTCTTCCTTAGCGCATTCTTCTTTCTCTTTCTCTTCATCGGTTTTACGCTGATGGACACTGCCCACTACCAGCCCGTCCTCATCCCGGGGTACTCCCCGGGTATGGGCGGATAGCTCCGATCCCGAACCCGAACCCGATCCCGTTCCCGATGGGTTCGCCGTCAGAGCGCAGCAGATAGCTGGTGAGATATGCAGGCTGGTGCGTCTCAGGATCGGGACCGGGATCGAAAAGGAGTAAGGGACACTGAGCCATGGAAGACGGGGGAAAATGGGATCTGGGCCGTCGCACCGAGAAGATCTCGACTCGCGAACACGCGGTTCCAACCGATGAATCCGTACCTCCCGCCTCATTCCGCCGGATGGGAATGTGGCTGCTCCTGGCGTCGCTCGGTATGCTCTTTGGCGCGAGCCTGGTCGGCTTTCTGGTGCTCCGGATGCGGGCCGGGCAATGGCCTCCGCCGGGAACACCACCTCTGCCGGGTGGCCTGTGGGTCAGCACAGGGCTGTTGATCGTTCTCAGCCTGACGCTGGTAATGGCCACACGCGCCGCTCGCGCCGGTCGAACGATTGTCCTCAATCGGATGCTCGCCGTCTCGGTGTTGTTGGCCGTGGCGTTCCTCGCTGCCCAGACCTCCAACTGGATGCGGATGGCGGCCCACAGCGTACTGCCGTATGAGAGCCTTTTCGTTTGGTTCTTTTACCTCCTGACCGTCCTCCATGCGGCGCACGTTCTTTTCGGTCTGGTTCCGCTGGTCCTGGTCGCCGTCCGTGCCCGCGGTGGTCGCTACACCGCGGACGACCACGAGACCATTCACCTCGTCGGGATGTACTGGCACTTTCTGCTCGTGACGTGGGTGGCGATCATGGTCGTGCTGCGGATCTGATTCCACTCCCCACCCGCCCCGATCCAAGATCCAAGATCCGCCCACCCGCCCGAAAACACGCAGAGCCATTCGCCCACCCACCCGCGCGAAGACGCAGAGAGAGGGATGCTGGGGTGAAATGCGGTGCCTCTTATTGATGGCAGAACGACAGGCGATCTGTTGATCGCCTGTCGCCGGTGAGAGGCCCCTTTGCGTCTCTGCGCCTTCGCGCCTTTGCGTTAGCCCGCATATCTCACCGGGTTTCGTCGCGAGGGCGTCGAGGTGCCGTGCCCAGTGGGGTTTTCGATCCGAGGGGCGCGGAGCGCGTACTTGCAGTACGTCGAGCA
>CAYRFI010000094.1:0-16987 GCA_964423595.1 uncultured Thermoanaerobaculia bacterium | reverse complement strand
CTCGGCGCGAGCTCGGCCCGGAAGCATCACGAAGACGGTGTTCGGGAATTCAGATGCCACAGAGTAGACGGTAGTCTCGGAACACCCTCCAACGCAGAACACGAGGCTGATTCCAGCCCGCCCCTGTTCAACAAGCCGCTCCCGTTCGTCTGCGGGGCCATCGTTGGGGACTCGTGCGACATCGGCTTCGAGCTCTGACGCAATCCGGCCCAGACCTCGCTCCGCCGCCCGTTCCCATCGTCCCGAGATCTTGCTTGCGGCGAGCATTCGAACCGAAAAGACCGTGTCCGATGGCTGCTTTCCCCTGCCACAGGACGTGGTGAGCAACAAGAGGAGCAGCACGATGAATACGACGTTGAAGGATTGCCTGTGCACGACCTCGACTATTTTACCGCCGATCGGGGCAGAGCCTCGATCGGCTGCGCTAACATTGGCGCGTGGATCTCCTGCGACTGGTTGCCGAGCTCGACGAGCTGCTCGAGGCCGAGGGGACATCCGATTACTGTCCCAACGGCCTTCAGGTCGAGGGCGGCCCGGAGATCGAGAAAATCATCACCGCGGTATCGGCGTCGCGGGAGCTTTTCGCCCTTGCCGTCGAACGCCAAGCCGACGCCATCATCGTACATCACGGAATCTTGTGGAATGGTTCGGAAGCACCTCGCGTCGTCGGTTCGTTCAAGGAACGCCTTCGCCTCCTGATCGAGAACCGGATCTCGCTGATCGCCTACCACCTGCCGTTGGATCGACACCTCGAGCTGGGCAATGCCGCTCAACTGGCCCGCCGCCTCGGGCTCGAAGAGCTCGAAGGCTTCGGAGTGCACTACGGCGCCCCGGCCGGGGTATGTGGCGTTTTCCCGGAGGCGGTCGAGGCGGATGAGTTTTTTGCGGCCATCGCCGAGGCGTGCGACCGCGAGCCCCAGGTCTTCCCCGGCGGCGATCGGTTGGTGTCGTCGGTCGGTATCGTGACCGGCAGCGCTCAACGTGAGTTCCACCAGGCGGTGGCCGCCGGACTCGACGCCTATGTGACCGGCGAAGCCACCGAGTGGGTGATGCATCAGGCGGCAGAGGACGGGGTCCACTACGTGGCCGCCGGCCATTATGCGACGGAGCGTTTTGGCATCCGCGCTCTCGGCCGTTGGATCACCGACAACCACGCGCTCGATGTCGATTTCGTCGACATCCCCAACCCGATCTAGAGAATGATGAATTAGGAATGAGGAATTATGAATGCCGCACGCCCAGCCTCTGAAACGACCAAATTCTCGGGGCGGGTGGATGGGAATTCCTAATTCCTGACTCCTAATTCCTAATTTGCTATTGGGTTACACTCCTGCCGATGACTGACTCCAAACTCGCGCCGACCCCCGGGAACGTCTATTCCTTCTCCCGCATCAAGTGCTTCCACCAGTGTCCGTTGCGCTACCGGTACCGGTATCTCCAGGGCCTCAAGGAGGCCTTTCGCTCGATCGAGTCGTTCCTCGGCAATACGGTGCACGATGCCCTCGAATGGCTGTACGCGGAACGCCACAGGGGAAGGGAACCCGACGAACCGGCGATGCTGGACCGGTTCGCGAAGAGCTGGACCGAAAATCGGGATCAAACGGTTGCGATCGTCCGCATCGATGACTCCGAGCAGAGCTATCTGAAGACCGGTCGGGAGATGCTGATCCGGTTCTTTCGCGAGACCTTCGCCCGGGACCGAAGCGAAACTCTGGCTCTCGAGCGGCGACTTTCGATACGGCTTTCGGATGCAGTCGTCTTTTCAGGATTCGCGGACCGGGTCGGCCGCACCGAACAGGGCCGCCTCTTCGTCATCGACTACAAGACCTCGAAGAGCGCGGGAAACGGTTCGGAGTTTTCCGAAGGATTACAGGCCCCACTCTACGCGGCTTGCGTGCTGGGCGACCATGGAGAAGAGGAGGCCCTGGCCGGTTACCACTATCTGCGGCACGGTACCACGCGCTGGCAGCAGGTGGACGGCGAACGCGCGGCACAACTCCTTGATCGGTTCCTCGATCTCGCCAATGAAGCGGACGCCGCGGGTGAATTCCCGGCTCGACCCGGTATCCTCTGCGCCTGGTGCGGTTTCAATGCTCAATGTCCCGCGGCAGAGGTGCCGGAGCACTTTTCCGGCGGGCTGCGTCTCGTCGAGCGCGAGGGGCGACGGCTTCTGTGACCTGGCGCCGGCTGCCGGTCGTTGGCACGCTACAATCTTCACAGATCCACGTCTATCGGCGGCTGTAGCCGACAGGACACGAGGAGGTTGCATGCGAATCCTCAATAGGCAACATGCTCCTGGAACCCCGCCCGGGACTCTTCCCGAGCGTCCCACGGTACTCGAACCAACGGTCGTTCACGTGGTCCGCTACGGAATGGACGAGATCCAAGAGGAGGAGGTGGAAGGAGGCCTGGCACGGCCCCCCACTCCCGCGTCGCTGACGACCTGGCTCGATGTGCAGGGTCACGACGTTCAGCAGCTCGCCGAACTCGGAAATCAGCTGGACATCCATCCCCTGGTGCTCGAGGACGTGGTCAACGTTGGGCAGCGACCCAAGGTCGAGGATTACGGCGATTCGATCTTCATCGTGCTCGACCATTTCGCGATGGACAACGACTCCAATCTCGGTAAGGAACAGGTTAGTATCGTCATCCAGGACGGATCTACGCTGTCGGTCCGTGAACGCCAGAGCGGGCTTTTCGATCCGGTGCTTCAGCGTCTTCGTCTCGGCAAAGCCCGGATCCGCGGTGGCGGTGCCGGCTATCTCGCCTATGCGCTGATGGACACGGTCGTGGATCATTTATTTCCGGTCCTCGATCGTATCGGAGATCTGCTCGAAGAACTCGAAGAGTCGATCCTCGATGAACCCACAACAGACGACCGCGCGACCCTCCATCACGTCAAGCGAAATCTATTGGTGCTGCGAAAGTCGGTGTGGCCTTTACGGGACATGCTCCGCACCCTGATGGGAAGCGAGTCGGCCCTGCTTAGGGATGAGACCCGCGCCTATTTCCGAGACGTCGCCGACCATGCGGCCCTTGCGCTGGATATCATCGAGACCTATCGAGAAATGGTTTCGAGTCTCAATGACCTGTATTTGTCCAGCATTTCCAACCGAATGAACGAGGTCATGAAGGTCTTGACCATCATCGCCACGATCTTCATTCCGCTGTCCTTCGTCGCGGGTCTTTACGGCATGAACTTCGACACCCAGGCGAGTCCTTGGAACATGCCCGAGCTCGCCTGGTACTGGGGCTACCCGGCGGCGCTGCTGCTCATGCTCCTGATGGTGGCCGGGCTCCTCTTCTTCTTCCGCCGCCGCGGCTGGTTCTGAGCTGCCGCCTGGCGCCGCCGCGCGTACGCTCGGCCCTGCATGGTGAAAGCGACGTGCACATCCTGGCACCAATTGCTCTCTCAAGACACACTATGCGGCCGTGATCGTTATATGATGGTCCCAGGAACCCCAAGGAGGACATCATGGCTTTCGAGTTGCCGGCTCTTCCGTTTGCAGACGACGCTCTCGCCCCTCACGTGTCGTCTGAAACCCTTGCCTATCACTACGGGAAACATCACCGCGCATACGTCGACAACCTCAACCGCCTGGTTGCAGGAACTCCGTGGGAGGGGAGTACGCTCGAGCAGATCATCGAGAAGGCGGAGGGCGGCATCTTCAACAACGCTGCCCAGGTGTGGAACCACACCTTCTACTGGTCCTGCATGAGCCCGGCGGGCGGTGGCGAACCTTCCCCGCCTCTTTCGGCCAGAATCAACTACACCTTTGGGAACTACGCCACGTTCCGCGAGAAGTTCACTGAAGCGGCGCTGACCCATTTCGGATCGGGGTGGGCGTGGTTGGTGGGTGAACCATCGGGCCGGCTTGCAATCATCACCACGGGCAACGCCGACAATCCTCTCCGCAATCACGAGAAGCCACTTCTCACCTGCGACGTCTGGGAGCACGCTTACTACATCGACTACCGCAACGCGCGTGCCGAGTACATCAAGCACTTCTGGGAGGTCGTGAACTGGGAGTTCGTGGGCTCGAACCTCTGACCTGCGAAGCTCAGCTGTTCGCGACTGCGCGGTACGCCCGGTATCCCTCTGCCATAATCTCGCGTGCGCGTTCGAACTCGAACCAGCCAATGCCTCCGACCTCGGGTTCCACAATCGTGGATGCCCGTTTCCCTTGCCTCGCCAGGTTGTACTGCATGATGTGGAAGGAGCGCATGACCACTTCGAGCCGGTTGGGGAAGTCCGGCTTTCGCCGGCCAATCGGCAGCGGGTGATTATCGAGAAACGCCTCGACGTGGTTCAGGAGCTGGCTCGGTGCAGCGCCCTCGAGCAGTCGCCTGACCACGGGTTTGATCGCATGACCGGACGAGGGCGGCCGGAGCACGTTGACTGCCAGGACGGGTGCCGAGACCATCTCCTCGGCGGGCGTCACCGGCACCGGCGTCACCATGGCGCCATCGACGAGGGTCCGCCCGTCGATGATGGACGGCGGCAAGATCCCCGGAATCGAGGACGATGCGAGGACCGCGTCGGCCAGACGCCCCCTGCGGAGGACGACCTCTTCGCCGCTTTCGAGGTCGCAGCACACGGTGACAAACGGAATCCTGAGGTCTTCTATGGATTTGACTCCGAGGGACTCCCGCAGCAGGTCGTGGAAGGCGGCCCCTCCAGGGGAGCGCAGCATGATCCGACCGAGACGTCCCCAGTCGACCGACGCGAAAAACGACTCCATCTCCGTCCCACCCATGCCCCGGGCGTAAAGCGCTCCGACGATGGAGCCCATCGAGGTGCCGGCGATTCCCGCGACATCGATGCCGTCTTCTTCAAGACCCCGCAGAACACCGACGTGCGCGAGACCCTTCGCGGCCCCACCGCCCAGCGCAAGGGCCACTCGCTTCTCTACCATGGGCGCAGTGTAACGGAAAGAAAGATGCAAGATACAAGATGCAAAATCCGCCCGCCCGCGCGGTTCTCGCTGCGCTTCCGGAGAAAAGCGCGCTTCACTGAGTAGCGCCAGGTGCCGTCTTTTGCATTGTTGGAGTCCCGTCGCCGAAGTCATTCCATCGCTGAGGCCAACAATGCTAAAGGTGGCTCCTCATATATCCGGCGCAAAAAAGAGCCCCGGGAAAATTCCCGGGGCTGTTCTTTGCCGAGTTTCAGGCGTGGGAAGAAGTCAGCTCTTCTCGACCTTGATCTTGACCGACCGCGGTTTCGACTCCTCGCGCTTGGGCAGGGTGAGGGTCATTTCACCGTTGGCGAATCGGGCTTCGATTTTTTCTACGTCTACCGAATTCGGCAGCGTAAAAGACCTCTCGAAGAGCCCGTAGAGTCGCTCCACCCGGTGGTAGGACTCATCTTCCGCCACCTCCTCGAGCTTGCGCTCGCCGCGGATCGAAAGGGTCCCTTCTTCCACCGTGACCTCGACGTCCTCGGCCTTGAGGCCGGGCAGGTCGGCGGTGATGACCATCGAATCCTGCTTTTCGAGGATGTTGACGGCCGGCACCCACGATCCCCGCAGAGGACGCTCCTCCGCGGTCCGCCAGAGTCCACGCCCCACCATTTCGTCGAACAGGCGCTCCATCCGTTGCGAAAGACTCGACGCTTCGTTCGTCGGATTCCATCGTGTCAGCATGACCATTGTCGTATCCTCCCTTCATGCATCGTTCACATCCATCAGTATATGATCTGATGAACTGTTTGTCAAATATTTTCAACAAAAAAATGGAAGATATTAGTTGATTTTCATCATAAAATGTCTAAAGTGTTTCATGACAATATCTTAAAACACGATATTCAGACACGCGACTGGTCGCCTCAAGGCTCGGATGCCCTGGAAATCCCAGTTCCATCTATAATCCGCAGCCCGGGACGATCATCTTGAATCCGCTCCGCGCCGTGTTTTCAGCCTATCGCTCTGCCTTCGCCGGGCTGCCGCGCGAAGTATGGCTGCTCGCCGGCGCTCTTCTGGTTAACCGCGCCGGCACCATGGTGTTGCCGTTTCTCTCCCTCTATCTGACCCGGGATCTCGATCTCAGCGCAGCCAACGCCGGCCTCGTCATCGGTTGCTTCGGTCTCGGCTCGATGGCCGGCTCGTTTCTCGGCGGTTGGCTGTCTGACCGGGTGGACCCGGTCCGCGTGCAGGAGCTGTCGTTGCTCGCCAGCGGTTTCGGGTTCCTAGCCTTCACACAGCTCGAGAGCTTCACGGCCCTGGCGGGTGGAGTGCTCGCCCTGGCGGCGATTTCGGATGCGTTCCGGCCGGCGCTTATGGCGGCGGTGGCCCTGAGAAGCTCACCGGGGAATCGGACCCGTTCGTTCGCTCTTATACGCCTCGCAGCGAATCTCGGGATGGCATTCGGTCCAGCGGTCGCCGGCCTCCTCGCCGTCCACAGCTACGTCTGGATCTTCGTCGGCGACGCGCTCACGTGCTGGGCCGCGGCGGCGATGCTGCTCGCGACGATCCGGACGAATGTGCCAGGCGGGACCGCCGTTCGCCGGCACGCCGGGGACCACGATAGGTCACCGTGGCACGACCTCCCGTTTCTCGAGTACATGCTGCTGCTGGTGCTGCTCGCCATTGCATTTTTCCAGGTCTGGTCGACGGTGCCGCTCTATCTGCGGTCGTTCTACGGAATGTCGGAACGGGGCATTGGCCTCCTGCTGGCTCTCAATGCACTGCTCATCGTGCTCACCGAGATGTTGCTCATCCGGGCGGTCGAGAACCGCGACCGTATGAAGATGGTGGGCCTCGGCGCCCTTCTGGTCTGCGGCGGACTCGCCATTCTGCCTTTCGGGCCGGGATGGATGACAGCAGTGTTGTTTATGGTCGTGTTGACCGTCGGCGAGATGCTGTCGATGCCGATCACCAACGCGGTGGTCGCCGAACGGGCCGGAGTCGAGTCGGTAGGGCGTTACATGGGCGCCTACACCCTCACCTTCTCTACCGCCTTCGTCATCGGTCCCATCTTTGGCACCGCGATCTACCAAAACCTCGGGCCCCGGACCCTGTGGTTCGGCATCGGCGCCGTCGGCGTCGCTCTGGCTCTCGCCTTTTCCGCCCTCGGACGACCACTGCGCACCCGAGCCACATCCGAAAAGCCGCATAGCCGTAAACCCGTATAGCCGTAGAGCCCGAAAAACCGGGCCTCCATCAACAAACGCTCCTGAAAAACGGGCAGACACTCGATGACAGTCCTGCTATATTGATGGGCTATGACGTCCGACCCCACTCCCGGCCGGAAACACGGATCCCGGTCAGGACTGTTCGAGATCCACACCGGTGAGGTGCTCGGCAAGCTGCCGCGAGGAATCGCGGAACGCGGATACCACCTCTACCAGGACCGACGGGTGGCGAAGATCACCTGGACAGGTGAGGATCTGGAGTCCGAACTCACATCACCTGCCCTGACGGTGCGTATCTCGGATGTCGGCAAGAGCACCTTCCCCTCGTGTGCGTGCTCGGTCTGCGGCGAACGGGACATGCCGTGCTTCCATGCCACCGCGACGCTCCTCCAATGGCTCGACATCCGAGCCACCATGCAGCGGCTGGGCCCTGGGGCGATGTGGCGCGCCAACTCCCGCCACCCCTTCATCTCCCCAGGCCGTTCGGCTGCGGAACGGGTCGATCTCAGTCATCTGACCGGTCCCGATCTGCGATCCGCGCTCGAGCTGCAGCTCTCGTTACAAAAGACCGGTACAGCGATCGCGCGCCTCGAAGGCAACGACGTCGAGATACGGATCGCCCTGCCGTCCGGCGACACCCGGCTTGTCTTCTTTACTGCCTCCAACCTTCCCGGCGCCTTGCCGATGCTCCGTTCGCTGCCAACGATCCGGCTCGAAGGCGAGCTCTCCGATCTCGAGCTGTCGGAGGCACGGCTACGGCCGGTGCTCACCTCGACCTGGGAAGAACAGGGCATCATCCTGGAACCGGGCTACCGCCTCGGTTCGGGCCAGGTCTTCACCGGTTCGGGCCTCAACGGCCGCATCCACGGTCGGTGGGCGCGAATCGGCTCTCATCTCTGCCGCCTGCTCGACCCGGCAACGCCGTTGGTTCCATTTCATCGCCAGGGACGCAGGGTCCTCAAAGGCAAAGAGGCGCTGCGTTTTCTCAACCTCGATCATCCGCAGCTTCGGCAGCACTCCTGGTACCTGCCGCAGGGACAGCTGGCAACTTTCCGCCAACCGGAGCTGCCGACGCCGGTGGCGTTCGAAGCTGAATACACTCCCAACGGAAAAGTTCGCATCAGGCCGAGGTACGACGCAGCCGAGACCCAGATCTCGTGGACCGAGGCACTGGTTCTGATCGACAGCGGATTCACCCGAATCGGTGAAACGATCGTCCGTGCCCCGGAAACGGAGTTCTTGCAGGAGCTCGGATTCAAGATGCCGAAGCGCCGCCGCGATCTCGGGATGCTCGGCAGCAGAGTAGCGTTCATCCGCCTGGTGGCCGAGACGGGCCTGCCGGTGGAAGGACCTGATGAGGAGCTCAGAGAGCTCGCTGCCGTGCTCCAGGGACGCGCCGGACAGGAGGTTCTCAGCCCGCCCGGCCTCCGCTCCGAGCTCCGGCCCTACCAGGCCGCCGGCGTCGCATGGCTGTGGGGCCGGTACCTGGTTGGGGTCGGCGCTCTGCTGGCCGACGACATGGGGCTCGGTAAAACTCACCAGGTCATGGGGATGTTGTGCCTTCTCGCCGATCGCGATCCGGACGCGCAGACTCTGGTTGTCTGTCCCCGTGGTGTTCTCGAACACTGGCATACCCTTCTCGAGCATTTCGCACCTGGGCTTCCGGTTCGGTTGTTCCACGGCCCTTCACGTTCGCTCGACGGCTTCTCCGGCGGCGGAATCGTGTTGACGACCTACGACATCCTGTTCCGATCAACCGAGGACCTGATCGAAAGGGAATGGGCCGTGGTGGTCTTTGACGAGGCGCAGCGGATCAAAAACCCGCGCACCAAGGCCGCCCGGGCCGCCCGCAAGGTGCCCTCGAAGTTCCGCGTCGCTCTCACAGGGACGCCGCTCGAAAACCGTCTCCTCGAGCTGTGGTCGGTCGTCGACCTGATCCTCCCGGGCTATCTGGGTTCCGAACGCGAGTTCCGATCTGTCCACCGTGATCCAACCCACCACCAGCTCCACCTTCTTCGGCAGCGGCTCGGAGTGCTGACCTTGCGGCGGGTCAAAGAACAGGTCCTGGCCGATCTCCCCGAAAAGGTCGAGGACATCCGTTACTGCCACCTCCTGCCCGAGCAAAGGACCATCTATCGAAACATCCACCGCCAGAGGTCACAGGAGATCATCGAGCTCTTGCGCGAAGAAGAAGCCGACGTCCCCTACATGCACATCTTCGCTCTCCTCACCCGCCTCAAACAGGTCTGCGACCACCCCTCGTTGGTCGAAGACGGAGACCATGGCACGGCTGGGTCGGCGAAAACCGAGATCTTCGACGAAATCCTCGACGAAGCCCTCGATGGCGGGTTGCAGGTCGTGGTCTTCTCCCAATACGTGAAGATGATCAACCTCATGTCCAGCCATCTCGACCGCCGAAAAATCAAGCACCTGGTCCTCACCGGTGAGAGCCGAGACCGCGGCCGGATCGTTCGCCGCTTCAACTCCGAACAACACGAGCGAGTGCTGCTGGCGAGTCTGCTGGCCGGCGGTGTCGGCATCGACCTCACCGGCGCCTCCGTGGTGCTGCACTATGACCGATGGTGGAATCCGGCGAAGGAGAATCAGGCCACCGATCGTGTTCACCGGATCGGTCAACGGCGCTTTGTTCAAGTGTTCAAGCTCATCACCCGCGATACCATCGAAGAGCGGATCGACGAGCTCATCCGCTCGAAGGTGGATCTTATCGAACGCGTGGTCGCACCCACCGAGGACGTCCTCTCGAATCTCGGACGGCAGGAGCTTATTGATCTCCTGGACCTCGAGATCCCTGCGAAGAAGTAAAGGTTTAAGAGTCAAGAGTTAAGGGTGAGCGTCGCAACCGTCTATTGTGACGCGATGCTTGCTCGCTTAACTCTTTGATCTTTACTCGTATCTGCGATTTTCCCGCAAAACGTGACAGAGGACGCGTTTCTCGTCACAATAGAAGTCTGAGCAGGAGGTACCGACATGGAACAACCGGACTACATCATCTGTCTCGAATGCGACACCCCGGTCTACACATTTGAATGGAATGGCACCCGGGTCACAGATGCGATCTGCACGGCCTGCGGTAACGAAAAAGCGGCACTCTTCACCACCGAGGAGGCCTACGGAGAATTGATGGGCATGGACAACCGCTACTACGGCTCCAGCGACGACTGACCGATTCGTTCATGGCAACAGTCTCCTTCCTCTGGCATCTCCACCAGCCCTCCTACCGCACCGTCGATGGCATCTCGCACGCGCCGTGGGCCGCGCTGCACGCGGGCGGCGCCTACACCACCCTCGCCCGCGCCATCGAGACCACAGCAGCCGCCGGCCAGATCGTCAACATCGTCCCGATTCTGCTCGAGCAGCTCCTGGCCTACGCCGACGGATCCGTCACTGACCCGGTTCTGGAATCGGTGCTGACCCCGGCCACCGAACTCAGCGATAGACAGCGGGAGACCCTCGTCTCGTGGGCTTTTCACGTCCACCCGCGCCAGCTCGCCCGCTACCCGAGGCTCGGCGAGCTCGCCAGGCGGAAACCCGCCGAAAGCTCCGAGAAACGTCTCAACAGCCGCTACGGCCCAGGTGACCTCCGCGATCTGCAGGTGCTCTTCGTGCTCGCCTACGCCGGTGAGCAGGCCTGGACCGACGAGCGTCTCCTACCGCTCTACAAACGCGGCAGCAACTTCAACGCCGACGACCACGAGCAGATGGCGCGATGGATACGGGCGCAGCCCGCCGAGCTGATCGACCTCTGGCGCCGCATCGGTCTTTTGCCGGGGGTGGAGATCGCCACCAGCCCCTTTGCCCACCCCATCATGCCGCTGCTCATTGATACCGCTGTGGTCAAGGCCAGTTGGGCCCCCCATACACCGCCCAAGGTGCCGGATTTCCGCCACCCCGAAGACGCTCGCTGGCAGCTTGCCGAAGGCCTCTCGTTCATGCGCGAGCATGGCTTTGCCACCGTCGGCTGTTGGCCGCCCGAAGGCTCGGTGTCGGCGGACGCCGTCGCAGTCTACGGCGCGGCCGGCGTGCGGTGGCTCGTTACCGACGAGGGAATCCTCGAGCGCAGCCTCAATCGACCCCTCCGAAACGATAACGGTACGGTCGGCGAGCTCTACCAGCCGTGGCAGCTCGGAGATGAGGGACCGATTCTCTTTTTCCGCGACAGGAGCCTGTCGGACGCCATCGGCTTCGAGTACGGACGATGGGAGGACGAGGGCGATGCCGCCGAGGCGCTCTCAAAACGACTTTCTACGATCTCGCACGGACTCCCCGAGGACGCTTCGATCGTGATCGCATTGGACGGCGAGAATCCATGGCTCCACTTCCCGGAAGGCGGGGGCCGCTTCCTGCGCGAGCTGTTCGGGCAGCTCAACGAATCAGGGCCGAGACTTGTGCCCACAACCCTCGGTGCCATCAGCGATGGCGCCGAGCCTGCGACTCTCGAACGGCTTCACCCCGGCTCGTGGATCAATTCGGTCTTCGCAACCTGGATTGGTGTCCCCGAGAAAACACAGGCTTGGGAGGTGTTGGCCAAAGTCCGCAGCGCGATCGAAGAGAAGGGCGGAGAACGCCCGACATCACTGCTGCTGGCCGAAGGCTCGGATTGGTTCTGGTGGCTTGGCGATGACAACCCGACGGAGCTCGCCCCCCTGTATGACCGGATCTACCGTCACCATCTCGCAGATGCCTGCGAGCAGGCGGGCATCGAACCACCCGTTGACCTCCACCAGCCACTGAAGAAGGCTGCCGACGCGCCGACGAAAGGAAAGACCGTGTCCGAACTCCGCTTCTGCCCGATTAAACACCGGTGGACGATCGTCGCACCGGAACCCACACAGCGCCTCAACGAGCACGGTTTGATGAACGTTGAAGGCGCCGTGTCCGCCAAAAACGACCCCTTCGCGCCCGGCAACGAATCGCAGACGCCACCGGAGATCTTCAGGCTCCCGACCGGTGGCCAGAAGTGGCAGGTGCGGGTCTTCGCCAACTCCTCTCCGGTTCTCAGGGTCGAGGGTGAGGTCGTGCGCGAGGCGGTCGGCCTCAACGATACGGTGAGCGGCGTCGGCGCGCACGAGATCATCGTCGAAACTCCAGGCTCGAATCAGCAACTCGCGGATCTCAGCGTCGAGGAGATTGTGCTCGTCCTTCAAGCCTATCGCGCCCGTCTGCTCGATCTCAGACGCGACCTCCGTCTGCGTTACGTATTGATCTTCAAGAACAAGGGCCGAGAGGCCGGCGCCTCGGTCGCCCACGCACACTCCCAACTGATCGCCACACCCATCATTCCGACAACCGTGGTTCAAGAACTCAGCTCCTGCCGCGAGCACTATAGCCAGCGGGAGCGGTGCCTGTTCTGCGACATCATCCGCCAGGAACAACGGCTCTCCGAACGGATCTGCCTCGAGACGGATCGTTACATCGCGATGGCGCCATTTGCCGCCTCATCGCCGTTCGAGACCTGGATCCTGCCCAAGAAACACCGGCACGACTTCGCCCTCTCGACGGACGACGAGCTGCGGGGGGCGGCGACGATCCTCCGTGACTTGCTTCGCCGGATTCGGGCCGTGCTCGACGATCCGCCTTACAACCTTGTGCTCCACACGATTCCGAACCCGCACCCCCGTCCCGGACGACCGGATTACTGGTCGACCATCGAGGACGATTATCACTGGCACTTCGGGTTCGCGCCCCGCACGAATCGTCTGGCGGGTTTCGAGTGGGGCTCCGGTTACAGCATCAACCCGACGCCGCCGGAGGAAGCGGCCCGTTTGCTCAACGAGGCGGATCCTGAACGAGATTGAATTCTCAGTTCTTAATTCTCAATTTTGAAATCCCCCAACCCTCCCTCGATCCACGGGGGTCGGGTAGAATTTGAGAATTGAAAACTCGAAATTCAAAACTGACCGCGAAACGGCTTGAGGATCGCTCGGATGGGCGCGGCCTCGGCGCCCTCGAGCAGGATCGGCAGCGCGACGATGAGGTAGCGTCCCGGTGCAGCGTCTCCCAACCACAGTCCCTCGATCCAGGTCAGACCGCGTTCGAGAAGCGCGTGATGTGCCGGAACCTCTTCTGAGGAGAAAATATCGACCGAAGGAGTGTCGACGCCGACCAGCTCCACGCCCCGGTCGGCAAGCCAGTGCACCATCTCCGCCGACAGACCGGTGAAGCCCTCTTCGATGACAGCGTCGATCGGATAGGAGTCGCTCCTGAAAAGGACCTTCGAGGTCGACGGCCGCCAGCCTGGCGGCAGCTCTTCCGGAGTGATGGCACCACCGTGATCGGGTATGGGTACGACCTCGCCGAGGCCGACCAGGCGCTCGAGCCGGACTGCCTCGACGCCGTCCGCCGCCTCGTCGAGGTGGAGCGGCGTGTCGATGTGGGTACCGATGTGGCAGGTGGTGGAAAAAGAGCTGAGGACGAATCCGTGCTCGCGTTTCTGCTCGAGCTCGAAGCGACGATCGAAGGACCACACGGGAGTCGACGCGCGCAGCGGCCGGCTGGCGTCGATCCAACCCTCGGAAAACGATTCCAAATTCTCGGGGACGCGCGGCGCCATCAGCTCCGATCCCGCGCCTCGAGCTCGGCCCGCACGGTCTCGGCCGCTCTGATGTGCCGACCTACGAGCTCGACCAGGCCCTTCTGGTCGATGATCGGTTTGGCCACATAATCGTTGGCGCTGGACTCGAAAAGCAATCGCTCACGATCACCCTTCATGGCGTGTGCCGTCAGGAGGATGACCGGCAGGTTGATGCCCTCGGGCAGGTCGCGGATGCGACGGGTCAGGGCGACGCCGTCGACCTTTTCGCCGGCGAGCCGGGTGCTGCCGAGCGAAACATCCATCAGCACGGCCAGAACCGGCCGCTCTTGAATCACGCTCAAGACCTCGTCGCCGTTATCGCTGCACACGACGTCAAAGCCGCCGACCGAGGAGAGAATCGCCTCCACCAACACTGCGTTGGCGGGGTCATCCTCGACGACGAGCACCAGATCGGCCACCAGCCCTCCTCTATCGAGATTAGCTCTACCGGCGTCTCACGTCCACCAATGGTCAAACGCGCCAACCTTTCGAAAACGCGGAGGCGCAAAGCCGACCCTGCCACTCACCCTCGCAGAGGCGTAGAGAAGGACCTAGACCTCGGAGTCGGCCGCTATTGATGTGCGGTTAGAGAGTTGGCATGGCCGTCGCCATGGATGTCCTACTTTGGGATTCTCTCAGCGTCTCAGCGTCTCTGCGTCTCCGCGTCTCTGCGTTCATGTTTTCCGTAAGGAACGGCACCAACGGAGTGATGGATTCCAGTACGGTTCTCTGGTGTGCCGCAAGAAATTCAATCTTCAATTGAGTCTGACTCGAAACTCATTCCCTTCGAATGAACTCTTCGATGTCTCCGCAATTGATGAGGTCGGTTTTGGTGGCACCAGCCTTCCTGGCGACCGCAACGCCCCAACGAACGTCGTCGAGACCATCGGTCGAGTGGGCATCCGGATTGACCGCGAGCTTGAGACCGAGATCGAGGGCGCGACGCGCCCAGCGCCAGTCGAGATCGAGACGGTAGGGGCTGGCGTTGATCTCGACTGCCACCCCATGCTCGGAGCAGGCCTCAAGCACGCTGTCGAGATCAACGGCGTAGCCCGGCCGAGCCAGCAGCAGGCGGCCCGTCGGATGGCCAAGGACCCGGCACGCGGGATGCGACACGGCCCGCACCAGACGCTCGGTCTGCGCCCCTTCCGCCAGACGAAACGCCGAATGGACTGAGGCGACGACGTACTCGAGCCCCTCTTCACAGCCTTCGGGGATGTCCAGGGACCCGTCGGTCAGGATATCCGCCTCGATCCCCTTGACGGTCCTGAACCCCGACAGTGACGCGTTGAGCTCATCGATACGCCGCCACTGGTCGCGCAGACGTTCGGCGCTGACGCCGTTGGCATAGCTGGCGACCGGTGAGTGGTCGGCAACCCCGAAAAACGACCATCCGTGGCCCCGGGCCGCGGTCGCCATCTCCTCCAACGTGGCTGCGCCGTCGGAATCGGTGGTGTGGTTGTGGAGCACGCCAAGCAGGTCCTCCATGTCCACCAGCTCCGGCAATTTCCCGGCCGTCGCCAGTTCGATCTCGTCTTTTCCCTCACGCAGCTCAGGCGCCACCCACTGGCACCCCAGAGCCTCATAGAGCTGGTGCTCGTCAGCACACTCGACCCGGGCATTTCCACGCCACAGACCGTTCTCGTCCAACCGCAGCCCTCGTGATGCGGCGCGCGCCGCCAGAGCACGCAGATGATCTTCGGAACCGGTCGACCACAGGAGCGCAGCCTCCGCCTCGGGCGCCGAGACGACGCGAGCGGCTATCGTCAGGCCATCTTCGGTCGTTCCGCTGAACCGGCCGCGCGCCACCCTCTCGACCCCGAGCAGACGGTCGCCGATCGCGGCTTCGACCGCGCCCTCGTCGCCTGCGGTGATCACCACCTCGAGGAAACCGACGGTCTCACAGAATCGACGTAACTCTCCCCCGATGACGACCTTCTCGATGCCTTCCACCCCACTCAAAGATGAAGTGAACTCCGTTGCATCCGTCCACGCTTCGTTGAGTAGAAGTCTTTTTTCAGCCATTCGCGAAAAGCGAATGGCATCGATGAGCTTGTCCTGGGTCTTGGCGCCAAACCCGGGAAGCTCTACCAGTCTGTTTTCCCGGCACGCATACTCCAGCTCTCCGATGCTGCCCAACCCGAGGTCGTGCCAGAGAGCGCGCACCTTCTTGGGCCCGAGCCCCGGGAGGCCGAGCATCTCGCGGACACCGGCCGGAACGACCTGTTCCGCCTCGACGAGGATCTCCGGACGTTCTCCGGCCGCGAGTTGCTCGAGGAACGCCGCCGTCCCCTTCCCCACTCCCTTGATCCGGAGGATTTCGCCGCTGGCAACGAGCGCATCGAGGTCGCCCTCGATCCGTTCCACAATCCTCGAGGCGTTGGCGAGCGCGCGTATCCGATGAACATTTTCACCCTGGACCTCGAGGAGGGTGGCGGCCTCCCGGAGGGCGCGGGCGGTGGTTTTGCGATCAAGGCTCATCGTGTCTCCAAGCGTAATGAATCGAATAGCATACCGTTCACAATCGCGCCACTCAAGGCACCGTCATGATATATTCATCAGGGTTTTATGGGCCTTGTAGCGCGTCTCCGATCGAGCCTGACCTACCCCATCGCCGCCACCTTGGTTCTCGTCACCGTGGTCCCGATGGTGTTGGTGGGGATGCTCCTGTCATCGTACAACCGTGAAACCCTCGAAACTGCTGAAAAGCAGTACCTGACGCGGCAGGCGGTGAGCCTTGCCAACGAAACTTCCCTCTTTATCTCCGGCCACCAAACGCTGCTCGCGAGCACGGCACGGGCCCTCGCCTCTGCCGATCGGATCAACGTCGACAGCTTCGAGTCGCTCCTCCAGGGGATTGGCAGCGAACCGGGCCGCGCTTTCGTCTATCTGCAGATCATCCCCCGCCACGGAACCGGCGCCTTCGTGCGTTCGCCACGCCTCGATCGGGAGATGAGGGGAATTCTCGAAGATGCGATGCAGATCGCCCACGAGGAGGTGCTGGAGGGCTACCAGATCGAGGAGATCATTCTCGACGTGCCGCAAGGCGACGCTCCGAAGGCGCTTCTCTCCTACCCGCTGCGGTCTCGCGGCAGCGAGGTGTGGGGCTCGCTGCACGGGGTCCTCGACCTCGGGTCGCTGCAGGACAAGCTGGGAGAGAACACCTACACCGGCTACCTGGTGAGCATCGTCAACGAAGACGGAGATGCGGTCCTTTCGTCAATCCCTTCCCTCCGCAGAATGAACCTCTCCGCCTCGCCGTTGGT